>NZ_JAVDQF010000001.1:0-318213 GCF_031454135.1 Arthrobacter russicus
CGGGGTCCTGGCCGAATACAAGATCCCCGGCTTGTTCTTCGAACTGCGGGAACTGCCGCTCGGATCCTCCGGAAAGCTCAACCGGGCGCAGTTCGCGGAATGGATCGCCCGGGGAGACCAGCGTGTCCGGCGAATCGGCTGACCGGACCGCGGTCGTCGTTGCAGCCCGGCGCACCGCATTCGGCCGGGTCGGTGGCCTGCACGCGGGATTGGGCGCAGCCGAACTGCTGGCCCCGTTGCTCACTGAACTGGCCGCGGCATTGCCCGGTGCCCCGGATGACGTGCTGATCGGCAATGCCGTGGGCGGGGGCGGGAACCTGGCCCGGCTGGCGAGCCTGCGCGCCGGACTGCCGGTCCAGGTTCCGGGCGTGACCGTAGACCGGCAATGCGGCTCCGGACTCGAAGCGGTGATCCAGGCCTGCCGGCTGATCCAAGCCGGCGCCGGATCCGCGTATCTGGCCGGTGGCGTCGAGAGCATCAGCACGGCTCCGGCCAGGGCGAACCGGCGCGCGGACGGCAGCTTGGAATTCTTCGACCGGGCCCGGTTCGCGCCCGCCGAACTGGGTGATCCGGACATGGGCGTCGGTGCGGAGAATGTCGCCGGGGCCTTCGGCATCAGCCGGGAACGTCAGGACACCTTCGCCTTGCGCAGCCATCAGCTCGCCGCGGCCTCGGCCGCCGGATTCCGTGCCGAGATTTCGGGTCCGGCGGCAGACGAATGCCCACGCGGCCGGATGACGGCTTCGGTGCTGGCCCGATTCCCCGCCGCGTTCGTCCCAGGCGGCACCGTGACCGCGGGCAATTCCTGTCAGGACGCCGACGGGGCAGTGGCCTTGTTGGTGCTTTCCCGGCGTCGGGCTGAAGCGCTGGGCTACGCCGGCGGATTGGTGTTCCGCTCCGCGGCAGCCGCGGGAGTGGATCCGAATCTCCCCGGAATCGGAGCCGCGGAGGCGATCCGGAAACTGGGTGGTGTTCGGGCTGCGGGATTGATCGAAATCACCGAAGCCTTCGCCGCCCAGGTGCTCGCCTGTGCAGATCTGCTCGGTGTGCCCGAGCAGCAGCTCAACCTCAGTGGCGGGGCTTTGGCGCTCGGCCACCCCTATGCTGCTTCCGGTGCCCTGCAGGTGCTGCGCCTGTTCGGACAGTCAGCCGAACGCGGACCGGGAACGGAGTCGATCGCCGCGATCAGCATTGCCGGCGGCCTCGGGCTGGCCACGCGCTGGTGCTGGGAAGCGCTGAACGCGGGGGACGCCGGTCAGCCGAGCAGCTAGTCGCCCAAGCCGCTAGTCGCCCAAGCCGCGGGCGGCGAGCGCTTCGCCGGTGGATTGCGCCAAGCCCACCGTGGCGATCACGGTAGGCAGCACATGGGCACGGATCGAGCGCTCCAGGCCACGGGCCTTGGCAGCGTCGTGGACGTCGGCATAGGAGCCCAAGAGGTAGGGGATGCTGCGGAACATGATGCTCACGGTGAGCGCGAACTTCTCATCGTCCACGCCGAGCGGTCGCAGTGGCCGGACCAGCGCAGCCAAGCCGTCGAGAACTTCCTGCACCGGGGTGCTGAGGCTGAGCAGGCCGGCCGCGTAGACGCAGCTGAGCAAGACCGCGACGAGGTTCACCGCGACGGGCCAGCCTTCGGTCCAGCCTTTGCTCCAGAACTGGTATCCGGCCAGGAAAACCAAGACCGGCCAAAGCAGCTTCAGCGAGCCCATAAGGCTGCGCCAGGACAGTCCGGCCAGCGGGTAGCAGGCCACCAAACCGGCAAGCAACAGCAACACTGGCAACCAGCCGGGCGGCCAGAGCAGCGGGAGCAGGTAACAAAGCGCGCCGACGGCGGCCATGCCCAGCAGTTTGACCAGATACGGGGTCCGGTGCAGCCAGGAGTTTCCCGCCTGGTACTGCCCGATCAGAAAACTGTGCCCTCGCATTCAGGACTCCTGCCGCGGCCAAATCTCAGAACCGGCCAGTTCGCGGTAGCGTTCGATGCCCGGCCCGGGGGCGCCGTCGAAGGCGATGCTTCCCCGGTCCACCCACAAAAGCCGGTCGGCACCGGCAGCGAAGTCCAAGTCATGGGTCGCGAAGACAATTTGTTGATCCAGGCCGCCGAGCAGCTGCCGAAGCCGGTGCGTGTTGGCCAGGTCCAGCAGCGTCGTCGGTTCGTCCAGGACCAGCACCTCCGGCCGCACGGCCAGGACGCTGGTCAGGGCGACCAGCTGGCGTTCGCCGCCGGAGAGCGAATAGACGCTGTTGCCGGCAAGCCCGAGCAAACCGAACCGCGCCAGCCAGGATTCGGCGGCCGCCCGTCGGGCCGTCCGGTCCGGGTATTGCCGTCGCAGGGAAAGCTCGACGTCCTCCAGAGGTGTGGGCATGACCAATTGCGAGAGCGGGTCGGTGAACATGAACCCCACCGAGCGGCGAACCGCGGGTCCGTCCTTGGCGGTGTCCAGACCGTTGACCGTGACTGAACCGGCGCTGGGCCGGACCAGGCCATTGACCAACCGGAGCAGCGTCGACTTGCCAGAGCCGTTCGCGCCGATCACCGCGATCCGGTTTTCGGTCAGGTGCAGCGAAGTCGGGGCCAGCAGCTCCAGGTCCGCCGCCGCATCAGCGGCCGGTACGTGGACGGTCGCCGCGCTGAATTCGATCGGCATTCAGCGGTTCCGCAGCAGCTGGGGGAATGCCCGGTGCAGGCTCAACGCGAGCAGCACCGCGAGCGCGATTTTCACCAGGTCGCCCGGGATGAAGACCGCATCGGCAGTGATCGCCGCGGTCAGGCCGAGCTTGCCGTTGAGCATCATACCGACGATGCCGAGCGCGTGGTTGAGCAGCAGGCCGGCAATGCCGGCAATGCCGAGCCAGAGCGCCCGGGCCCGCAGATTCCGCCGGATGACGATTCCGGCGAGCAGCCCGACCAGCGCCGCAGCCAACGGGAAGCTCAGGATGTAGCCGGCGCTCGGGCCGGCCAGGATCGCCAGGCCGCCGCGGAATCCGGAAAAGATCGGCAGGCCGAGCAGGCCCAGCAGGGTGTAGAGGCCGACGGCGGCGAAGGCGCGGCCGGCGCCCAGGAGCAACCCGGTCAGTGTGATGATCAAGGTCTGCAGCGTCAGGGGCACGCTGAGCACGTTTCCGATCTGCAGCGGCGGCACCACCGCGGCGACTACCAGCAGGGCGGCGAAGACCGCGATCAGCGACAGGTCCTGGGCGCCCCAGCGACGGCGGACCGATCGGCCGGCGACCGCGGTACGGGCCGGAGTGCTGAGCGGGGTCGGATGCTGCGTCAAGGGGACTCCTGGGCTGGCTGGCCGGGAATCGCTGATTCCCGGTTTGCCGGTTCGCGGCCGGCAACGGATGGTGCGGATCGAACTCATTGAACGTAGTTCAATGATGATACAGCGGACCTGGCCGGGTGGCCGAGCGGGCTCGATGCGATCCGTTCTTGTTAATAATGTGTAAAGCCATTGACCTGTGACCTGGAACACGGAATCATCGTGCTTCGGAATCTTCGCCGGTTGTTCTTCTGGCGTTTGAAATCGATTCCACCATCATTTGCGACCATGTCGCGGGCTCAACCAGGCAATCGCCGTCGTCAGCCCGGGCACAACCAAGGGGAGCGTTCTTGAGCAAGATCTTGAAAAAGACTGCGCCGGCGAGCTTGATCGGTTTAGTCATCCTGTCCGCCAGTGTGCTGTCCGGAGCGGGCGCCGCAGTCGCCGGTCCGGGCGCGCCCACTGCGACGGCCCCGGCAGCGCGCCCGGCCCTGCCCCAGGCGCTCAGCGCAGAAGGACTGCTGTCCCGCCAATCGATAGCCACCTGGGCTCCCGGAGCCTCCGCGTCCTCGAAAACCACGGCTCCGGGGAAGACTGCGGATGCCGGTCGGCGGTTGCCACTGGACCCGAGTGATCCGATAATCCAGGGCGAAAAGATGCCGGCCGATCAAGGCCTCCCGGACAGTGCGCAGCAGTTCGCTGTGCCCGGTTCGGCCGGGAGCTTCAAGTTCACCCGTCCGGTCAGCGGCGGCACGAGCACCGGTGCGGTGCCGGCCGGGCTCGACGAGTTTTACGCGCAAAAGGTCTCCTGGGGTTCCTGCACCCCCTTCGATGCTTCGAACTTCCGGGGCTGGATCGATTATTTGGCGCAACGCGACCCGTCCAAAGGATTGGCTGCCAGCTGCGCTTACGTGATCGTGCCGGTCGACTACAAAAACCCCTCCGGGCCGACCGCAGCGATCGCCGTGGCCAAAGCCTCCACCGGCCTGGGCGCGGACGGCAAGCCCAAGCACGCATTGTTCGGAAATGCGGGCGGGCCGGGGCAGCCGTCTTTGCCATTCACCGGACAATGGGCCGGCCAGTACCGGAACTCGTTGGCCGATTACGACATCGTCGGCGTGGACACCCGGGGCGCCGGTGCTTCGTTGCCGCAGATCCGGTGCGCCACGGACAAGTTCCTGCAGGCCCAGTCCGAGGGGATGGACGGGCTGGCCAGCACCACCGAAGGTTTGGCCAAGCTGGACCAGATCAACCGGGCCAACACGGAAGCCTGCTACACCAACACGGGCTTGGGCTTCCTGAATCCGGACGGCACGAAGTTCAGCGCCGAAACCTACTTGCCCAAGGTGAGCGTGGACGATGAAGCCCGCGACATGGATGTGATCCGGTCGGTCCTCGGAAATGCCAAACTGAGCTATCAGGGCGGATCGGACGGAACCGGCGTCGGCTACACCTACGCCCAGGAATTCCCGGAGAGCACCCGGGCGATGATCCTCGACTCGCCCGAGAACCCGTTCGAGAACAACCCGGCGGAAGCAGCCAAGTTCCAAGACATCACCGGGCATCCGAAAGCCGATCCCTATGCCCAGGACCGGGGTTTCCAGGACACCTTCAACCAATTCGCGGCCAAATGTGCGCAAGACGACGGCTTCGACTTCGGCGGCACGAAGGTGCCCTGCGCCCTAGGCACGAATGCGGACCGGGCGACCCTGATCGGTGCCTACCAAGCGATTGCGCAGAAGGCCTTCGGCGGCACCACCTACTACAGCGAGTCACTCAACCGGCCGTTGAGCTTCAAAGACTTCACCCAAGCCACCACCGGCGCGCTCTACGGGTCGAGCAACTGGGCCCAGTTGAACGCCGGGCTGGCCGCGGCCAAGGAAGGCGGAGACGTCAAGGACCTGTTCGAGCTCAGCGACGGCTATTACAGCTGGGATGGCAAGAGCTCGTACCCCTTCTTCGTGGTGGCCACTTTCCCGACCATTGCCTGCCAGAACTTCACCGCGGACGCGACCGATATCACGGCAAAGGGGTCCTATGCGGCTGCGCCCTACAAAAACCCGGGCAACGACGCGGCCACCGGGGTGCAGCGCGACGGATTGGACAGCAGTTTCGGCTGGTGCGATTTCTACCACACGAAAAATCAGAAAGCCTTGGCCCAGTCGGTGAAGGCGTTGCCGAACATCTTGGTCGTGGCCTCCTCGCACGACCCGGCGACGCCCTACGTGGGCGGCGTGGTGATGGCCAAAGGGCTGGGCGCCAGTTTGCTGACCGTCGAGAACCCGCAGCACATCGCCCTCGGCCGGAACATCACCTGCGCCAACCAGATCGCCGAGACCTATTTGAAGGACCTCACGGTCCGCACGGATCTGCCCGGCAAAACCGGAATCCAGGTGCTCGATCTGAGCCAGCGCCCGATCGACATGGACAAGAACGTGGTCGGCAACCAATGCCGGGTGGATACTGCGAACCGGCCGGTGCCGACGATCGCCCCGGCGGCTGCGGTGGTCGGAGCCAAGGAGGCGGTTCAGCTGACCGCGAGCGGTTTGGTGCGCGGCGCGGCCTACCGGTTTGCGCTGACTGCCGCGGACGGCGCGGAGCTGCCCGCCGACGCCGCGGCGAAGCAGTACCCCGCGGATGCAGACGGTCGATTGCAGATTCCTGTGACCCTGCCGGCCTCGCTCAACGCCGGTCAGTACGGATTGGCGTTGGTCGGAACCGAAGACGTGAATCGCAAGATTCCGGTGGCGCCGGGCGTGCTGACCGTGACCAAGGCGCCGCCGGTGCTCAACGTCGTGAAGCCGAGCTTGCCGGCCGGAACTGAGCAGACCGTGACCGGAAGCGGATTCGACGCCGGTTCGGTCCTGGCGTTGCAGTTCCATTCGACTCCGGTCGACCTGGGAAATGTCACGGTCGGCGCGGACGGCACCTTCAGCAAGAGCTTCGCGATTCCCGAGGACGCCGAGCCCGGCAGCCACAAGATCGTGGCGGTGGCGGCTGACGGAACCGCCGTCGAAAGCGGGTTCCAGGTTACCGCGAAGCTGCAGCCGCCGGTGTTGCAGCCGACGGGCAGCGACGGCGGTGCACCGGCTGCCGGTGCCGGGGCGGCGGGCCCGAACCCGGACCTGGCCGTGACCGGTGCCGGCGGCATGGTTTGGGCGTTCGGCGGCATCGGCACCGCGATGCTGCTACTCGGCAGCCTGGCCATGGTCTTGGTGCGGCGGAGCCGGGGAGCCGCGGCCTAGCCGAGGCGGACCGGTATCCGGATGCCGCGCTGCCGAGTTTCGGCAGTGCGGCATCCGGAGGTATTGCCGAAACCGCAGGCCGGCCGTCCTCGGTTTCGCGGGCCGCATTGGCGCCGTCGAGCAGCACCGGCGGTTCGGACTCCGCGCGGGTGGTCATGATCTGGTCGATTTGCGCGCCGAATTGCCCGATCTTCTCCGTGTTCTGAATCGGCGGCTCGCCTGCCTCGGCCAGCGGTCGATCGGCGTCGATGTACCGGGAACCGAGGTTGGAGGTGAAGGCGATGATGTAGTTCCGTTCGGTTTCGCCGGGCAGGGATTCGACGATGCCGGCATCGGAGCTATTGATCTCGGTCCAGCCGTTCTTGTGCGCGAAGGTAACCTCGGCCTGATCATTGCAAGGCTGCACGTCGGATCCGAAGTCGCCGATGCCCGGCAACACGATGTCCCCGGTCTGCGGATCGGTTCCGGTGAGCTGGAGCATGCCGAGACCCAATGCCCGGAACTCGGCATTGAGCGGATCAACTGGGTCCTCATCGTACAGCAGCTTGATCAGGGCCCAAGTGGCGTAATTGTCCGAATAGGTGATCATCTGGCTGAAGAAACTGCTGATCGGTTGCGATGAAGCTCCGACGCAGTCGGTACTGGGTCCCTGCGGCGCATAGTCGTAGACGTCGTCGAGCGAGATAGCGCCCTGATCGACCAAACGGAGGACCCCGAAGGCGACCAGCAGCTTCAGCTGCGACCCGGGGTAGGGGATCATGAACTCGGTTTCCGGTTCCGCGGAGCCGGGCAGCAGTGCGGTGCCGCCCAGACCGCCGTTGTCGGCCCAGAGCGCTTCGTCCCAATCGGTCCAGGTCACGGCGGTGCCGGTGGAGAAATTCTGGTCGATGGGGAGCACCAGGCCGTCCGAGTAGGCGGGGCTGGTCAGAACATTAGCGGCAGCCACCGGGGCCGAGGGGTCTAGCACCTCGGCGTCCAGCGGAGCCTCGGTGTCCAGCGGAGCCTCGGTGTCCAAGACTTCGGTGAAATTCTGGGACACGATGGCGGCCTGCAGTTTCTCTGCGAGGGACGATTGCTCTGGCTCGGCCTGGGTCGCTGGTGTGGTGGGTTCCGGAGCCGAAACCTGCGCTGCGAGCATGGAATATAACCCCACAACCAACAGGAGGGCCAAGAGCAAAGCTCCGGATAAAGCGAGTTTGAGCGGAGAGTTCATGTTGTCCAATGGCCGCGCGTTCCGGGCCGATGCGGCCACCGCTCGACTCGTTCGGTGGTTCGGCGCCGACGTGCTGTCCGGAGAATCAGGTTCATTCGAACGTGGCAATCTGTGCTGTGCGCGTATTGTGGCCCAGGGAAAAGGCTGTTGTGGGATGGCCGGTGGCCGCGTTGTGCCGGTGCTCGGTCGGCAGCGTAGACTGGACAAGCTTTTGCGTGCCCGTCGTCGTGTTCCGCACCGCACACCGCGCCGCCGCCCAACTCCCCACCGCTAAGGAAATCACTGTGATTACCGTCCAAGACCTTGAGTTGCGCGCTGGTGCGCGCCTGTTGATGGATGAGGTGTCCTTCCGGATCGACAAGGGCGACAAAATCGGTTTGGTCGGACGCAATGGCGCCGGTAAAACCACGCTGACCCGAGTGCTGGCCGGCGAGGGCTTGCCGGCCGCCGGCAAAGTGACCCGCAGTGGCGAGATCGGCTACCTGCCCCAGGACCCGCGGACTCCGGATATGGAGCAGTTGGCCCGGGACCGGATCCTGGCCGCCCGTGATTTGGACAAGGTGGTGACCAAGCTCCGTACCGCCGAAGCCGAAATGGCCTCCGAGGACGACAAAGTCCGGGACAAGGCGATGGCGCGCTACGACCGTCTGGAACAGGAATTCCTGGCCAACGGAGGTTACGCCGCGGAGTCCGAAGCCGCTGCGATCTCGTCCAACCTGGCGTTGCCCGAACGGATCCTGAACCAGCCGCTGCGTACCCTCTCCGGTGGCCAGCGCCGTCGGGTGGAGCTGGCCCGAATCCTCTTTTCCGGTGCCGAGACCATGCTCCTGGACGAGCCGACCAACCACTTGGACGCGGATTCCATCACCTGGCTCCGGGATTTCCTGAAGAACCACCAAGGCGGCCTGATCGTGATCAGCCACGACGTGGAACTACTGGAAGCGACCGTGAACAAGGTCTTCCACCTGGATGCCAACCGGGCCACGATCGACCAGTACAACTTGGGCTGGAAAAAGTACTTGGAACAGCGCGAGACCGATGAGCGCGCCCGCAAACGGGAACGCATCAACGTGGAGAAAAAAGCCACCGTGCTGATCGATCAGGCCAACAAGATGCGGGCCAAAGCGACCAAGGCCGTTGCTGCGCAGAACATGGCCCGCCGGGCCGAACGGATGCTGGCCGGCCTGGCGGAGGAACGGACCTCCGACCGGGTCGCCGCGTTGCGCTTCCCGGATCCGGCGCCGTGCGGCAAGACCCCGCTGACCGCGGAGGGGCTGAGCAAGTCCTACGGTTCGCTGGAGATCTTCACCGACGTCGATTTGGCGATCGACCGCGGGACCAAGGTCGTGGTGCTGGGCCTGAACGGCGCAGGCAAGACCACCTTGCTGCGGATGCTCGCCGGAGTCGACAAGCCGGACACCGGAACGGTGCTGCCCGGGCACGGCCTGAAGATCGGGTATTACGCCCAGGAACACGAAACTTTGGACACTGATCGCAGCGTCTTGGAAAACATGCGTTCGGCAGCGCCCGAGCTCCGGGACGCCGAAGTGCGCGGGATCCTGGGTTCCTTCCTGTTCTCCGGCGACGACGTCGAGAAGCCGGCCGGGGTGCTCTCCGGCGGCGAGAAGACCCGGCTGGCGCTGGCGACGATCGTGGCCTCGAGCGCAAATGTGCTGCTGCTCGATGAGCCCACCAACAACCTGGATCCGGCCAGCCGGCAGGAGATCCTCGGCGCGCTGCGCAATTACACCGGATCAGTGGTTTTGGTCAGTCACGACGAAGGCGCGGTCGAGGCGCTCAATCCGGACCGGGTGGTCTTGTTGCCGGACGGCGTGGAAGACCACTGGAGCGAAGACTACCTGGACCTGATCACCCTGGCCTGAGGCCCTGGTTTCAGCGCACTTGCAGTGGCTGCGCGCCGGTGATCCGGAGCAATTCCGGGTACTCGATGGAAAACATCGAGAGGTGGTCGCCGGCACCGGCCCAGAGTATCGGCTGTTCGGCCAAACTGGCGTCGACGATGGTGCGGATCGGCCGCGGGTGGCCCAAGGGAGCCACTCCGCCGACGTGCTGGCCGGTGTGCTCGAAGACGAAGGCCGGGCTGGCCCGGCGGATTTTGCCGCAACCGAGCAGGGTCGCGACCAATCCGGTGTTCACCCGTGCAGCGCCGCTCGCCACAATCAGCAATGGTTCTGCGGCCAACTCGAAGATCAGGCTGTTGGCGATCGAGCCGAGATCGCAACCGAGCGCCTTGGCCGCGGCCTCGGCGGTCGGCACACCGTCGTCGAGCGTCACGATGCGGTCTTCGGCGCCGGCAGCCAGCAGGGCCTGGCGCACCAAGCCGACCGGATCGGGCAACTCGGCGCCGGGGCCCGGCGAGTCAGCCACGCAGGGTGTCCTGGGTTTCCGGCCGTGCCGCTTGCGGCCGGGGCGTCGGCGATGTCCGCATCGGAGCCTGACCGCCCTCGAAGCCCTGGGCATCCAGCATCGCATCCTCTTCCTGCTCCGCGCTGGCTTGCCTGCGGTGCCGCCGGGCCGCAGCCTTGGCGGCGTTCTGGAATGCCGAGCCGCGACCCAGCTCGTCTTCCGGTTGCAGGCCGCCTTCGGCTTCCAAGCGATTGAGCTTGGCCTGTTGGAAGGCGATGTAGCCGAAGCCTATGAAGAACAGCACGCCGAAGGCGAACCATTGCATGGCGTAGGACAGGTTGGTGCCTTCATTCACGCTGGGCACCAGGAAACCCGCCGGGTTCTGGGCTGCGGCCGGAGTTTCCTGGGCCATCTGCAGGTAGGCGCCGGTGAGCACCGGATAGCTCAGTTCCCGGGCATAGGCCGGCAGGTTGATCGAGGCGATCTGCCCCTCGGGCGCACCCCGGGCCAATTCCGGCTCGCTCGGCTTCAGCCGGCCGACGACGGTGATCTGGCCGCTCACCGGTTCCGGGATCAGATCCGGGCGGCCGGCTTCCTGGTTGCCGATCGGCAACCAGCCCCGGTCGATGATGACGGTCTCGCCGGTGACCAACCGGAACGGGACCACGACTTCGTAGCCTGGTTGGCCGTTGAGCGGCCGATTCCGGACCACTCGCTGGTCGCTCACCTGATAGCTTCCGGTGAGCTGGACCTGAGTCCATTCCTTGGCCTGGTCGAACTGGCTGAAAACCGGTTTCGCGGCTTCGAAACTGATCGGTGCCGCCGAATAGTTGTTGGTGATCCGGGTGATGTTCTGCACCACCTCGGCCCGGCGTTCCATCTGCCAGACGCCCAGACCTGCGGCGACCGTGGCGAAGAACGCAGCCAGCACGAAATAGCCCAGCCAACGCCTGCTGAAGAGGAAGCGGTACATCAGTGCCCCGCTTCGCCGTCGATGGCAACGGTGTCCCGGAAGAAGCCGCGCAGTTTCAAATAGTCCTCCAACCATTCCCGGTGTTCATCACAGGCCGACCAGATCTTGAGCCGTTCCGGTGTGTGCACTTTCGGATTGTTCCAGCGCAGATTCCAGCGGGCACCCGAACGGCACCCTTTGCGCGAGCATTGTGCGGCGACCGGCCCGTCCGCGGTGCCGAGGCTGTCCAGGAAACTCATGCGGCGCCGTCCTGCTGGGCCGGCGGCGGATCCGCTTCGGCATCAGGCACCACTTCGCCCTGCAGCAGCACCGGTTCGGGTTCCGGGGCCGGCTCGTCCGCGGCCGGCAGCTCGGCTTGCGGCGCGTGGTCCAGCAGAGCGTTCTCATCCGGGCTGACCGTATCCCCGCCGCCATTGGCGATGATCACTGCGAACCACGGGATGAACACGGCGCCGAGGATCGGCAGCACTTTCCACCAGCCGGGAACCACGAAGAGCAATCCCAGGCAGACCATGCGGATTCCCATCGCTACGCCGTATTTGACCATCCGAGCGCGCATGTCTTCGCTGTGCGCGGTGTGCGCGCTCGTGATCTTCGCTACTTCGTCGCCTTGGCTCAAGGTCTGGTGTCTGCTCACTGAGGTCTGTTCTGAACGGAATCGGGATTCGTCGTCGGGCCGGGATGCAGGCCCATCCCATTCTCCCACCGCTTGAGTCCGCGGACAAACAGGCGGCGCCCTTGGCGTGCCCGGCCTCGCCTCGGCAGTTCCCGGGCCCGGAACCGATAGGATCTTAGGCGAGCAAGCGAATCGGACAAGAGGAACAGGTGCAGGAGATGGCTGACGCCGCAAACGGCCGCAGTGTGTTGATCACTGGCGGAAATCGGGGGATCGGCTTGGCGATCGCCGAGGCTTTCCTGGCCAACGGGGACCAGGTCGCGGTGACTTTCCGCAGCCAGACGGAGCTGCCGGAAGGGATCTTGGGCGTGCAGGCCGATGTCACCGACGAAGCCAGCGTCGATGCTGCCTTCAGCGCAGTCGAAGCCGCGCATGGGCCGGTGGAAATCGTGGTGGCCAACGCCGGGATCACCAAGGACACCTTGTTGCTGCGGATGAGCGAGGACGATTTCACCTCGGTGATCGACACCAATCTCACCGGTGCTTTCCGGGTGATCAAGCGCGCATCGCGGGGCATGATCAAGCTGCGCAAGGGACGGGTGATCCTGATTTCCTCGGTGTCCGGGCTGTACGGCGCGCCCGGCCAGATCAACTACTCGGCGTCCAAGGCGGGCATGGTCGGAATCGCGCGTTCGCTGACCCGGGAACTCGGCTCGCGCAACATCACCGCGAATGTGGTGGCGCCCGGCATGATCCGGACCGATATGACGGACGAACTGCCCGAGCAGACCAAGCGGGACTACCTCGCTGCGATTCCGGCCGGGCGGTTCGCCGAGGCTTCGGAGGTCGCCGACGTGGTGCGCTGGCTCAGCAGCGACGAAGCCGGCTACATCTCCGGTGCGGTGATCCCGGTCGACGGCGGACTGGGCATGGGCCATTGAGCCCGGCGGATCAAACGGATTTTGAGGAAGCATTCAGGAAAGGCAGCAAAATGGCAGATTTGACCGGCAAAACGGCGCTGATCACCGGTTCTTCGCGGGGGATCGGGGCCGATGTGGCGAAGTTCTTGGCCGCCGAGGGTGCAGCCGTAGTGGTCAACTACCGGCAGAAGGCGCCGCGCGCGAACAAGGTCGTGGCGGAGATCGAAGCCGCCGGCGGCAAGGCGGTTGCGGTGGGCGCAGACCTGACTGCGGCCGAGGGGGTCAAAGCCCTGGTCGACGCCGCAGTGTCGAATTTCGGCGGCCTGGATTACTTGGTGCTCAACGCATCCGGCGGCATGGAGACCTCGATGGGTTCCGACTACGCCTTGGCCTTGAACCGGGATGCCCAAGTGGCGATGCTCGAAGCTGCTGCGGAGGTGATGCCGGCAGGATCCCGCGTGGTATTCATCACGAGCCACCAAGCGCACTTCATCAACGACGTCGCCACGATGGACGCCTACGAGCCGGTGGCGCGCAGCAAGCGCGCCGGTGAAGACGCGTTGCGAGCTTTGATCCCGGATATGGACGCGAAGGGGATCAGTTTCGTCGTGGTCTCCGGTGACATGATCGAGGGAACGATTACCGCGACCTTGCTGGACCGGGCGCAACCGGGTGCCATCGAAGCCCGCCGTGCGGATGCCGGACGGCTCTATTCGGTCGCCGAGTTCGCCGCCGAAGTGGCCAAAGCGGTAACCGCCGACCTGCCGACCGGGCACACCGAATACGTCGGCGGCGCGGAGTCGTTCCGCAAATAGCCGCTCCGCCAACCGCAGGCCCGTCCAATTCGCCGGTTCAGTGGGCAGAGACGTCTGAGCCCACTGAACACCTGAGTTGGACGGGCCTGCGGCGTCGGTGCCGGAAGGTCAGAGGCCGGCCAGGTCCACTACCAGGTCGAGCCGCCAGATCGCGGCATCTGCGGCCTCGACCACTGCGGGCTTGGCATTGAAGGCGACGCTGAAACCGGCTGCGGACATCATGTCCAGATCGTTGGCGCCGTCGCCGATCGCGATGCTCGCGCCGAGCGGAATGCCGACTGCAGCGCTCCATTGCCGGAGCGCCTGCGCCTTGGCCGCGCGATCGATGATTCGGCCTCGGACCCGTCCGGTCAGCCGGCCGTCCTCGACTTCCAGATCGTTGGCCGTGGCGAAATCGAGGCCCAAGCGAGCGGCGATCGGAGCCAGGATTTGGCTGAACCCGCCGGAGACTGCGGCAACTGTATGGCCGCCAGCCCGGGCCGTGCGGATCAGCCGTTCGGCGCCAGGGGAGAATCGGATCGCCTCGTGGACCTCGCCGAATACGGTTTCCGGCAGGCCGGCCAAGGTCTGCACCCGGGCATGCAGGCTCTGTTCGAAATCGAGCTCTCCGCGCATGGCTGCTTCGGTGACCGCCCGGACTTCCTCGGCCCGCCCGGCGTGCGCGGCGAGGAGTTCGATGACTTCCTGTTGGATCAGCGTCGAGTCGACGTCCATGACGATCAATTTCTTGGCGCCTTCGCGCAAGGAGGTGGGCACCAAAGCGGTGGAAACCGGTGCTTTGGCGAAGGTTCCACGGAGCAGGTCCCGGGTTTGCCGGATCTGCTCGGACGGCAGTTCCAGAGTCTGGCTGTGGAACGAATAATCCGGCGTCCGGCCGTCTCTGGGGCCGGTGGTGGAGTCCGTGAACCGGGCGATCGCTTCGTCGAATCGACGGCATTGCTGTGCGGTCAGTTCGGGGGCATAACAAAATGCGGCGTAACGATCGGGCATGGCCTACAGTCTACGCACTGCCACGGTTCGCGTTCGATACATGACGTGGCCTAATGTCTTGTTCTATGGGTGATGTTCTCGAATTGGCTTCCGTGCGCGTTGTGCGCGGCACAACGACCATGCTGGACGATGTTTCGTGGACGGTCAAAGAAGGTGAACGGTGGGTGGTGCTTGGCCCCAACGGCGCCGGAAAGACCACCTTGCTGCAGATCGCCGGGGCCCGGATGCATCCGACGTCGGGCATGGTGGGGATTTTGGACGAAATCCTGGGCGCGGTGGACGTTTTCGAATTGCGGCCCCGGATCGGCTTGGCTTCGGCCGCTCTGGCGAAGCAGATCCCGGAGCACGAAAAGGTGCTCAACGTGGTGGTGACCGCGGCATACGGAGTGACCGGCCGCTGGCGGGAGAGCTACGAGCGCGACGACGAACGGCGGGCTTTCGCTTTGTTGGACGCCTGGGGCATGTCGACCTTCCTGAACCGGCCGTTCTCCTCATTGAGCGAAGGCGAACGCAAGCGGGTGCAGATCGCCCGAGCCTTGATGACCGATCCGGAATTCCTGCTGCTGGACGAGCCGGCCGCCGGCCTGGACCTGGCCGGGCGGGAAGACCTGGTGCAGCGGCTGACCGGCTTGGCAGAGGATCCGACGGCGCCGGCGATCGTCCTGGTCACCCACCATCTCGAAGAGGTCCCGCCCGGCTTCACGCACGCATTGTTGATGCGCGACGGCGGTGTGGTCGCGCAAGGCGAAATCGCCGAGGTGCTCACTGAAGAACACCTCTCCAAAACTTTCGGCATCGCGCTGGAGGTGACCCGGCACAACGGGCGCTTCAGCGCCGTAGCGCGCTAAGGCTCCGGGGGCTCTGATGCTCGACCTGACCTGGTGGAGCGGGGTGCTCGTCGCGATTGCCGGCCTCTGGGCCGGTACGGTCAACACGGTGGTGGGTTCCGGGACTCTGGTGACTTTCCCGGTGCTGGTCGCTCTGGGCACAATCCCGGTGACCGCATCCATTTCCAACGCGATGGGCTTGGTCGCCGGAAACGCCTCCGGCGCTTGGGGCTACCGCAAAGAACTCAAGGGCCTCGGCGGCCAGGTGCTGAAGCTGCTCCCGGCCTCGATTCTGGGCGGCATCGTGGGCGCCTGGCTGCTGCTGCATTTGCCCGCCACGGTGTTCGGCATCGTGGCGCCGATTTTGATCGTGGTCGCGTTGGTGATGGTGATTTTCCAGCCGAAACTGCAGCGTTGGGTGGCCGGGCGGCGCCGGGACGGCGGAACCGGCCCCAGCCATTCGGTGCTGCTGACCGTGCTGGTTTTCCTCACCGGCGTTTACGGCGGCTATTTCGTCGCGGCCCAGGGAATTCTGCTGGTCGGGATCTTCGGCATCCTGCTCAGCGGCACCATGCAGGCGGCCAATGCGATGAAAAACGTACTGGTGCTCGCGGTCAACGTGGTGGCGGCGCTGTCCTATCTGATTTTCGCCTTCGACCGGATCGATTGGCCGGTGGTCGCGGTGATTGCGGTCTCCTCGCTGATCGGCGGGTACATCGGCTCGACGATCGGCCGCAAACTCAAGCCCGTGGTGCTGCGTACTTTCATCGTGCTGCTGGGCCTGGTGGCGCTGTACTTCATGCTCGGCAAACTCTTCGGCTGGGCGTGATCATCCGGCTGGACTCGGCGGACGACGCGCGGGTCAAAGATTACGGCAAGCTCACCGATACCCAGCTGCGGCGCAGCGTCGAAGCCGCACAAGGGCTGTACATCGCGGAGAGCTCCAAGGTGCTGCGCCGGGCGTTGGCCGCCGGCCACCGGCCCCGTTCGTTCTTCATGGCGGAGAAGTGGCTGGACAGCCTGGCCGATGTCTTCGCCGCCCACCCGGAGACGCCGGTGTATTGCGGCTCGGATGCGGTGCTCGAGGAAATCACCGGCTTCCACTTGCACCGCGGCGCGTTAGCAGCGATGGACCGGCCCGAGCCGGTGGATTTCCGCAGTCTGCTGGCTGGTGCCCGGCGGCTCGCGGTACTGGAAGACATCGTGGACCACACTAATCTGGGTGCGATTTTCCGTTCTGCCGCCGCGCTGGACGTCGATGCGGTGCTGATCAGCCCGCGCTGCGCGGATCCGCTGTACCGGCGCAGCATCCGGGTCAGCATGGGCACGGTGTTCCAGGTGCCCTGGGCCAGGCTGCCGCAGTGGCCCGATGATCTCGGGGTACTCCAGGTGGCTGGCTTCCGCACCGTGGCCTTGGCCTTAGCCGACGACGCTCTCAGCCTTGACCAGTTGGCGGCGGACCCGCCGGAGCGGCTCGCCTTGATCCTGGGTACCGAGGGGGAGGGGCTCAGCGCGGCGACCCTCGCCGCGGCCGATGCCTCGGTGATGATCCCGATGAGCGGCGGAGTCGATTCGCTCAACGTCGCGGCGGCCTCCGCGGTGGCGTTCTGGGCGGTGCGGTAGCGGTTTGGTAATAGTTTTGGTAGGAGTGTAGGTCGGGGGATCCTTTCCTGTAGCGGTTTGTCTCGACACGGAACTCGACACGCGGAACGGAGCAATAAAGCGTTTGTGCTCGAATTGAGTGGCATACTGAAGTTCAATGTTAGTTCTAAGCAGCGATTCCAAATTTTCATCTAGGAGGTTCACCGTGGTTCCAAACTCGCCTGTCGATGCTCTCGGAGTCCACGCTAATGGCGTTCGCGACCTACTTGTCGAAGTCGTGAAGTCCAGGCATGATCGCTTTGCGGAAGCGCACCAGATTTCGGGATCGCGGTACGGAATGGCGTTTGGAGCCCAGTGGCGAGACCTACTTGAAGACGTCCGAGAAGCGTTAACGGAGCGCGGCTTCCAGTCGCACAAACTAGCTCCGGCGGGTTACAAAATTCCTGTGATCAACGACTGTCTCGTCTATGTGTGGAGAGTTTCAGGTGCCGTTGACTCGGTCGCTTCGTTCGCGTCGAGCCCTACGCGGAAGAACGGCTTCTTAGCGTCGCCTCCCGATCCGATGCTTTTCGACCCGGCTCTATTAGCCGAGCCGTGCCCGGTTGATGACTCGGACGAAGAGACCGAGCTTGAAAGCATTGTTCGCGTTGTAAGCGACACGATGCCGTTGGTGCTCGTCATGGTGCAGTCGTCTCCTAGGCAACTACGTTTGATCGAATGGGCGGTCGCTGAACTTAGCCATGTGACCGGCGAGATTTTGCTTCACGGTCAGAGAGTCATTTGGGAACCGGAGCTCATTACAGCCGATGTTGCATCCGATATCGAGTCGTTCGATAGTGGCATTCCAGTTGCGCCAGCAGTCGAGCTGCAGAAACAGGAGGCGACGCGGCCGGATGCATGAGTATACTCCGAGCCCGTTTTACTTGCCTGGTTCCGGGCACACTCATGGACGTTTCGAGCCTGCAAGATTGACCCAGGCTCGGGTTCGTGTCGGGGTGAGTAAATCGGATCTTGCCGTTGAGATTGGGGTGTCTGCCGCTGCGATTGGCCAATACGAAGCGGGGGTAAACTCGCCGCGCCCCGACGTGCTTGACCGGTTAGCGCGGACACTGAATGTTCGTCCTGGTTTCTTTGGTACGGGTCGTCCTCTGGCGCGTATCGATACCGTGAATGCGCATTTCCGGAGCTTACGATCCGCCCGCGTCAGTGATCGACAAAAAGCAATCGCTACGGCAGCCATGGTGTGGGAACTGACGTTTGCTCTTGAGCGCTACGTGAAACTTCCTGTGGCTGATATTCCTGCGTTGGCAGCAGGGGCATCGCCTGCAGCTGCTGCAGACTCGTTACGCAAGCACTGGGGACTGCCCGACGGGCCTGTTAAACACCTCGTTGCTACAGCTGAGTCCAACGGCATAGTTGTAGTGGTACGGCCGCCCGGCGAGATTGACGCGGTGGATGCATTCTCAGCGGTGATCATGGATCGTCCTCTCGTCATAACTACGCCTCGCAGGATAGAAAACGTCTTTCGCCACCGCTTTTCGATTGCACACGAGATCGGGCACCTGTTATTGCACGCCGATTGTGGTGAGCACAGTGCGCTGATCGAAAAAGAAGCTGACGAATTCGCTGCAGCTTTCCTAACTCCCACATCTTCGATCGATGCGGTTCTCCCACAGCGCCTTGATTTGTCAGCGCTAGACCGTCTAGGCAGGACCTGGGGTGTCTCATCGCACTCGTTAGTCCGCCGGATGGTTGAGCGTGGCCGTACTACTGAGTCGTCAGCGCGTCGGGCTTACCAGCGTTTAGCGGCGCTTGGCGATTCCGGTGCCGATCCGACTAGCTCCTATGCGGGTGAGGTCCCGACACTATTGAAAAAGGCGGTGGCGCTGGCTGGAGACTATGGGGTTGGAGTACCCGAACTGGCTGAGATCTTGAAGCTCAATATCCCGCAAGTACAGGATCTGCTCGGAATGCCGGATCAACGTCCAGTATTGCGTCTCATCGATCATGACTGAAAATCAAGGCACCCGTCATGCACTAGGGCCGGGCTCTATCAATATTCCGGTGCTTTAGTGTGCTGTGGTCGTCAGCCGACGTGCTCCGCATGATATTTAGTTGTGGTTCGGCCTGACCTGTCTGACAGGGTAGGTCCTGCTTTCGGTAACACTTTGGCAGAATTGCTATTCATATCCATGATGGGAGGAGCCGTGGCAGCAGGAGATCAGCTTTGCTCGACCGAGGATTGTGGCAAACCAGGGGCTTTCAGGACGATGTCTAAGCCGACCTGGTGTACTGACTGCCTGAACGACATTGTCGCTGAGCTGGGCTTAGAACCCGTTGTTCCATTCTCGGGTCCCAAAAAGTACTGGCGTACACGGTGCCTGAGATGCAACGCGGAATGCGATTACCGCTTCGAATACCTTCTTGAACTGAGAGGCAGGAACGGACCTGTCTGTCGGCGCTGCTTCTGGAGAGCGCAAGCAACGTTGATCGGCTACTCTGAAAAACCTGTCAACAGAGAACAGCTGGCTGAGCTCTTGCAGGTAAACGGCTTCGAACCGGTAGAAGATCTCACGTCGATCGCCAGCTACGAGCACGCACTCATAACGCGGTGCAAGCGGTGCGGGCGTCAAGAGGCGAGGCGACCGGGTGACCTTGGCTGGGGTTGCAATTGCCAGCGCAACCCCAAGTCGGGGAGCACCCCGAAGCCGAGCAACGGGAAGCAGAAAGACCTCCTGTGCGACTCCGAGAATGATGCTTTGCAATGGTGGGACTATGAAGCCAACGACGACGCTAGCTTCAAGACCGTGACTCTACGAGCCCAGCGTGTCTGTCATTGGGTGTGCCCTGAGCACGGGCACAAGTTCACTGCGGCCGTCTTAGAGATTACGAGGCTTCCAGACTGTCCGCAATGTCGGCAGCGAAGGCGCGAGGAATATGAGCGCTATCGAGAAACTCCGGTGAGTGCCGTGGCCGAATTATTGGCCGCCTGGGACGATGAAGACGAAGCCTCAGCGGTGATGGTTGCTTCTGGCGCATTACGCAGATTTGCCTGCTCCGAGGGACACCACCCCCGGGTGAGCCCCTATACATATCTCAGCGCAGGCTGTCCGGCGTGCCGCAGCAACGCCACAAGACAGAGGGGCGAAGCGACTTTGCGGCAGACTCTGCCAGAGATCGCCGACCAATGGCATCCCGCGCTCAACGGGTCCAAGTGGAACCCCGACACCGTCGGACATGATTCTAAGAGGACTGTCTGGTGGAGAGCGGAATGCTGCGGACACGAGTGGAAAGCGCCCATAAAGGACCGTGACAAGTACCGCCGCCTGCGATGCCCCTGCTGTGAGACGATTCTCGGTTCGCTTGCTTGGGTGGATCCAGGCCTAGCCGCTGAGTGGAGCCTGGAGAACCCCCTGAGCGCCTGGCATATCCGCCCCACTGCGTCGACCCCATTCACTCCAAAATGGGTATGCTCGGTAAACACCGAGCATTGCTGGGAGGCTTCTCTCCCGTCCCGCTCAGCCGGGGCCGAGTGTCCGGAGTGCCGAAAAACCGGGAAATCCAAGGTCGAGCTCGACCATTTCACCGAATGCAAGAAGGTTTTCACCGGAGTGCGCTCGGGTGCATCCTTGCGGGACCCAGTCTTCGCGACCCGAAAAAGCTGGACGGTTGATATTCTCGCCAAACACGGCGATCGGAAAGTCGCAATTGAATATGACGGCTTTTACTGGCACTCACCAGCCGCAAAGGTAGAAGTGGACCATCGAAAGTCTTTGGACCTGCTCGCCGCAGGTTACACGGTTGTTCGCCTGCGAGAAGATGACCTGCCAGGCCTTGGCATCGAAAATGAGCAATATCTGGAGATCCAGGTTTTCTCGAGAGCGTCGCGACCTTCGCACATCATCTTGCAGATTCTCACCTTGCTCGGGGGGGGAGATGAAGACCGGAAGCAATAGATGAGGGCACCAGTTGAAGCGGGATCCCGTATGGCGATTTTGTTGGCCGCGGCCGATGCTTCGGTGATGATCCCGATGAGCGGGGGAGTCGATTCGCTCAACGTCGCGGCGGCGTCAGCGGTGGCTTTCTGGGCGGTGCGCGATAAGACCACTCAGTCACGGCACAGCGCTTCGGGATAGTGTGGTGTTATGCGCAAAGGTGACGTAGTCGAAGATTTCGAGCTGCCCGACCAATCGGGTACGCCGCAGCGGCTGAGCACGCTGCTCGAGAACGGGCCGGTGGTGCTGTTCTTCTACCCGCTCGCGATGAGCGGCGGCTGCACCAAAGAAGTCTGCCATTTCCGCGATGTGGACGCCGAGTTCAAAGCGCTCGGCGCCCAGCAAGTGGGAATCAGCCGGGACAGCGTGGCGCGCCAAGCCGAATTCGCCAAGCGCACCGGGATCGACTACCCGTTGCTTTCCGACGAAGCCGGCGAGGTCGCCGAGGCCTTCGGGGTGAAACGGCGCCTGCTGGCCAAGGCCCTGCCGGTCAAGCGGGCCACCTTCGTGATCGACACCGATGCCCGGATCCTGGAGACGGTGTCCAGCGAAACCGACATGAACGGGCACGCCGACCAGGCCCTCGCCGCACTCAAGGCCCGGCAAAGCTGAGCCGTTGCCGCGCAGATTCCGCTTTCTGGCCGACCCAGGGTAAGATTGAATGTTGCGTTGTGCGCCCTCGATGATTTGCAATGAATTCCGAGGCGCTACCGCAGCTCCTATCCGTGAAGTACCGGGGCTGGCAAAATCCAGGCCCACCCGAGAAAAAGGCACAAACGTGAAAAGCGATATCCACCCGAAATACGAAGCAGTCGTCTTCAACGACCTGGCTTCCGGCACCAAATTCCTGACCCGGTCCACCGTTTCTTCGGACAAGACCATCGAGTGGGAAGACGGCAAGACCTACCCGGTCATCGACGTCGAAATCTCCTCCGAGAGCCACCCGTTCTACACCGGCAAGCAGCGTATCATGGACAGCGCCGGCCGGGTGGAGCGCTTCAACGCACGCTTCAAGGGCTTCGGCGGCAAGAAGTAAGCCACGTCGAGTCCGCACGAAGCGGGCCGGAACACCTTCGGGGGTTCCGGCCCGCTTTTTGTTTGCCTCGAAGCTGCTCCGGCTCAGGCCGCTGCGGCCAGAATCACCTTAACCACTTCCTCCGGGTGTGACAGCATCACCGAGTGGCTGGCCCCTTCGATTACCGTGGTCTGGGCGCCCATTCGCTCGGCGCAGGCAGCTTCCAGTTTCGGATTGATGATCTGATCGTTGCCGGCCACCACGTACCAGGTGGGCACGTCTTTCCAAGCGGGTGCACCACTAGCCCAGGTGAACCGGCCGGCGTCGCTCGGTCCTTGGGTCGCGGCATTGATCCGGGCCTGCTCTTCCGGCAGGTCCGGTGCGAAGTACGCCACATAGTCGTCTTGGCTGAGCGTGAACCGGCCTTGCGGATCGAGCACGAACTTACTGGCCGAGGGTAAGGCGCCGTACTCCTCGGTGAGACCACCGGCGGATTCGCCTTCTTCTGGGCCGAACGCCGCGACGTAGACCAGCGACTTCACATTCGGCGCGCCCTTGGCCGCGTTGCTGATCACGAAACCGCCGAAGGAGTGTCCGACGACGACGGTCTCGCCGTCGAGCGTGTCCAGCAGTTCCCGGACCTTCTGCACGTCATCCGGGATCGAGCTCAACGGCTGCTGCGCGGCGACCACATGGTGTCCGGCGGCTTGCAGCGCCGGGATCACCCCGGCCCAGGATGATCCGTCCGCGATCGCGCCGTGGACTAAAAGGATATTTGCCATTGTTGTTCTCCTCGGTTGGTTTGAAACACAACGGACGAGGCTCCTACGACCTCCCCCATACGCTTCAAGCTACGGGGGAGCCCTAAACTGGTCAAGGGATTTGCTCTGCGGGAAAGGTGTCAATTGGCTGAGAAAAACGTCGTCCACGGCGAGTACAAAGTGCCCGGGGGCAAACTGGTGGTGGCCGATCTGGAGGTCGCCGACGGGGTGTTGCAGCGTGTGTCGATCAACGGCGATTTCTTCCTGGAACCGGATGAGGCGTTGACCGAGATCAATGCCGCTTTGACCGGCCTTCCGGTGGCGACGTCCGCGCGGGAGTTGGCTGCCGCCGTCGTGCGCGGAGTGCGTCCGGAGGCGGTGCTCTTCGGCTTCTCCGCCGAGGCCGTGGCGATCGCCGTGCGCCGGGCATTGAAGTTGGCGACGAGCTGGACCGACCACGAGTTCGAGATCATTCCGCCGACACCGCTCGACACCTATCGGCACGTCGCGATGGACGAGGTGCTGACCCGCCAAGTCGGTGCCGGATTGCGCAAACCGACGCTGCGGTTCTGGGAATGGGAAGCACCCTCGGTGGTGATCGGCAGCTTCCAATCGGTGCGCAACGAGGTCGACGCCGACGGTGTGGCGCGCTACGGGGTCACCGTGGTGCGCCGGATCAGCGGCGGCGGCGCGATGTTCATGGAACCCGGCAATGCGATCACCTACTCGTTGTACGTGCCGCAGAGCCTGGTCGACGGTTTGAGCTTTGCCGACTCCTATCCGTTCTTGGACGCCTGGGTGATGGCGAGTCTGCAGAAGCTCGGCATTTCGGCGCACTACGTCCCGTTGAACGACATCGCCACCGAGCAGGGCAAGATCGGTGGCGCGGCGCAGAAGCGGCTCAGCAACGGAGGGCTGCTGCACCACGTGACCATGTCCTACGACATCGATGCGGACAAGATGACGCAGGTGCTGCGGATCGGCCGGGAGAAACTCTCGGACAAAGGCATTGGTTCGGCGAAGAAGCGGGTCGACCCGTTGCGCCGGCAGACCGGCTTGGCCCGCGAAGCGATCATCGAAACCATGATGGAGACCTTCGAGGAACTGCATTCCGCAGAACGGGTCCCGCTCAGTGAAGCCGATCTGGCCGCCGCCGACGATTTGGTGACCGCGAAATTCCACACCGACGGCTGGACCAACCGGGTTCCCTGAGCCGGGTCGCGGGCTGGTCTGGCCGGCCAGCCCAGTCGGTTCGCTGGAACCGTCCACTTGGGCGCAGTTGAGCCGGGCTGGGGCTGGCTGAACCCGGCTCAACTGCGCCCAAGTCAGTTGACCGTGACGGCCGGCCGCAGAACACTACCCGCCTACCGCGACCGCCTCGACCTCCACCAGCTGGCCCGGGTAGCCGAGGACCGCCACGCCGAGCAAGGTGCTCGGCGCATCGTGGTCGCCCATCGCGGCACGCACCGCGCGCCATGCGGACACCAGATCATCCCGGTCGCTGCTGGCCACGTAGACCGTGGTCTTGAGGATCGAGGACAATCCGGAGCCGGCATCCTGCAGCGCCACCTCCAGGTTCCGCAGGCAGAGTGTGGCCTGTTCCGCGAAGTCGAGAGCGGGCACTTCGCCGGCCTCGTCCAAGGGGCAGGCCCCGGCGGTGAAAACCAATCTCGGGGCCTCCGTGGATGCGGCGTAGGCGTACTGGGCGACGTCGGACAGGCTGGGGCTACGGTGCAGGACAGGATCCACGCCGATCAGAATACCAACGCACCGGAGGTCCGTGCGCGGTCGGGAATCAGGCCAGCTGCGCCCGCAACGACCGTTGCAGTTGGTCCAGGCACTCGATCACGATCCGGCGCAGGGCCTGGGGTGCTTCGGCCCGGTCCGCCAGCCAGTCGGTGGCCCGGCGCACTACGTCGTGCTGGTCCAACGGCAGCCCGGGTTCGGCGTCCTGCTCCGGAAACAGCCCGCGGACGATGCGGCTGGAGATTTCGATGCTGCGGCTGGACCAGATTCCGTCAAGCACTTCGAAATAGCCGGCCCGGTAGGGTTCCAGAAGCGAGCCCGGGCCAGCCCGGAAGCCCTCGATGCTGGCACTGATTTCCGCATTCGAGAGCGAGTCGGATTCCACGACCTCGGACCAGACCGCAGCCTTCACCGGAGCCTCCGGACGGGCCGCGGCAGCACAACGGTAGCCGATCGCCGCGGTCGAACTCTTGTCGGTTGCCAGTTCGGCGGCCAGCTCCGGCAACGCGGCCGAACCATTGGCGGAGAGCGCCTGCAGGAGCCGCCAGCGGAGGTCGGAGTCCACTGCCAGCCCGTCTGGTCCCTGGCCGGCCAGGGTGTCGCGGAGCAGTTGGTTCGCCGACGTCGAATCCCGGGCGAGCAGCGCCAGGCTACGCATCCAAGCCAATTGGACTCCCGAGCCCGGGATCGCGGTGCGGGCCTGAGCCATGGAGGTCTGCAGCAAAGCTTCGAGCAGTTCCGGCCGCTGGTCGGCCGGGCTCAACCGTTGGACCGCGATTCGGGCATTGTCCAGGAGCGTGGCGAGGACCCCGTCCTTGGTGATCACGGAAGCGAAATGCCGGACCGCGCCGACGAAGTCTGCGGCAGGCAGCACCGCATCCCGGGTCATATTCCACAGGGCGGACCAGCAGAGCGTGCTGGCCAAAGGATCGTCGAGCCGGTCCAGCGAACCCAGTACCGTGCGCAAGGATTCCGGGTCCAACCGGACCTTGGCGTAGCTGAGGTCATCGTCGTTGAGCAGCAAAAGCTCCGCCTGCCGATCGCCGGCCAATTCCGGGACCTCGGTCCATTCGCCGCTGACCTCGACCGGAACCGAGCGGGTCCGCAGCAAGGTGCCATCAGCGGTGCTGGAGTACAGGCCGATCCGCAAGGTGTGCGGCCGGTGCGCCGGCCGGCCGGTGATCGGGTCCTGGGCCTGCTGCTGGATCCGGACCCGGCGATAGTGGCCGTCGGCGGACTCGATTTCCGCGCTGAGCGTGGAAATGCCCGCGGTCTGCAGCCAAGCTGCGGCCCAGGCGTCCATGTCCCGTCCCGCAGCCGCTGCGTCGTTCCGGGTGGCACCGGCCAAAGCGGTCAGGAAGTCCTGCAGTGTGGTGTTTCCAAACGCATGGTCTTGGAAGTACTTCCGGGCGGCGCTGAAAAAGGCCTCCGGCCCGACGAAGGCCACCAGCTGCTTGAGCACGGATGCGCCTTTGGCATAGGTGATGCCGTCGAAATTCTGCTTTGCGGCTTCCAGATCGACGATGTCGGCCACGATCGGATGGGTGCTGGGCAATTGGTCCTGGACATAGGCCCAGCCTTTGCGCCGATTCGCGAAGTTGACCCAGGATTGGGCGCCCCAATCGGTGGTCTCGGCCACCGCAAGCGTGCCCATGTAGTCGGCGAAGGACTCCTTGAGCCACAAATCGTCCCACCAGCGCATGGTGACCAGATCGCCAAACCACATGTGGGCCATTTCGTGCAGCAGCGTGTTCGCCCGTTGTTCGTATTGCATCTCAGTGGCCCGCGAGGTGAAGACATAGCCGTCGCTGAAGGTGACCAGACCGGGATTCTCCATCGCGCCCAAGTTGTATTCCGGAACGAAAGCCTGGTCGTATTTCCCGAACGGGTAAGCGAAGTCGAAGAGCCCGTGGAAATAGTCCAAACCCCGTTTGGTGAGCTCGAAGACCTGCTCGGCGTCGAAGCTGGCCGCCATCGAGGCACGGCAGTACGCGGCCAGCGGGACGTCGACCACGCCGGACCAGTGCGACTCGAACCTGGCATACTCGCCGGCCAGGATGCAGGTGATGTAGCTCGAGATCGGTTCCGTGGCGGCAAACACCCAGCGGCTCAAGTCCGGTGCGCTGGCCAGCGGGCTGACGGCTTCCGCAGCACCGTTCGAGGCGACCTGCCAGTGCGAAGGCGCGATCACTTCGATCCGGTAGCGCCCCTTCAAATCCGGTTGTTCGAAGTTCGCGAAGACCCGGCGTGCGTCGGCCGGCTCGTACTGGGTGTAAAGGTAGATTTTTCCGTCTTCCGGATCCAGATAGCGGTGCAGTCCTTCACCGCTCCGGGAGTATTGCGCGGTAGCGGTGACCAGGACCTGGTTTTCGGCTTGCAGATCCGGAAGCACGATCCTGGCGCCCTGGTAATCGACCGGCAGTTCGCGCCCGTTGAGGTTGACCCGCTGCACCGAGCTGCCCACGAAGTCCAAGAAGCTGCTTTCGCCCGGGACCGCGCTGAAGGTGATGATGCTCTGCGTGGTGAAGCCGTCTGCTTCAGCGGAGACCGCGCTGCGCAGGTCGACCGTGACGTGGTAGTCGTGCACCGAGATGATCCGGGCGCGTTCTGCGGCTTCGGCGCGGCTCAGGTTAAGGGCTTGGGAGTTGAAAACAGGCACCAGGACATCTAATCATGAGCCGGGCGCAATCGGTGCCGGGCGCAGGCCGTCCGGCTAGTGCGAAATCAGCTGTACCGCAAGCAGGCCGAGTACCGCGACGAGCAGCCAGGAGAGCAGCGCCATGGCCACCGCGCGGAGTCCGGAACCGAGCAACTCGCGAACCCGGATCGCCGATCCGAGGCCGAACAGGGCCGCGCCCAGCGCGATGTCCTGCAGCACCGAACCGGCGTCGCGCACTCCTTCGGGCAACCAGCCGGTGCTGCTCAAGGCGATCATCGCCAAAAAGCCGAGCACGAACAACGGCACGATCGGAGGCAGGGCGCCGATCGCACCGGCGGGCCGTTTGCGCCGTTCCAACAGCGAAGCCGCGGCGACCATCGGCGCCAACAGGATCACCCGGGTCAGTTTGATCAGGATCGCCGCAGCCAAGGCGCCGGCGCCGGCGGTCTGCGCGGTCGCCACGACTTGGCCGACGTCGTGCACCGAAGCACCCACCCATTGCCCGAAATGCAGGGGAGTCAGGCCCAAGGGCACCATCAGCAGCGGCAGCATACCGATCGCCAAAGTTCCGCACAGCGTGACCAGGGCTACCGGGAGGACCGTATCGCGTTGTTTCGTACCACGCACCGCGGCCATCGCACCGATCGCCGAGGCCCCGCAGATGGAGAAGCCGGTGGCGATCAACAAGGGGGCGTCGCCGGGCAGCCGGAAGATTTTTCCCAGCCCCCAGACCCCGGCGAAACTGAGCAGGACCACGCCGGCCACTATGGCCAGGGTCTGCCAACCCAGACCGAGCAGGTCGCCGAGCACCAGTTTGAGTCCGAGCAGGACGATCCCGACCCGCATCAGGTGTTTGCCGGCGGCATTCAGCCCGGGCCGGAGAACTCCGAAGACCGGTCGCGAAATCCCCGGCAGATTCGCGGCCAGGATGCCCAACACCACTGCGATCGTCATGGCCGGAAGCACCGGCACCAGGGAATGCAGGGCGAGTGCTGCAGCTACCGCGACCAGGCTGGCGAACAGTCCCGGGACCAGCGGGCGGGCGGCGGCCATGGCGGCGGAAGCTGAACGGGGCACTGTTCCACTCTAGTCACCCGGGACGGCGCGCCGGCCCGTTCCCGGACATGCCGTGTTTCGGGAAACCGGCGCGTCGAGTAGCATGTGTCACTCCGGCGGAGGCGATGGCGGGTCATCGCGGAGGTGATCCAGCGAGGTTGCGATGTCGGGGCGAATTGATCGGGGAGGCCGGAATGGAAAGTGTCGATGCGGAGCTGGCCGGCAAAAGGTGGCAAGGTAATCCCATGTCAGCTGAGTTGTTCCAGGATTATGACGCAGGGATCGCGCGCAGCGGAGCCTACGACGAAATGTTCACTGCGCAATTGCAGCCCCGGGACTCCTACCGGCAGATCGGTGCGGCTCTCGACCAGCTGACGCTCTCCGACGTCAGTGCCCGGGCCGATTCGATGGCCCGGACCTTCTTGGACCGCGGGGTGACCTTCGACTACGCCGGGGAGGAACGTCCGTTCCCGCTGGACATCGTGCCCCGGGTGATCGCTGCCGATGAATGGACCGTCCTGGAACGCGGAGTAGCACAACGGGTGCGTACTCTGGAGGCCTTCCTGAATGACGTCTACGACAAGATGAATGTGGTCAACGACGGGGTCGTGCCGCGGTCTCTGATCACCTCAAGTGCGCATTTCCACCGGCAGGTCTCGGGATTCACGCCCTCCGGCGGCGTCCGGGTGCACGTCTCCGGGATCGATGTGATTCGGGATCAGGCCGGCGTCTTCCGGGTCTTGGAAGACAACGTCCGGGTGCCGAGCGGGGTTTCCTACGTGTTGGAGAACCGGCGGGCGATGGCCAAGGGATTGCCTGAAGCCTTCGGCCAACAGCGGATCCGCCCGGTGGAGGAATACCCCCGGCGGCTGCTTTCCGCGCTGCGCAAAACTGCCCCGCAGGGCGTGGATGATCCGACCGTGGTGGTGCTGACCCCCGGAGTGTTCAATTCCGCTTATTTCGAACACACCTTATTGGCCGGGCTGATGGGGGTGGAACTGGTCGAGGGCCGGGACTTGATCTGCCGCGGCAACCGGGTCTACATGCGGACCACCGCGGGGGACCAGCGCGTCGATGTGATCTACAAACGGATCGACGACGAATTCCTGGACCCGCTGCAGTTCCGCTCCGATTCGATGCTCGGTTGCCCGGGGCTGGTCAATGCCGCCCGCGCCGGCGGGGTGACGATTGCTAACGCGGTGGGCAACGGCGTGGCGGATGACAAGCTGGTGTATTCCTACCTGCCGGATCTGATCCGTTACTATCTGGGCGAAGAACCGGTCTTGGCCAATGTGGACACGTTCCGGCTCGAGGAGCCGGAAGCCCGGGAACAGGTGCTGGACCGGCTCGAAGAACTGGTGGTCAAGCCGGTGGACGGATCCGGTGGCAAGGGCCTGGTGATCGGCCCGGATGCGTCGAAGGCGGAACTGGACGCCTTGCGGGCCCGGGTGCTGGCCGATCCACGCGGCTGGATTGCACAGCCGGTGCTGCAGCTGTCCACGGTGCCGACCCTGTCCGGCGACCGCTTCGGCCCCCGGCACGTCGATTTGCGTCCGTTCGCAGTGAACGACGGCGACGACGTCTGGGTGCTGCCGGGCGGATTGACCCGGGTGGCCTTGAAGGAAGGATCCCTGATCGTCAACTCCTCGCAAGGCGGCGGCTCGAAGGACACTTGGGTATTGTCGGACTCGCCGGTGTTGCCCTTCGAACGGGTCGCGCGGCCATCGGTGACGATCCGGGAGCAGGTTTCGGTCTGGCCGATCGAATCGAACTGGCAGGATCGGCAGTCGGACCAATGAGGCTCCATCGATCGCACTACGGAAGGGGAATCCATGCTCAGCCGGATTGCTGAATCACTGTTCTGGATCGGCCGGTACGTCGAGCGGGCCGACGGAACTGCCCGGATCCTCGACGTGCACTTGGAACGACTCAACCATTTGCCGCTCGACGAGCAGCAAAGCGTGGCCCAGGAACTGCTCTCAGTCATGGGCGTGCGGGCATCCGGCGAGGATTTCGGCCTGAACGAACTGCTCCACGCGCTGGCCTATGACCGGCAGAGTGCGACCTCGATTTCCGGATCGCTGGGCGCGGCCCGGGAGAATGCGCGGCGGGCCCGGGAAACGGTATCGTCGAGTCTCTGGGAAAGCCTCAACACGACGTATTACGGGCTCAATCAGCACCGCAAAGACGTGGTCGGCACTTATCGGTTCTGCAACTGGGTCCTGGAACGCACCGCGATGGTGCGCGGCCTGGCGGACACCACGGTCAGCCACGACGAGTCCTGGCAGTTCTTGGTTCTGGGACGTTCCCTGGAGCGGGCGGATATGACTGCCCGGATGCTTTCCACCCGGGACGTGCTGTCGGCCGGGATGTCCTGGGTGAACATGTTGCGCTGCGCCGGAGCTTACGAGTCCTTCCTGCGTACCCGCAAGGCGGCGTTCAGCGACGAGCACGCCGCGGAATTCCTGTTGTTGGACCGGCTGTTCCCACGTTCCATCGTGTACGCCCTGCGCGATGCGGACGAATGCCTGACCACGCTCGACCCTTCGGCGCAACGCGTGGGTTTCATCAACGATGCCCGCCGGATCGTCGGCCAGGCTCGGACCTTCCTGGAGTTCCACCGGACCGACGATCTGATGAGCGAATTGCCCGAACACATGGAGCGGGTGCAGAAAGCGGTATCCCAAGCTTCGGATGCGATATCCCGGAAGTATTTCAATCAGGCGGCAGAGCTCGCCTGGGTGGGGGAGGTTTCATGAGCCGGTTGCGGATCGAGCACACCACACGCTACGAGTACCACAAGCGGGTGACACTCTCCTACAACGAAGCGAGGATGACTCCGGTGACCGATCCGCAGCAGGTGGTTTTGGAATCGGTGCTCAAAATCTCGCCGAGCTTCGCTGCGGTCAGCTCCTACCGCGACTACTGGGGCAGCCGGGTCACCGCTTTCGACATGCAGGCCCCGCACGAGCGGCTGGAGGTCACTGCGGCGAGTACGGTGGAGGTCTACCGGGCCGAGCGGGTGGCCAACGACGACGACGTGTTGAGCTGGGCGGAACTGCGCTCGCCGAAAACCGCCGAAGCATTCAGCGACTGGCTGCCGCAGACGCCGCTGAGCACGCCGGGCAGCGACGTCGAGTCGTTGGTGCGGGAAGCAACCGCGGGACTGGACCCGAACCGTGCCGCGATGACCGTGTTCGAGTGGATGCGCAGCGAAATGGAATACGTCAAGGGGATCACCGGAGTGCACACCAGCGCCGCGGAAGCCTGGCTGGAACGCAAAGGAGTCTGCCAGGACCTGGCGCACGTGGGCATCGGAGCACTGCGTTCGCTCGGCATCCCGACGCGTTATGTTTCGGGTTACATCCATCCCAAGGCGGACGCCGACATGGGCCAGATGGTCGCCGGCCAATCGCATGCCTGGCTGGAATGGTGGGACGGCGAATGGCGTTCCTGGGACCCGACCAACCATAAGCCGGCGGGCGATCTGCACGCTTCGGTGGCACGCGGCCGGGATTACCGGGACGTGCCGCCGCTGAAGGGAATTCTCTCCGGCGGCGGCGGATCGGTGCTGGATGTGCGGGTGGAGATCACCCAGCTGGTCTAGCGCTTCACCATGGGTGTTTCACCAGGGACTGGGCTTGAAATCCTTGAGGAAGCTGCCGTGCAGATCGGTACCGGCTTCGCCCATCACGATCGGATCGTAGACCCGCGCTGCGCCGTCGACCAGATCCAGCGGGGCGTGGAATCCCTCTTCGGCAAGCCGGACCTTGGTGTAATGCGGCCGTTCGTCGGTGATCCACCCGGTGTCCACTGCGGACATCAGGATCCCGTCGGTATCCAGCATCTCCTGCGAACTGGTCCGGGTCATCATGTTCAGTGCGGCCTTGGCCATGTTCGTGTGCGGATGGCCGGGACCCTTGTACGCCCGGGAGAACTGGCCTTCCATCGCGGAGACGTTCACGATGTACTTCCGACGCGCAGTGGAGCGGCGCATCGCCGGGCGGAGCCGGGAAACCAGGAGGAAAGGCGCGGTGACGTTGCACAGTTGCACCTCCAGCATCTCCAACGGATCCACCTGGTCGACCACCTGGGTCCAGGAGTTGATCGTGGCCAGGTCCGGAACCAGGCCGCCGGCATCGATCGCGGTGCCGGCTTCGATCCGGTCCAAGGTGGCCGAGCCGGTGGACAAAGCCAATGAGGTGATCGCATCGGCGGCGAGCACCGGATGTTCGTTGACCGAGCTGGCCAGAGCGAGCGGATGCTTGTCATGGGCGTGGCCGAACGTGAGGATCCGGGGCATCTTTCCGGCCAGGTCGTCGGGCAACGGTTCGTTTTCCGCCTCGACCAGCGGCTGGTAGGCACCGGGGCTGCGCCGCACCGTCTGCGCGGCGTTGTTGATGATGATGTCGAGCGGGCCGGCTTCGTTGAGCGAATCGGTCAACGCCATCACCTGCGCCGGATCACGCAGGTCGATGCCGACGATCTCCAGCCGGTGCAGCCAATCCGCGGAATCCTCCATTGCGGCGAAGCGCCGCGCCGCGTCCTGCGGGAACCTGGTGGTGATCGTGGTGTGCGCGCCGTCGCGCAGCAGCCGCAACGCGATGTACATGCCGATTTTGGCCCGGCCGCCGGTGAGCAGGGCGCGCCGTCCAGTCAGATCGGTCCGGGCATCGCGCTTGGCGTGGTTGAAGGCCGCGCATTCCGGACAGAGCTGGTGGTAGAAATAGTCCACCTGGGTGTACGGCTGCTTGCAGATGTAGCACGGGCGCGGCCGGATCAAGGTGCCGGCGATCTCCCCGGTCGCCGAGGATTGCAGCTTGTTGCCCCGGGTCTCGTCGTCGATCCGGTCCGGTGCCGCAGTCGCGGTCAAGGCGATCACGGCTTGGTCTGCGGCGTTGACCGCATCCCGTTTGCTGGTGCGCCGGTAGCGCTTGACCGCTTTGAACATCTTGCCGGTTGCCCGGCGTACTGCGACGTATCGCGGGTCCTCCTCATCCAGGAGATGCACCGCGCCGAGCACGCGCACCGCGGCTTCGATCTGTTCTGCGGTCAACTGTTCTGCGGTCAACTGTTCTGCGGCCAACTGGTCCGCGGGCAACTGGGCCGCAGCGCTTGCGTCGGCGTCGGAAGCCGGGTCTTGATCAGGATTGCTCACCGGGCAATTTTACCGGGTTTTCCGGCGGCTCCGGTGCGGCGCCGGAGTCGCCGCTCAGGCCGGGATCTCCTGGCCCTTGGCCAGTACGGTGATCCCGGAGGGGGTGACCGTGAACCCCCGGGCGGCATCGAGCGCCGGGTCGACGCCGACGCTCGCCCCGGCCGGAACCCGCACGTTCTTGTCCAGGATCGCCCGGTGCACCACGGCGCCCGGCCCGATCGAGACCTTGTCCATGAGCACCGAGTCGGTGACCGTGGCGCCGTCGGCGACGTAGACGTCGTGCCCGAGCACGCTGCCGGAGACCCGGCCGCCGGAGATCACCACGCCATTGGCCACAATCGAATCCTCCGCGGTGCCCGCCGCGCTGTTGCTGCGGACCAGCTTCGCCGGAGGCGAGATCGACTGCCGGGTATAGATCGGCCATTCGAGGTTGTACAAGTTGAACACCGGCAGTGGCGAAATCAGGTCCATCTGGGCGTCGTAGTAGGAATCGATGGTTCCGACGTCGCGCCAGTAGTACCGGTCGCGGCTGGTGGCTCCCGGGATGTCATTGTGGTTGAAGTCGTAGACCCCGGCCTCGCCGCGGGCCACCAGATAGGGGATGATGTCGCCGCCCATATCGTGTTTGGTGTCGAGCTGTTCGGCGTCGTGCCGGAGGGCTTCGAGCAAGGCGTCGGTGTCGAAGACGTAGTTGCCCATCGAGGCCAGGAACTGGCCCGGATCCTCGGCCAAACCGGGAGTCTGCGCGGGCTTCTCCACGAAGGCCGCGATTTTGCTCGGGTCTGCCGGATCGGTTTCGATCACCCCGAACGACGGTGCAAGTTCCAGCGGCTGCCGGACGCCGGCCACGGTCACCGAGTTTCCGGAGGCCAGGTGAGCTTCGACCATATCGGCGAAATCCATCCGGTACACATGGTCCGCGCCGACCACCACGACGATGTCCGGTTGGGCGTCATGGATCAGGTTGAGCGATTGGTAGATCGCATTGGCGCTGCCCAGGAACCAGCTTTTGCCGACCCGTTGCTGCGCCGGCACCGAGGCGATGTAATTGCCCAGCTGGGTGGACATCCGCCAGGTTTCCGAGATGTGCCGGTCGAGCGAATGCGATTTGTACTGGGTCAGCACCACGATCTGCCGATAGCCCGAGTTGACCAGATTGGACAGCGCGAAGTCGATCAGCCGGTAACCCCCGGCGAAGGGCACCGCGGGTTTCGCCCGATCCGCCGTCAACGGCATCAGCCGGTTTCCCTCGCCGCCAGCCAGCACGATAGCCAGAACTTTCGTTATCGCCATGACAGATCCCCTTCGCCGTCGATATGGAGTTAATTCGGCTGGCCGCGGTGCGAGCCGGTTCCACGCCGAACACCTTCACACTAGAACACCCGGAGCCCATGCACTACCGTATGAGCGTGCGCATCGATATTGTGACCAAAGAATTCCCGCCCGAAATCTACGGCGGAGCGGGTGTGCACGTCGCCGAGCTGTCCCGGGTGCTCGCCGGCTCCGTGGAGTTGCAGGTGCACGCCTTCGGCGCGCCACGGGACGTCGAGTTCCACGGTGCTTCGGTGCACTCGTATCCGGTGCCGGAGGAATTGGCGGAGGCCAACCCGGCAGTCCAGACCCTGGGCGTGGATTTGGCGATGCTCTCCGAAATCGCCGGTGCGGATCTGGTGCACTCGCACACCTGGTACGCCAATCTGGCCGGGCATCTCGCGGCCATGCTGCACGGCATCCCGCATGTGCTCAGCGCGCATTCGCTGGAGCCGTTGCGGCCGTGGAAGGCAGAACAGCTCGGCGGGGGATATGCGGTGTCCAGCTGGGTGGAGCGGACGGCCTACGAGTCCGCGGCCGCGATCATCGCGGTGTCCGCCGGGATGCGCCGGGACATCCTCGAATGCTATCCGGGAGTCGACCCGGGCCGGGTCAAAGTGGTGCACAACGGCATCGACGTGGCGCGTTGGCAGCCTGCGGAAAACCCCGAAGCGGTCCGTGCCTTGGGCATCGATCCGGATCGGCCCAGCGTGGTCTGGGTGGGCCGGGTGACCCGGCAGAAGGGAGTGTCCTACCTGCTCCGGGCTGCGGCTTTACTGCCGGAACGGGTCCAGGTGGTGCTTTGCGCCGGAGCTGCCGACACCCCGGAACTCGCGGCGGAGGTGGCCGCCCTGATTGCGGAGCTCAAGTCGGCCAGGGGCGCAGACGGCGTGGTGCTGATCGAACGGATGCTGCCTCGGGACGAATTGATCCAAGTGCTCTCCAGCGCCACGGTTTTCGCCTGCCCGTCGATTTACGAGCCCCTGGGCATCGTCAATTTGGAGGCGATGGCCTGTGGCGCGGCGGTGGTGGCCAGTGCCGTCGGCGGAATCCCGGAAGTGGTCGACGACGGTGTCACCGGCGTCCTGGTGCCGCTGGAACAAGCGGCCGACGGCAGCGGCAAACCGCAGGACGCCGAGCAGTTCGTCCGCGATTTCGCCGCTGCGCTGACCTCGGTGCTGGAGGATCCGCAACGCGCCGAGGCGATGGGCCAGGCCGGGATCCGCCGGGTGCAAGAACACTTCTCCTGGGAATCGATCGCGGAACAGACGCTCGAGGTCTATCGCTCAGTTCTCTGATCGAACCAGTGCTCTGCTCGAACCGGTACGCTGACCGGCCGGGCGCGCTCAGTGGTGGTAACCGGGCGTCGGCTGCGGGTCGGGGAGCGGTGCGGAGAGTGATTCCAGGTATGCGACCTGCTCGCGGAAGTCTTCCAGGAAGTCCATTGCGAGGTCTTTGCTGAATCCGCTGCGCACCACGATCCGCTGCACGGTGATCTCGGTGAGATCCGCGGGCATGGGGTAGGTGGGAACCTGCCAGCCGGACATCCTGAGCCGGTCCGAGAGCTGGTGCAAATCCCAGTGCCGCTCGTGGCCCGACCGCAACCGCCAGGCGAAGACCGGGATGTCCGAGCCGTCATTCCAGAGTTCGAAGGGCTCGAGCTTGCCGATTTCCCGGGAGAGGAACAAGGCGATGTCCCGGGACGCGCCCTGCACCGCGCGGAATCCGTCGAAGCCGAGCCGGAGGAATTGGTAGTACTGCAGCAATACCTGGGCTCCCGGCCGGGAGAAATTGAGCGCGAAGGTTGGCATGTCGCCGCCCAGATAGCTGACCCGGAAAATCAAGTCCTCCGGCAAAAGCTCCGCCGAACGCCAGACCACCCAGCCCACGCCCGGGTAGACCAGGCCGTATTTGTGCCCGGAGGTGTTGATCGAAGCGACCCGGGGCACCCGGAAATCCCATTCGAGTTCGGGTTGCAGGAAGGGGGCGACCATCGCGCCGGAGGCTCCGTCCACATGGATCGAGAGATCCAGCCCGGTGTTCTTGTGGATCTTGTCGAGGGCCTGCGAAATCTGCAAGACGGGTTCGTACATGCCGGTGTAGGTGACGCCCATGATCGCCACCACGCCGATCGTGTTCTCGTCCACGTAGTCGGCCAGATCGTGTCCGTCGAGCACCCGGTGGTCTTCCGAGATCGGCACGTAACGGGCTTCCACGTCCCAGTAATTGCAAAACTTCTCCCAGCAGACCTGCACTGCCGAGCTGAGCACCAGGTTCGGTTTGTCGGTCGGCAATCCATGCCGGCGCCGGGTGTGCTGCCAACGCCGCTTGAGCGCCAGACCACCGAGCATACAGGCCTCCGAAGAGCCGATCGTCGAGGTGCCGATCGAGCGGGCCGGGTCCGGGGCATGCCACAAATCGGCCAAGATCCGCCAACAACGGTTTTCGATCGCCGCGGTGTGCGGGTACTCGTCCTTGTCGATCATGTTCTTGTCCGCTGATTCGAGATAGAGCCGATTCGCTTCCGGATCCATCCAGGTGCCGACGAACGTCGCCAGGTTCAACCGGGAGTTGCCGTCCAGCATCGCCTGGTCATGCACGATCTGGTAGGCGGTCTCCGGCAACGACTCTTCCTTGCGCAGGGTGAACCGGGGGAACTCGGTCCGTTCGCCGGGCCGGGTGAAGATCGGATTCAGCGCGAGTCCTTCATGGTCCCGGGGGTCTTGGTTGTGCATGGGCGGTTTCCTTTCCACGACGGTGCTGCATCCGGGCAGCCATTGGCGGTCGATGCCAGCCTATGGCCTGGGGCTTTCGATTTGCCAAGAATCTGCCGCCGCGCTCTGTCCCCGGTCCGATCGGTCCGGCACCTGGAGAGGGCAAAGTGCAGCGCTGCCCCGCTTCCGGTGCCGGAAACGGGGCAGCGCTGCAGTTGACCGGGGTTATTTCTTGTTCTTGGCCGCTTGCTTCTGCTTCAGCAACAGGATCTTTTCGTCGATCGGCGCGGAGCCGCTGGCGCGCTGGGCCCGGAAATAGTCAGCCGCTTCTTCCTGCCGGATTTGTTCCGCGCCGGAAGCAATCGGCGCCCGCAAATGCTCCTGGGTGTATCCGAAGGCGTCCACCAGATCCACCGCGTGCGGCCGGATTTTGGCCAACAACCGGTTGATGTAGTCGCCCACGGTGCGGCCGCGCTGCATCGAGATCCGGCCGTTCATCAAGTACCAGGACAGGTGCTTTTCGATCAGACCGAGACCGAAAAGGTCGCGCAGCCAGGTCAGCACCTCTTTGGTTTTCGGGTCTTCGATCGACTTCAAGCCCTCGGTGAAGGCTTCCCATTGCAGCAACTCGGCATGCGCCCGGGCAGCTTCCACCAACTCGTGCTGGTGCTGGTTGAAGATTTCCGCGCCTTTGCTGCGCGGAAGCTTCGCCGCTTCCTGGAGTGCTCCGCCGACGTCGGCGACCATGCCTTGGACGCGTTCGCTCAGCAACGCCCGCTGGGTTTCCTCGTCACGCAGCGCCATGGCCGAGCGCTGCACCGAACCGGTGTCCGCGACGAACTGGGCGACTTGCCGCAGCCCGGTCTTGTTGATCGCCAGATCCGCGGCCTGGTTGAAGGCGTAGCGCGCCATCACGCCGAAGTCGACGTTCTTGAATTCCTTGGCGTAATCGGTGAGCAGCCGCTTGGCGACGAGCTGCAGCAAGATCGTATTGTCGCCTTCGAAGGTCACGTAGATGTCCAAATCCGCGCGCAACGAGGTGAACCGGTTTTCCACCAGGAACCCGGCTCCGCCGCAGGCTTCCCGGCATTCCTGGAGCGTGTCCAGCGCGTGCCAGGTGGAAAGCGACTTGAATCCCGCGGCAAGCGTCTCTAGGTCTTCGCGGTCCTCATCGGTGTCGTGTGCTCCGGAGAAGACGCCGTCGAACTTCTGCAGCAGCTGCTCGTGCGCGAAGCTCGCCGCATAGGTGGTGGCCAGCAGCGGCAGCAACCGGCGTTGATGGCGTTGGTAGTCCAGCAGCACGTCTTCTTCGATGTCCGAGCTGGCGTTGAACTGACGCCGCTGCGCGGCATAGGTGATGGCGATCTGCAGCGCGACCTTGGACGCGGCCACCGCGGCGCCGTCGAGCGAGACCCGGCCCTGCACCAAGGTGCCGATCATGGTGAAGAAGCGCCGTCCCGGGCTGGCGATCGAGGACGTGTACTCGCCGTTCTCATCCACGTTGCCGTAACGGTTGAGCAGATTGGTCCGTGGCACGCGGACGTGGTCGAAGTGCAACCGGCCGTTGTCGATGCCGTTGAGGCCGCCTTTGATTCCATCGTCCTCACCGCCGACCCCGGGCATGAACTGGTGGGTCACCGGGTCGCGCAACTGGACGTAGAAGGCATGGACGCCGTGGCTGACGCCTTTGGTGATCAACTGGGCGAAGACCACCGCAGCCAGGCCGTCGATGGCGGCATTGCCGATGTAGTCCTTCCAGGCCGCCCGGAACGGCGTGTTGATCACGAACTCATCGGTGGCCTCGTCGTAGGTGGCGGTGGTGGCGATGGATGCCACATCCGAGCCGTGCCCGGTCTCGGTCATCGCGAAGCAGCCGGGGACTTCCAGGCTCATGATTCCCGGCAGCCATTTGTCCTGGTGCTCGGTGCTGCCCAGGTGCATGACCGCGGAGCCGAAGAGGCCCCACTGCACACCGGCTTTGATCTGCACCGAAGGATCGGCGGTGACCATTTCTTCGAAGCCGGCCACATTGCCGCCGTGGTCCTCGTCGCCGCCGAGCCGCTTCGGGAAGGCCCGGTGCACGGCCTTGAAGTCGACCAGCAATTTGAGCTGGTTGAACGCGCGTTCGCGCTGTTCGGTATGGGTCAGGCCCTCCACCTTGTGCGCCCGGGTGTCTGCGGCCAGCTCCCGGGCGAGTTTGCGGATGTCCGCCCATTTGCCGAGCAGCAGCTCGCCGAGCTCGGCCGTGTCGATGTGTCCGTCCGGGTCCCCGTTGGAACCGGTGAGGGCTTCGCGAGAGGTAGTTTCGGTCATCGTGTTCCTCTTTTTTCGGGTGCGGTTAGTTCTGAACTTATTCCGTTGAAAAGCCATCTGGTGATGTTTTGCGCCATGGTTTCGGCATCGGGACGGGTGCTCGGATCGCTGGTGAGCCACAGCTCGCCCGCAGTGCGGACCATGCCGATGGCTGCGGTCGGCCAATAGAGCGCCAATGCAGTGTCCGCGCGGCCCAGGTGTTCGCCCAGGGGACTGGACACCATGGAGATGATTGCGTCGAAAAAATTGCCGAGCGCGCCGGTGGCATGGGTGATGTCCTGGGTGAACATCGATTCTCCGGTGAGGCTCTGCGTTGCGAACACGTAGACGTTCGGCGACGTCTGCGCCATGGTCAGGTACGCCGAGACCATGCTGTTCAAACCCTGCTCCGGGGTTTTCGCGGTCTGCCCCGCGGCCAGGACCTTTTCCTGCATCCGCCGGATCACCATCTCGCCGAGCGCCTGCTGCAAACCGGCCTTGTCGCCGAAATAGCGATAGAACACTGATTTGGATGTTCCGGCGGCGGCGGCGACATCGTCCATCGAGGCGTCCGGGCCGAGTTTGTGAATCGCCAGCCGGGCAGCCTTGATCAGCTCACGGCGTCGTTGTTCACGATGCGTGGCCCAACGGGCAGACCGCCCATCGACGGCTTCGGCGCCGCCGTCCATGTGCACCATCCCTGCGGTATTCACGATACCCAGCGTATCAGGTACGCTAGGTATCGGTAACCTCTTGCGGGAAGACACCCGCACCGAATGGAAATCCGCTGGGAAACAGGAGCAACGCATGGCCGCCACATCGAGCAACACCCCGCGCAACCGCAGCACCGCGACGTCCACCGCTGCCAATACCGCAGCCAAAGCTGCCGCGCCGAAGGCGGCGGTTCAGCCCAAGGCGGCGGAACAGTCTTTGGCCGCCAAACACCACACCGCACGCGACGCCGTCGTGATCGGCGGCAACCGGATTCCGTTTGCCCGGACCGGTGGCGCTTACACCTATGTCTCGAACCAGGACATGCTGACCGCGGCCCTGGACGGCCTGGTGGCGCGTTTCGGCCTGCAGGACGAACGGATCGGCGAAGTCGCCGCCGGTGCAGTGCTCAAGCACGCACGCGATTTCAATCTCGCGCGTGAAGCGGTCCTGGGTTCGGCGCTTTCCCCGGAGACGCCGGCCTACGATTTGCAGCAGGCCTGTGCCACCGGCCTGGAGGCCGTGCTGGGCCTGGCGAACAAAATCAAGCTCGGCCAGATCGACTCGGCGATCGCCGGTGGCGTGGATTCCGCCTCGGATGCGCCGATCGCGGTCAGCGAGGGCCTGCGCCGGATCCTGCTGGACCTCAACCGGGCCAAGACCACCGGCCAGAAGCTCAAGCTGCTCAGCAAGATCCGGGTCAAAGACCTCACACCGAATGCGCCGAATACCGGCGAGCCGCGGACCGGTTTGTCGATGGGCGAGCACCAGGCGATCACCACCGCGCAGTGGAAGATCTCCCGGCAGGCGCAGGACGAACTCGCCCTGGCCAGCCACCAGAACCTCGCGGCAGCCTATGACCGCGGCTTCTTCGACGATCTGGTGACTTCCTACAAGGGCCTGGCCAAAGACTCGAACCTGCGCGGTGACACCTCGCTGGAGAAACTCGGCAAGCTTTCGCCGGTGTTCGGCAAGCGGTTGAGCACCCCGGCGACCATGACCGCGGGCAACTCGACCCCGCTCACCGACGGTGCTTCCACGGTGCTGCTCGGCAGCGAAGAGTGGGCGAAGCGCAAGGACCTGCCGATGCTGGCCCGGGTGATCGACGGCGAAGCCGCCGCGGTCGACTTCGTGCACGGCAAGGACGGCCTGCTGATGGCGCCGGCGTTCGCAGTGCCGCGCCTGCTGGCCCGCAATGGGCTGACGCTGGCGGACTTCGATTTCTACGAGATCCATGAAGCCTTCGCCGGAACTGTGCTGAGCACCTTGGCCGCTTGGGAGGATCCGGAGTTCGGCCGGGAGCGCTTGGGCTTGGACGGCGCGTTCGGCTCGATCGACCGCAGCAAGCTCAATGTCAATGGATCCTCGTTGGCGGCCGGGCACCCCTTCGCCGCCACCGGTGGCCGGATCGTCGCTTCGCTGTCGAAACTGCTGCATGAAACCGGGCTGGTGGGCGGGCGCCCGGCGCGCGGTCTGGTTTCGGTCTGCGCGGCCGGCGGCTTGGGCGTCGTGGCGATCCTCGAAGCCTATGTCCCGGAGGCGAAGTAACCGTGGCTCGAATCAAGGCCGATAAGTACACCGAGTTCGTCTCCGCCGGCTTCGGCAAGGATCTGGCCAAGCGTTTGGGCTTGCCGCAGCCGGCGATCCTGCGCCGCTTCGACCCGGCGGCTCCGTTGCTCACCGGGCCGGTGCTCGTGGTCGGCAAGGGTTCCGGCGCGGACGCGCTGGCCCAAGCGCTGTTGGATTGGCAGCTCGACGTGCGGCGTACCGCGACACCGAAACAGAAGCTCGGCGGCATCATCCTGGTGCTCGATGAGATCAGCGATCCCACGGAGCTCTCCGAGCCGGTGCGCACGGTCGGCGCTTCGCTGCGCGATTTGGCCGCCAATGCCCGGGTACTGACGATTTCACGGCCCTCCTCGGCCGCGCAGGATCCGGCTCTGGCCGCGGCCCGGCACGGCGTTGACGGTTTCCTGCGTTCGCTCGCAAAAGAGTTGCGGGCCGGCGGAACCGCCAACGGCATCCTGCTCGAAGACGGGGTCCCGACGACGGCACCGAGCGCCTTGGGCGCACTGCGGTTCTTCCTGTCCGGGCGTTCGGCCTTCGTCGACGGCCAGTTCGTCACGGTTTCCTCGGAGAAAGGCGAGCTGCCCGCGGACTGGGCCCGGCCGCTGGCCGGGAAAGTCGCAGTGGTCACCGGGGCCGCTCGCGGCATCGGCGCGGCGATCGCCCGGACCCTGGCCCGCGACGGAGCCGAGGTCATCGTCGTCGACGTGCCGGCTGCGGGCGATCATCTGGCCGCAGTGGCCAATCAGGTCCGCGGAACCGCAGTGCAACTGGACATCACCCGGGACGACGCCGCGGAACGGCTGCTCGCGCACGCCGCAGAACGCTACGGCCGCTTGGACATCGTGGTGCACAATGCCGGGATCACCAGGGACCGGCTGCTGGCGAACATGGATCCGGGCCGTTGGGAATCGGTGATGGCGGTGAACATCGCCTCGCAGTTGCGGATGAACCGGGCACTGTTGGCCTCGGACCTGTTCCAGAACCGTCCGCATATCGTTTCGGTGGCCTCGACCAGCGGCATCGCCGGCAATCGCGGACAGACCAATTACGCAGCGTCGAAAGCCGGTGTGATCGGCATGGTGCGGGCAACCGCTCCGTTGCTCGACGGCGTCGACGGCACCATCAATGCGGTGGCGCCGGGCTTCATCGTCACCGAAATGACCGCGAAGATCCCGTTTGCCACCCGTGAAGTGGCCCGTCGGCTCAATTCCCTGCTCCAAGGCGGCCTGCCGGAAGACGTGGCGGAGACCATTGCGTTCTTCGCCAGTGAATCTGCCGGCGGGATCAGCGGCAATGTGCTCCGGGTCTGCGGCCAGAACATGGTGGGGCAGTGATGGCCGCCGTGGTGGACTTGCCGGGGTCGCCGTCGTTGGGCGGTCTGTACGCCGCCGCGCTCAAGGACCAGGCGCTGGGCGCTTTGGGGCTGGCGAAGCGTTCGAAGACTTTCCCGGAGACCGAGTTCCGGGTCTCCGGGGTTCGCCCGGATTCAGTCAAGCTGGGCGAATTCAACCGTTTGATGCACGGTGCCGGACGGGATAGCGTTCCGGCCGGCTTCGTGCACATCATGAGTTTCCCGATTTCGGTGGCGCTGATGGGCAGCACTGGATTCCCGGTGCCTTTGCTGGGTTTGGTGCACTTGGACAACAAGGTGCAGCAGCACCGCCGGATCGATCCGGGCGAATTGCTCGACTTCCGGATCAAGGTGCAGAATCCGGCCGGTCACCGCGCCGGAACGCAATTCGAGATCTCGGCACAGGCCCGGGCCGCCGGTAGCGATGAGCTTTTGTGGCAAGGGCTTTCCACCTACCTGGCCAGGGGAGCCAAGCTCGGCTTGCCGATGGCGCCGGATCACCGTGAGCCGTTCAATGCGCCGGATGCCAATGCGTTGTGGCCGCTGGCCGCGGATCTGGGCCGCCGTTACGGGGCGGTGTCCGGCGATATCAATCCGATTCACACGAGCAAGCTCGGTGCCAAAGCGCTCGGCCTGAAAACCACGATCGTGCACGGCATGTACCTGGCGTCCCGGGCGCTGACCGCCGCGCTGCCGGCCGGCGTCGAGGCCTATCGCTGGGACGTGGAGTTCGCCACCCCGACCTTCATTCCGGGCTCGGTGGCGGTGCGTTTCGAGACTGAATCCGAGCCGGCTTGGCAGGGCACCGATTACCTGGGCTGGAATCCGCGCAGCGGCAAGATCAATTTCAGCGGTTCGATCAAACCACTGTGATTTGCCCCTGGTGATCCGGCTCTGACTCCCGGACGGCTGCACCGCATATGCTGAGCAGATGAGCACCGACCTTAGCTTCGAAGCAGCCGAACAACTCGACCTGGACGATCCGTTGCAGCAGCACCGCGATGCCTTCATCGGCAGCGATGATCCGGCGCTGGTCGCGTATCTGGACGGCAATTCGCTGGGCCGGCCGTTGCGGGCCAGTGCGGAGCGCGTCGGCAGCTTCATCGCCGAGCAGTGGGGCGGCCGGTTGATCCGCGGTTGGGATGAGAACTGGCTGGGCTTGCCGGCCAAGATCGGCGACGATTTGGGCCGGATCATGCTCGGGGCCGCAGCCGGGCAGTGCACGATCGGCGACTCGACCACGGTCCTGCTGTACAAACTGTGCCGTGCTGCAGTGGCGGCTCGGCCCGGGCGGAACGAGATCGTGATCGATACCGACAACTTTCCGACCGACCGGTACATCGTGCAGGGGATTGCCGCCGAATGCGGCTTGACCCTGCGTTGGATCCGGCCCGCTTACGACGGCGGGGTAACCGCTGAAGACTTGGCTGCAGTGATCGGCGAACAGACCGCCTTAGTGCTGCTCAGCCAGATCGCCTACCGGTCGGGGTATCTCGCGGACATGGCAGGGTTGACCTCGATCGCGCATGAGCATGGCGCGCTGATCCTGTGGGATCTGTGCCACTCCGCGGGCGTGCTGCCGGTGGAACTGGATGCCAGCGGAGCGGATCTGGCGGTGGGCTGCAGCTACAAATACCTCAATGGCGGTCCTGGTGCGCCGGCTTTCTGCTACGTCCGGTCCGAGCATCTGGAAACCCTGAAACAACCGATCCAGGGTTGGCTCGGCAGCGTGGACCCGTTCCAGATGGGGCCGGATTACCGCCCGGCTGCCGGGATCCGCGGATTCACCTCGGGCACCCCGCCGATTTTGGGCATGACCGCGCTGCGGGACATGGTCGAGCTGATCGATGCGGTGGGCATCGACGCGGTCCGGGCGAAATCGGTCGCACTGACCGACTACGCGGTGGCCTTGTACGACGGCGTGCTCGCTCCGCTGGGCGTCGAGCTGGCGTCGCCGCGGGATCCGGCCCGGCGCGGTGGCCATGTGACCATCGACCACCCGGCGTTCCGCACAGTGACTGAGCAGCTATGGGAACAAGGAATTATTCCGGATTTCCGCAACCCGGATGGCATCCGATTGGGCTTGTCCCCGTTGTCCACGAGTTTCACCGAGCTGTGGATCGGCGTGGATGCCATCCGGGCCGCGCTGGGCACTAATCGATAGAGGAATCGGCAACGAAAACTCGTCGGTGGGGTTCTCACAACTTTAATCTATTTTTTGGATTATAGGGTTTCGATACTGAAATTTTGTTGTTAGGCTGCTGAATATTGATTGCAGGGCACCACGCTGCTGCGACTTTGCCTACTTGTTGGGGGAACTTCCGCGATGGCTGGTTTTTGGTTTCGTTCGGTGGCAGTGGTTGTTGGTTCGGCGGTGTGTCTGACCGCTTTGGCCGGCACAGCAGGAGCGGCGGATCTTCCACCTGCGCCGCCGCAGGTGGAGTATCCCGAGCCGAGCGTGTGGGAGGCCCCGTCTGAGGTTAATCGGACTCCGGTTGGCGGAGCGCCGTCGGGCGTTTGGGCTGAGACGCCGGCGCAAGGCGCGGCGACCTTGGAAGAACGCCCGGCTCCTTTATCCCGGCAGGCGCAGTCGGCTCCTTTGCGGGAGGCAGCCGCCGCTCCGGCAGCTAGTTCGCAATTGGGGGTCTTGCCGTATTACGCCCTGCATCAGATTCAGCTGACCAAAGGACTGACCGCCGCGGTGAATATGGCGACGGGCAATCTGGTTTTGGCGCATCAGAACTTGGCGATGAACGCCCCGGGCGTCGCTCCTCAGTTTTCCGAGGTCTACAACAGAACAGCCTGGACACCGTCCCCGGATCGTTGGGCGGCAACTGGCGGGGCTCCTACGGCCAGGACATCGGCGTTGCCTATAGTGCGGATCGGAATCAGGTGACGTTCCGTGATACCTCCGGGTTCAACCAGGTCTTCACCAAGAACGCTGATGGATCTTGGAAGTCGCCGGTCGGGTTGAAAGCCACATTGGCCACTCCGGCGGACGGGACGATGCAGGTCACCTATAACAGCTCCGGTCAGAAACTGACGTTCTCGCCAGGTGGATTCATCGTCTCTGATGTCGATCGAAACGGTATCGGCACCACCTACGCTTACACCGGCACTCAGCTGGCTTCGATCACTGATGCTGCTGGAAGAGTTTCGACGGTGACCAAGACCGGGGCTGAGACTACCGTGAAACTGCCGGACAGTCGGGTGGTCTATTACAAACGCGATGATGCCGGACGACTGATTCAAACCGGAGTAAAATCTAATCCGGCACCGGCAACCAAGCTCGCGATCTCTAACGAATTCAGTTATGGCAGCAACGGCAAAGTTGCCTCTGCGACTTTGAACCGGGCCAACTCGTCCTATGGAACAGTCGGCGGAGTGAAGGTCACCTACAACTTCGCATACGACGAGGCCGGCAGGGCAGCATCCGTGACGCTGCGTTCTGAAGGTGCGGACCAGAACGCACCCAAGGTATATGCCGAGCGAGTCACGAAATTCGCATACAACGATACGAACACGGTGGTGACGGATCCGGCCGGGAAGAATTCCACGGTCAATCTCGATGCCCAGGGTCGGCAAATTTCTTCGGTGGATCAATTGGGTCGGACGAGATCCCAGGACTGGACGGCGAATAGTGATATCCAATCGGTGACTTCGGGTTCGGCTACCGGTGGGCCAGCTGGAGACGTGACCAAGTACGAATACGATTCGCTGGGCAATCAGTCCGGTGTTTCCTTGCCGACCGGCGCCGCAGCCTCAGCCGCTTATGCACAGAACGCTGATTGCAACAACGGTGGCTCTGGCAACGCTTACCAGGTCAAGTGCGCCACCGATGCGCAGTCGAACAAATCGACATTCGCCTACGACGGACAGAACAACATGATCTCCGCCAAAGACGAGACAACCGGCGGGCAGAAATTCCAGATCACCAGGGAAAAAGCCGACCGCAGCGTGTCCGGGGCCTTCGCCGGTATGACATGCTCCTCCACTGATGCAAACGGCAAGGTCACCACATTCGGCTACAACACGAACGGTGATTTGACCAAAGTAACCCCACCTGCGCCCTTGAAGCCAACAACGTATACGTATGACTCAGTGAGTAGGCCGAAAACAGTCACCGATCCGCGCGGCACGAAAGTCACGTACAACTACAACGCCACCGATGCGCTTTTTTATACAAACCAGCCCTCAGCTGACGGAAACACTGCCAATGCATCTTTGGGGTTTGACGGGTTGGACCTCGATTCGTCCAATAGGTACAACTACTCCGATAGCACTTATCCCAGTCCGACCGGCCGGGGAGCCACGGAGCAACGGTTCACGAGGTTCAATATTTTCGGGGATCCGCAAGGCCCGCGGATCTACCGTTACAACAGCCAACCGGATTTGGATAAGTCGGCAACCCCAGACGCGAATGGCAATCTCGCCGATTTTTGGGGCAACTATGGCGAGGGTGGATACGACTACCTTGGCGGGTATGGTCGGGATGCGGCGAATCAACTGACCAATGCGGGAACAGCCTCGTCCCGGAGCTGCACGGCGGCGAGCCCTGCTCCTGCGGGATCGGATTGCATTGCTTACGAGTACAACAGCGCCGGGTCAGTGACCAGCCAGGTTTTCCCGGGTGGCGCGAAGAAGACCACAACTTATGACATCTCCCAGCGTCCCACGCGGAGCACCGTCAAGGACGCGACCGGCGCGGTGGTTTACGACGTCGGCTATGTTTTCAAAGACGTCGCAGGCACTGATCGTGGACTGTTGCAGACCAAAACCTCTTATGTCGAAGAAGGCGTCGCTGCTGGCGCGGTATCGACCTATGCCTATGATTCGAAGAACCAACTCATCAATGCCACCGAGCAGACCGGGGCAACGGTGAGTGCCTCGTGGGCTTATGAATACGATCCTGCGGGCAATCGAATCAAGACTGTCACCACGGGTGCCTCCGGTTCGCCGGCGGAGACCAAAACATATTCTTTCAACGACGCGAACCAGATCACCGCTTCCTCAGCCAAGCCTTCGGGTTGGATCTATGACGAGGCCGGGAACATGACCGCGAATCCGGAAAGCAGCACCCAGTTCGCTTGCAACACTCGAAACGGCGCCCGGAACATTACCAAAAATGGGACTGAAACGAAGTACCAGTACATGGGCCAGGGAAACACCAACCGAGGCGAGAACGGGACGGTGAAGGAATACCAGACCCAGCTCGGTTTGGAGATGACCGTGGACGGGAACGAGAAGACAACCTATTTTCGGGATCCGAACGGGAACATTCTCTCTAAAAATACCGGAAGCACGCGTATCTACTACGTCACCGACGCTCAAGGTTCAGTCATCGCCCTGTTGGACAGCGCTGGCAAAAAGGTCGGCGGCTACTCATACGACCCCTACGGAGTAGGCCGTACGGTCACACCGGGTGCGGCAGAAACCAACACGCTTCGCTACATCGGAGGGATCTACGACAGCGCAACCGGACTCTATAAACTCGGCGCCCGCTACTACGACCCGGCCCTGGGTCGCTTCACCCAACAAGACCCCTCCGGGCAAGAAGCCAACCCCTACACCTACGCGGTCAACAATCCGATCAACAACTCAGACCCCAGCGGGTTGCTGACGGCAGGTAGTGCCGTAGGCTTCGGTATCGGATTTGCGTTTACCGCAGTCATCACTGGAGCCTTTTGTGCCGCTACTCTAGGTGGTTGCGGTTTTGTTGCTGCTGCCGCTATCGGCGCAGTAGCGGGCGGAGTCGGAGGATTTACCGGTGGCGCTGTAGCAGCAAAAATTGATGGAGGAGATGTGAGAACTGGAGCCTTTACCGGAGGACTATTTGGAGCCTATACTGGCGGATTAGGCCGATCTGGATCTTTCCTCGATGGAATTTCTGCACTATTTTCTTAGGATATAAATTGATTAAAAAGCCCGCAACAATTGCCTTCTTAGCTGCCGGAATTGCGGCCACGGTTTTGATCGGATTATTTTTTGGGTGGGAGAAGTCTCTTTACGCGATCGTTGGCGTAGGAGTTGGCCTCGGTGCTTTTGTTGGAATTTCTGCAGGAAATCGAAGTGCGAAAAAAACTGACGAGTATAGAGAAAATTTGATTCGTAAAAAATCTCCAGATCGAAATAATGATGCTTAACTGATTTATCGTCTAAATTAAATACAATTAGTCTCGGATGCCAACGTGAGAAAAATGTCCAACAAAAGGTTTACACTCGCGTTCTTTGCATAACAAAGTCAACTGATGTCCACGATTCGGATGACAAACAGTCAGAGTAGATGAGCTGTGGTTGGCTATTTCATGAAGAATTCGGCAACGGTGCGATTAAATTCTGTCCGGGTTACAACCGCTCTACCAAAGAGCAGTAACACAAGAACGATGTACTCAGCGGCATGACCGGACTACTTACGACTGAAGAACTTGTCCGGAGGCTGCAGCTCGGCGGTGCTGATGGCTTCGGAAGCGGGGCGTGGATGCCATCCAGGCCGCTCTGGGCACAGAGCAGTAAGCGAACTCCGAAGACTAATAGCGTGAAGACTAATAACGTCAGGGACGAAAGGCCGTGGGTATGGAACTGGACTCGGCGATCAGCGGTTGGGTGCATGGTTGGGCGCATTCGAGGCGGAGCGGCTGGCCGGAGCCGATGGCCGGTGGCTTCTCGATTGCCGTGCACAACGCGAAAGAAGCGACGCGCTACGTTCTCCAAGACGGCAATCCGGATCGAATTCGGGCGCTGGCTGCGGCGGTATCTCAGGAGCTGAACTGGATCAAGGCTCCGGGTACTGAGGCAGGGCTGCGCGATTGTTTCCCCGAAGGTTGGCAGTTCGGCCCACCCCTGTTCCTGATGGGCACAGGGCTTTCCGCAGTGCCGTCGGAACTGCAGTTGTTGCCGCCCGGTTATCGGCTGTTCGTCGAGCCTGAGGCCAATGCCCGCCAGGTCTGGATCACGGACCACGACGGCGCGCCTGCCGCACGGGGCCGAATCGGCATCGCGGGCGGGGTCGCCGTGGCGGACCAGATCGTCACGGAAACCGCACATCGACGTCGGGGGCTGGGGCGGGCGATGATGAACTCCTTGGCCGCCGAGGCGGTTGCCGGAGGCTGCAGCTCGGCGGTGCTGATGGCCTCGGAAGCGGGGCGTGGACTCTATTCCGCCTTGGGTTGGGAACTGCTGAGCCCGTTCGTCGAGGTCTGCTACCGCTCGGCACCGAGTTCGTAGAAATCCGGCCGACCGTGCCGCAAGCGCAACTGGGCATCCGCCGGGACCGCATCGCGGCGGAGCAGTTTGAGGCTGCCATCGGCCAGCTTCAGCGGCGCGGAATGCCACGGGGTGGTCCACACCGAATCGGAATCCAGCAAGCGCAGGCCGAACTTCTCCGAATCCGGCGGTTGCGGATGGATTGAAAGCCGCACCGCCTCCGGGAATTCTTCTGCGACGATGCCGCCCCAGGCCATGCTGCGTTGCAACACCTGGTAAGCCCGACGTCGGCAATCACGTTGCAGTGCCGAACGCGTGCCTTGGTGGTCTACCGAGTCGTCGACCAGGAATCTGATGATGCCCCGGTAAAGCGTGGCCAGCGTCGGATCGGCGCGCACTTGGCCGCGGAGTTCGTCAAGGCCGGGACCGTACTGCTCGATGATCGCTTGCCGGCGGGGTTGCTCCATCCGGCCCGGGTAACGGTCGCGGAGCGAAAAGAACACCAAGTGCTTCAGGCCTTCAGCCTCTGCGGTTTGCCGTAGGTCGTCGAAATAGGCGTCGATGGCATCCTGGTCTACGCCGATCGCGTCGGCGAAAATATGCCCGTCACTACAGATCGCCAAGCTCACGCCAGCCGGATGCACCGCCTCGATCTGCGCGCACAAAGCATTGAGGAATCGCAGCGAAGCGCGTTCTCCGGCGTCGGGCAGTGCGCCCATCACCTTCGCTGGATTGGGGGATTTGCAAGGAAACCCGGGCAGCGCGAAGAGCAGCCGGCGGTCGGTGCCGGCCACCTCTCCGAGCGCTTCGAGAATCCGCGGAAAGTCCGCCGGGCGGCTGGACCCGCGCGGCTCGGCGGTGCGCCGGTACGGCAACAACAGCTCCAGGATCCGGTGGGCCGGGGATCGGACGGCGGCCACTGCGGTCATCGACGCAGCTCCCGGTAGCTCACGGGAAGGCTTTTCAGGCCTCGCGTCAACACCGCGGCAATCCACGATGGCGGTTCGGCGGAGGAGTCCAGGGCGAGCCCCTCGAGCCGGTCGAAAAGCCTGCCCAGGCCCCAGGCCAATTGGCTCCGGGCCAAGGCCGCGCCAGGGCAATAGTGCGGGCCGGCACTGAAACCGAAGTGACTGCTGCGCCGTTGCCGGCTGGATTTGAGCTGCGCAACGGATTCGGACCGCCCGCCGAAATCCAGCCGGTCGCCGCCGGGCAAGTCCCGATTGGCCGCATTCAGCGCGACGATCACCGAATCACCCGCGGGGATCCGGGTTCCCCGAAAATCCGTGTCGACCGTGAAGAAGCGCCAAGTGGCCAGGGCGAAAGCTCCGTCGTAACGGATCAATTCATCGATCCACAGCGACCGCGCCTCCGGCCGGGAGACGAAATCGGCCCGGGCTTCCGGGTGCTGCAACAAGGCCAGCATCGAGGTCGACAGCTGGTGGGTCACCGGTTCCTGACCGGCCACCAAAAGCTGAAAGACCAACGAGGACAGCTGGTCTGCGCTCAAGCTCCCGGCAGCCTGTGCCCGGACCAAACGGGCCAGCAGCCCGGAGCGTTCCGGCCGGGCGGCGTCAGCGACCACTTCGGCGATGTACGCCTCGAGCTCCCGCAAGAGCCGTTCATACTCGGGACGCCAAGGGTCGTCCGGTCCGACCGGCTGCACCACCTTGCCCCAAGCGGGGTCGAAGCCGTCGGCGAGCCGGGGCGGCAAACCGATCGCGAGCGAAAGCACCCGGAAAGGCAGCAGCGCCATGTATTCCGGAACCAAATCCAGGCCTCCGGAATCGGGGAAGCCATCGATGAGCTGATCGGCGTGATCCGCTATCCGGCCTTCCAATTCCGTTGCTGCGCGCGCGGAGAACGCGGGCAGGATCAGTTTCCGCATCCGGGCATGCACTTCGCCGTCCTGGTGCAGCAGATGCGACTGCAAACGGGTGTGCTGCGGTTCCGGCATGATCGAGGCTTTGGCCCGCCATCGCGGATTGCCGACGTCGTGGTTCTTCCGGATGTCCGGATGCTGCAGGAGTTCAGCGGCGGCGTCCGCCCCGGTGACCAGCCAGGCGTTGACCCCGCTGGGGAAGCGTACCCGGTGCACCTGCCCGTTCCTGGTAAGGTGCTGGAACACCCGGTAGGGATCCTGGACGTAGGCTGCGCCGAACAGCTGCACCGCGCCTTCGGCATCCCGTTCGAACGGCTCAGCGCGATCGGCTCCGAGCCCGGTCACCGGGCAGCTCATCGGGACTCCTCGGCGTCGTCGGAGGCGGGGTCGCCGACTGCCGCAGGTGAGTCGGAGCTCGCCGTGAAGTTGCGCAGCCGCAGGCTGTTGGTCACCACGAAGAGGCTGGACAGGGACATCGCCGCACCGGCGATGAGCGGATTGAGCAGGCCGAAGGCGGCCAATGGGATCGCCGCCACGTTGTACACGAAGGCCCACACCAGGTTTCCGCGGATGGTGCGCAGGGTGCGTCTGGACAGCACGATCGCATCGGCGACCACGCGCAGGTCCGGACGGATCAGAATGATGTCGGCAGACTTCATCGCGACGTCGGTGCCGCTCACCATGGCCATGCCCAAATTGGCAGTGGCCAACGCCGCCGCGTCATTGATCCCGTCGCCGACCATCGCAATCCGGCGCCCGGCTGCTTGCAGATCCGCCAGAACCTTGGCCTTTTCCGTCGGCAGTACCCCGCCGATCGCCTGTTTCATGCCCAACTGGGCGGCGACGTCGTCTGCGGCGCGCTGCCGGTCCCCGCTGAGCAGCACCGTGTGCAGGCCCAGTCCGTGCAGCATTCCGACGGCTTCGCCGGCGCCTTTGCGCAGCGAATCCTGCAGCGCGTAGACCGCACGGGCCACCCCGTCCACGGCCAGGAAGACCAAGGTTCCGGTGGCGTCGTCCAAAGCGGACGGCGGGCGTGGCACGCCACGTTCGGCCAGCAGCGCAGCACTTCCGACCAGCACTTCTGCGCCCTGGACCACGGCCCGGACGCCTCGGCCCGGCAGCGCGCCGAACTCTTCGGCGAGCGGGGCGCGCAAGCCGTTCTGCTCGGCGAAGCCGATGATCGCCCGGGCTGTGGGGTGTTCCGAGTCGGCCTCCGCAGCGGCGGCCAGCGCGGTGAGCTGTTCCGGGGTCTGTGGGCCGGCCGGGTCCGCGCCGGCCGCGACGTCGAACACCGCCATCCGGTGCACGCTCATTTCGCCGGTGGTCAGGGTCCCGGTTTTGTCCAGCACCACGGTGTCGATGCGGCCCGAAGATTCCAGCGCCTGTTGGCTTTTGATCAGGATGCCCAGCTGGCTGCCGCGGCCCACGCCGACCATCAGGGCCATCGGGGTAGCGAGCCCCAACGCGCAGGGGCAGGCGATGATCAGCACCGAGATCGCGGCGCCGAAGGCCTTCTCCGCGGAGTTTCCGCTCAGCATCCAGGCGGCGAAAACCAGAACCGTGAGTACCAGGATCACCGGAACGAAAACCCCGACGATCCGCTCCACGAGGGCTTGGATATTGGCCTTGCGAGTCTGGGCGTGTTCTGCGAGCGCGGCCAGTTGGGCCAGCTGTGTGCTTTCGCCGACCTTGAGCGCACGGACCAGCAGCCGTCCGTCGAGGACCACGGTCCCGCCGATCAGCCCGTCGCCGGGCGCTACCGGTTTGGGCTCCGGTTCGCCGGTCATCGGCGAAGTGTCCACGCCGGCCTGGCCGGCGAGCACTTCGCCGTCGCAGGCCACCCGCTCACCGGGCCGGACCACGAACTGTTCGCCCACCCGGAGCTGCGAGATTGGAATCAGGGATTCCTGTCCGTCGCGCAGCACCCGGACCTCGCCGACCGCGAGCTTCGCCAAGGCGCCGAGCACCCCGGAAGCCTTGTGCCGCGACTTGGCTTCGAAATAGCGCCCAGCCAGCAGGAAGGTGGTGACGCCGGCGGCCACTTCGAGGTAGATCGAGTCTGCTCCCGGCGGGGTCTGGCCGAAGCCGACCCAATAGCCCGGAGTGGTTTTGTCCGAGAAGATGATCGCGAAAACCGACCAGAAATACGAGGCCAGCACGCCGAGCGAAACCAAGGTGTCCATGCTGAAGCTGCCGTGCCGGAGATTTTTCGCCGCGGCCCGATGGAATGGCCAGGCGCACCAGAAGACCACCGGAGTGGCGATCAGCACGCACAGCCAGTCCCAGAACGGAAAGCGCAGGTCTGGCACCAGGGCGAGCACGATCGCGAGGTTGCCCAACGGCAGGGTCAGGACCGCGGCCACGATCAGCCGGCGCAACAACATCGCGCTGCGTTCCGGGGCGCTGGTCTCCGGCATCGAAGAAGCGCTCCGGACCACTGCGGTGGCTCCGTAGCCGGCCGCCTCCACGGCGGCCACGGCCTCCGCGGTCCGTTCCGCGGGCAAGCCGCGCAGCACCGCCCGTTCGGTGGCGAAGTTGACCGTTGCCGCCACGCCGTCGAGCTTGCCGAGTTTCTTCTGGATCCGCACCGCGCAGGCCGAACAGGTCATTCCGGTCAACTGCAGTTCGATCGGCGGGTGTTCCGCCGCCGCGGTCCCGGGTTCGTCCAGCCGTGTGTCCATCACTGCTCTCCTTGCCGGGCGGCGTCGCGATTCGGCTGCTCGGGTTGCGGCCGGTTGCGGTCGGAAAGCGCCGCCAGCATGTCGTTGTAGTTGTCCAGGCTGTCGTCCAATCCCTGATCACCCCGCCGGTCCTTGCGTTTGGCCTCGCGCTGATCGGATCTGGACCATTGGGTGAGCAAGGCGATCACGACCACGATCAGCGGCAATTCGCCGGCTGCCCAGGCCACTCCGCCGCCCAGGTATTGGTCGGCCTTGAAATCGGTGTTCCAATCCGGTTGCAGGGAACGGTAGAAGTTTTCCCCGATGATCGTGGTCGAAGACATCACCGCGACCGCGAAGAAGGCGTGGAACGGCATTGCGGCGAGGGTGAAACCCAGTTTGCCGATGTAGGGCATCGGGCGGGGCGCGCGGTCGATGCCGATCACGATCCAGTAGAAGAGGTAGCCGGAAATGATGAAGTGCAGGTTCATCGCCTGGTGCGCCCAGTGGTAGCGCATGCCGAGTTCGAACAGCGGCGAGAAATACAGCGCGTAATAGGAGCCGACGAAGATCGCGAAGACCAGGAGCGGATTGGTCAGGAAGAGCGAGATCTTCGAATGCATCAGGGCATTGATCCATTCCCGCGGACCGCTGGGCGCACCGGGCTTGGCCGGGCGCAAGGCGCGCAGTGCCAAGGTGACCGGACCGCCGAGCACCAGGAGCACCGGGGCCAGCATGTTCAGTCCCATGTGCCCCATCATGTGCAGCCCGAAAGATCCAGGCGAGCGTTCCGCCCAGACCGACGAGGTGAAATAGTAGACCGCGAGCCAACCGAGCAGCCAGCTGATGGTCCGGCCCTTGCTCCAGACATCGCCGCGGTTGCGCAGGGTGCGCACGCCCAGCAAGTAGAGCAGCACCGCGATGATCGCAATGCTGCTGAACAGCACGTTGGCGCGGCCGGGCAACAACCAGCCGATGAAGCTGCGGGCTCCGTCGATGGAAAAACCGAGGAAGTTCTCCTGGGTGCTCTGCACCAGCAGGTAGCGCGGCGGGATCGTCCGTTGCAGGGCGAGCAACGCGCCGAGGAAGACCGCGCCCAAGCCCAGCAGCGCGGTCAGCCGCCAGCGATAGCCGGCCGGGACCTTGGCCTGCTCGGCCATGGCTCGGTTGAACTGCCGGGCATTGGACCAGGCCAGCAACGCCGAGCCGGCGGCGGCGAGCAGCGCGACCAGGAAAATCGTTCCGTAGCTGGAATCGGTGGGGGCATTTCCGGCCAGGCCTTGGTAGGCCACGGCGGCGTAGCCCACGAGCGCGACCCCGGCGCAGATCCAGGACATGACGTGGAACCGCCGGAACCCCTGTGCGCTGAGCTTTCCACCAGCGGCCAAGAACCAGTACACACCGAGCAGGCTGCTGAGCCAGAGCAGCGCCGCCGGCACGGCGAAGCCGGCCGCATCGGAGGCGAAATCATGGTCGGCACCGACCGAAACCTGGCCGACCAGCACGGTGAGCAAGACCGCCGAGCAGAGCAGCACGAGCGAGACGAACCGGCTGACCCAGGTCTGCCACAACAACAGGGCCGGGACGATCACCGCTGCGCATAGTGCGGCGAACACCCAAGCCTGGGCTGCCTGGGTGGTGTCCAGGAAGACCATGAAACTGCTGGAGACCACCCAGTTGAGCGGGACTCCGTTGTTGTCCGCGGCGATGAAACCGATGAGCAGCAGACTGCTCAAGCCCCAGACCACGGCGAAGCCGGCGGCACGCCGGGCCGCCGCCCGGCCGGAATCCCCAGCGGCATAGCCCGGACCGCCGAAGAAGCAGAGCAGTCCCAGCTGGGCGAGCGTGGCCACCGCGCCGAGCCACGCGACGGTCCGCAACACCGAGGTTGCCACGGCGGTGAATACGCCTGGATAGCCGCGGTTCAACGAAGCGTAGAACTCCTCGCCCTGCAACAGCGGAAGGAGCAAGGCGAGCAGGACCAGTGCGCCGGCGACGCCGGCCGGCAATGCCGGATGCGGCCGGATTTTGGGCCGAGGCAAGCCGGTGCGGTCGTTCGGGAGCGCGTTCATGCACAGGCCTCAGTGATCTGGGCGGCGGGGTTGCTGCGGGCTGCCGGGCCGAGCGGTGCGCACTGGATGCCGGCTTTGCCGGTGAGCCGGTTCCGGGTCAGCTCGGCTGCGACGCCGAACACCAAGCGCATGTTTTCCGGGTTGAGCACCGTTTCCGGCGGGCCGGCGTCGTAGATTTTTCCCTGGTGCATCAGCAGCAGATGATCGGCGTGCGCCAGCGCCTGATCCAAATTGTGCAGGGCCAGCAATACGCTGCGGCCGGTCGCTCCGGAGACGAAGCCGTCCAGCAAAGCCAGCAAGTCCAATTGCGCGGCGATGTCGAGGTGGTTGGTGGGCTCGTCGAGGATCAGCAGCGGTGCATTCTGGCACAGCGCCCGGGCCAACAGCACCCGTTGCCGCTCGCCACCGGACAGCGAAGCGAAATCCCGTCCCGCCAATCCGGTGCAGCCGGCGTCCTGGAAGGCCTGTTCGATCAGCGCCCGGTCGGCCGCGTCAAGGCCGCTCAGGGCGCGGGCGAAGGGCGTCCGGCCCATGCTGACCACTTCGTAAGCGGTGAAGCCCAGGCCTTGGCTCTGCTGCTGCGGCAAGACGGCGCGGCTTCTCGCCGCCGCGCGTGCGCTCGACTGCCAGATGTCGCTGCCATCGATCAGCACCGAACCGTGGTTCGGCTTGAGCGCCCGGTAGGCGGCCCGGAGCAGGCTGCTTTTGCCCGAGCCATTGGGTCCGACCACCGCAGTGATCGACCCGGGTTGCAGCGTGAGCGTGGCATCGTCGAGGATCGCCCGATGGCCGATGCGGACCGTCACGTTGTTCAATTGGAGACTCATACTGCGCGTTCCTCTTTGCGGGTGCGGAGCAGCCAGAGGAAGAATGGTGTTCCCAAGGCTGCGGTGAAAATGGTCAGCGGATATTCGTTCGGCGGATCGATCAACCTGGAAGCCAAATCGATGAGCACCAGGAAAATCGCTCCGCCGGCCAAACTCAGCGGCAAGAGCTTCCGGTAGTCGGAGAATCCGAGCATCCGGAGTCCGTGCGGGATGATCAAGCCGACGAAGCCGACCGCGCCGGCCACGGTGACCGCCACGGCGGTCAGCAAGGCGCTGGCGACGAGCAATTGCCAGCGCAGCGAGTTGACGTTGATCCCGAGGGCGACGGCGTCGTCGTCGCCCAGGGCCAGGGCGTTGAGTTGCCGGGACCGGGCCACCAGGAACAGTGCGGTGATTCCGGTGACCACGGCCAGTATCGGCAGCTGCGACCAGGTGGCGCCCGCGGTGCTGCCGAGCATCCAGAACAAAATGCCCCGGACCTGGGCCGGGTCCACATGCAGTTGGATCAGCGTGGTTCCGGCCATCGCGGCCTGGCCGAGCGCGACGCCGGCCAGCACGATCCGGTATCCGGAGAGTTTTCCGGAGCGTTGCGCCAAGAAAACCAGCAGGAGCAAGGTCAGCAGGGCGCCCACGAAAGCTGCGGCGCTCACCCCGAGCCCGGCCAATGCCGTGCTGCCCAGCGCCATGACCGAGATCGCCCCCAATGACGATCCCGACGAGACACCGATCACGAACGGATCGGCCAATGGATTGCCCACCACGCCTTGCAGGACTGCGCCGGCCATCGCCAAGGCCGCTCCGACCAAGGCGGTGAGCAGGACCCGGGGGAGCCGCAACTGCCAGATGATCTGCTGGTTCAGCAGCATGCCCGGATCGGCAGCCGCCGCGCCCTGCCCGCTCAGGTTGCGGCCGATCACCGCGAAAATCTCCCCGGGCGGGACGGCGACCTGGCCCAATGCGGTGGCCAGCATGATGCTGCCCGCCAGGCCGATCAGCAGCAAAGCCGCAGCCAGCCCCGCTTTGCCCACCGGACGGTGGGCGAAGCGGACGGCCGCAGACGTTGCGCCGACGGCTTCCGGCGGTCTAGTTGAACGCATCTGGGTGTGCGACCTTGGCGATCTTTTCGATGGCGATGGCGTTCTGCGGTCCCAGGTATGCGCTATCCGCCAACGTCACATAGCGGTTGTTTTTGGCAGCCGACCACTGCGGATAGGCGGCGAAGATCTTCGCCGCCTCGGCGGCGAGGTCCTCGCCGGCGCTGAATCCGCCGAGGACCAGCACCTCGACGTTGGCCGCAGCCAGCTGCTCGGCACTCAGGCTCCGGGTGAAGGTCCGGTCTTTCCCGGAGAACGCGTTGCTGGTTCCGGCGGCCTCCAACAACGAGTCATAACTGCTTCCGGTCAGGACCGCCGGCAATCCGCTGGAGTTCATCATGGACATCCCGGGGACCGCGATCAGCGCTTGCGGTTTGTCGTTGTTCCCGGGCTTGGTGGCAGCTTCCTTCTGCACTGCCGCCTGGACCTTTTGCACGCGTTGATCGATCTGGTCCGAGAGCTCGAGAGCCTTCGCCTCGACGTCGAAGACATGGCCGAGCAAAGCGTAGTAGGTCTTGGCCGAAGTCCAGGACGCTTGGGCCAGATCCTGCTTTTCCGCGTCCGTGGCGTCGGTTTTGCCGAGTGCGCACTGCGCTGGATTGACCAGGGTTTTGGCTCCGATCGCGGCCAACTGTTCCCGTGTCGCCATGCCCTTGCCGGCGTCGAAAGCGGCCGACGAATTGGCCAGCACCAGATCGGGCTTGAGGCTGAGCAGGGTCTCGGCGGGGATGTCCTTGCCGGTCGGCGTGTTTCCGTTGGCCGAAGGCAAGGCATTGATCTTCTCCGCCATGCCCGGCTCGTCGTAGACCCCGTACCGTTGCGCATTGGCGATCACGGTTTTGTCCAGGCCCAACGCGATGACGCTCTGCACCTCTGCGATGGATTGCCCGTTCAGGATCACTACTCGGCTCGGTGCCTGGTCGAAGGTTTGGCTCAGACCGCAATTTTCTACGGTATAGGGGTAACTGGTGGCCTTTGCCGACTCAGTCGGCGGAGCCGGGGAATTGCCGGGCGAATAGCCGGCGGTGCTGCCGCAGGCGGCAACGGCCAGCAAGGTTGCGATGGCGCCGACGGCGATTGCCGAACGGGAAAGGGGATGCATGGGTTCTCCGAAAGAAGCTGAACAGAATGGCTGGCAACCGATGCCGGGGTGCTGCAGAACGCAGGCCCGGCCGATTGGTCGGAAACTCGGAACCCGCAGCAGAGCGGGATCCGCAGACTGCCGTGGCAGGAACTGCACGGCTGATCGACCGGTGGCTGGAAGGCGCCGAACCGGTGGCTAGTGCGTGCTGAGCAGCCGAGGAGGTCCGCGGTATTGCAGCCGCAGGAAAACGTCACGTGAGTTGAATGCAGCCAGCCGGGTGCGGGCCGCGACCCGCGGATGGACTTCCTGAGCCGGCAGCAGCGCGGCGAGCAGCCGGAACAATGGGCGTAGCAGCAGCGCCAGGATTCCGACGAACTGCCGGGCGACCCGCTCGCCCCGATGGAAGGCGGCGATGGTCAGCAGCGCGGCGCCCAGGTGCGCGGCGAGCATGGTGAGGTCCATCCCTGCCACCGCCGGTTCGGCGACCCCGGCCGGAACCCCGAAGAACGCATGGTGATGACCCGCGGGCACGGCGCTGGACGGGCCGAAACCAGCGTCGCCGAGCAGCGCGAAAAGCCCGTGGAAAATCACTTGGGAAAGCAGGACCGCGACGGTCAGTCTGGGCAAGCTCAGCGTCTTCCCGGCCAGCGCGGTGCAGACCAGGGCGGACAGCACGAGGGCGAGCAAAAAGGCGATGCCGAGTGGGAAGGCGCCTCCGCCGATGGTGTGCGAACAGGCAGCGACGGTGGTGGCGAACAGGGCTGCGATCCAGCCGCGGACGAATCGCGCACTGTGTGCGTTCATCTGGCCGGCCTCCTCCGCGATTCGATGCCACGCGTTCCGGAACGATTCTACACGGCGTCGAAATTCAGGTGCGTTGCCGGAACAGTCTATCCGTGCCAGCTGGCCGTTGTCGTACCACGGCCTCGCAGGCAGCCCGGTGCTGCGGTAGTCCGCCCCGGAGCCTGCGGCACGATGTCCGAGGATTTAAAATTAGGTAACCTTACTATGCAAAAATTAATGACTTCAGCGAGGGCCTTTGCCGCAGATTAACTAGAGACTTTGGTAATTTTGGTAACCTACTATGCGTAAATTAGTCGACCAATTCCGTTGCAACCCTGACTAAGTCGCCTTAGTCGAATCTCGTTGAATCATGGAAATTGCTTCGTGGATCGATTGTGAATAGACAATAAAATATTCAATGTGTTAGCCTCATCGTGTGTTCTTGGGGGAGGATCGCCTTTCGTAGCCACGTTCTTTGGGGGGATGCGCTTGTCGCGACCGCGTTTTTGGGGGGAACGGTTGTCGTATTTCAAACTGTGTGGAACACGCTCATCGTAGTGTTCCGGATTGCTGAATATTTTAGTAATCCGGAACTGGCTGATCGGATGTCCATGTTTATTCAGAGAAAGCGAAAGAAGTCTTCGTTGAAGGTTTTCTTTGCGTCAGTTATTTCAGTATTTTTAGCGGTTGGTCTGGTCGGGGCTGTGGCTGTTCCGGCATCGGCCGATGTCAACGACTATTCGATCGGCATCACTGCGCCGGAATCCGTCGGAGTCGGTGACGGCTTCACGTACACCGTGACGATCGACGGCGACCCGGTGGTCAAAGGGGCGGTCTTGACCGCGACCTTGCCGGAGGGGGTCGTTTTCGAAGCGGTTGCGACCGGGGAAGACTCCCCTGTGGCGGCCTATGAATACGATCCGGTAACCAGAAAGGTTTCCTTCGTCTTGAAGGACCTCGAAAAGCCGCTTTCGTCTTTTAATTTTTCGGTGACCCAGGACGAAAACGAAGCCAAAGACGAGAGCTCGGTCTTTGATGTACGAATCGAAGGTTCTGCCACCTCGACCGGCAGCGTTCCTGCCGATACCGCAACCACCAGAGTGACCGGGCAGTGGGGCTACCACGCGACCAAAACTTTCAGCACCCTGGTCGGCTCCGGAAATCGCGAAGTCACCTACTACTTCAATGTCGGCGGGCCTGGTCCGGACACCAACACGTTCACCACCTGGGCCCAGCGGCTCAGCGACGTGCTGCCGGCCGGGGCGGAGATTCGCGGGACCTCGGCCGCCCCGGGAGTGTGGACGATCACCCCGGCGGCGGATGGCGGCACGTCGGCGGTTTGGCAGCGCGACGGTCGGTACGGACCGGAGGCCTCCTCGATGACCACGGAGACCGCAGTCTGGCTATCGGTGTATTATCCGCCATCCGTCTTCCCCGATGGGCAGTTGCCGCCCGCAAATACCGTGGCGCTCGAGGTCAAGGACAACAGCGGGAACTGGCGGGCCCAGACACCGGGGAACACCCAGGTTCCGGAGCTCGGACAGGGATCCAGCAAGAAGATTTCGCTCGACAAAACCATCATGGGGGAATCTGAAACGTCGACGGTCGGAAACGGGATCTGGCAGAGCAGTTATCAGGTCCGGGCCTCTTATCAGAACAGTCTGGACGCCGAAAAGCTTGATCGTTTGGTGGTGACTGATCAATACGCGGGCAACGAAGAGTTCTTCGACCATATGGAAAATTACCGAATGGCCGTCCGTTTCAATGCGGTTCTGCAGGCGGACGCGTTGCCCTTCAGCTATGAATACACGACGAACGTTCGCACTTCATGGCAGAGCTTCGATACCAGCGGATTGGACACCGGAACCGACTTCCTCCTGACCACCCAGGTCGAGGGTTCGCAGAACTTTCAGAACGCGGACGGGTACAGCCAGGTCCTCAATCTCCCAGCAGGCGAGCGGATCACCGGATGGCGCGTCACGGTCGGTCCCGGAGGGGCCATGATCTCCGGCGGATCACAGGTGACGGTGACTCCCGGATTCATCGCAAGTTACCCGTCGCTGAAAGATGGAAGCGCTGCGCCCAGCACGCCCATCTCGAACCAGGCCGTGGCCGATGGAGTTCTGTCCAGCGGGGCCGTCATGAACCAGGCTTCGGATGAAGCGAAGGTCAAGGTCGTCGACGTGGTTCCGATCATTACCGTGATCACCGCGCCGAGTGCGATCGAGGTGGGTGGCACTGCGGTCTACCAGGCGAAAATCGCCAACCTCGATCCAGCTGGACGTTCGTACCAGGATTCAGTGATGCGGGTGGTACTCCCGGCCGGGGTCTTCTATGATCCTGAGGTCGGGGTCAGTGCGGTCTATGAAAAAACTCCGACAAGCGGCATCCAGGTTCCGTTGGAAGGCCAGGGCCTGAGCGTGCGCACGGAAAGCATTCGGGTAGCTGGTGTGGAGCGCCAGGTCGTGGTTTTCGATTTCAAGCAACTCGAATCGGTGCGTTCCTGGGATTCGGCCAAGGACCGCCGGGAGCCCGCGGACATGTTCGACTACAATCTTCCGGTCCGGGTTCTGCCGCAGGCCTATGATCCCAACGTCTCCCGGGTCACCGCAGAGTCTTGGGCGTACACCACCGACCAGCCCTATTCGGGGATTGAAATGTGGTTTGCAAGCGGCTATTTCGACCAGGACGTCCATGGATTCAGCACTGTCCTGGAACGCATCGCCAAGTCCACCGGGACCTCGCGGGTTTTGACCGCAGGTGGGCTTTTGGTAGGCAAGATGGTCCGCGATGCGGACAAGACTGATTGGTCGTTGAGTGACACGGTGGAGTCGCCGGGCCGGGCCGATTGGCAGATCTATGTCACCAACACCCTGCCTGATCCGCTGACCGACGTGGTGCTCTTCGACCGGCTGCCGGCTCCGGGCGACGGGAGGGGGTCTGACTTCCAAGTGACCTTCTCCGGTCCCGCCGTGGCGAATATTCCAGGGGTGAAAATCGAGTACTCTACGGATGCGACGGCGGCGGACAACGGCAGCTGGAGGGAAAGCCCTGAAGCGGCCACCGCTATGCGGCTCAGTTTGCCGGCGATCGCAGCTGGGGAGTCAGTGACCGTCGTGGCTCCGACCACAGTGCCAGAAGGGGTTCGACGCCAAGCCGCGGCGATCAATGACGTGAAGGCCAGTGGTCTGTACCAGGGGCTGAAGCGTGATTTCGTCTCGAATCAGGCGAAGATCCTGGTGGATTCGGACGATCCGGTCACGCCGCCGACCGTGGAGCCACCGATCACGCCGCCGACCGTGGAGCCACCGATCACGCCGCCGACCGTGGAGCCACCGATCACGCCGCCGACCGTGGATCCGGGGGGCGGGACGTCCGAAAATCCATCGCCATCGGAATCCGCAGTGGCAGGCGAATTGCCGACGACCGGCAGTGCCGCCACCGGCATGGCGGTCATGGGCGGGATCTTGCTGCTGCTCGGCCTGGCCACGCTGCTGCTGAAACGTCGTGGGGGACACTGCTGAGCGGCTCTCGGACGACTCACTGATCCACTAACGATTGGCATCGAATCCGAAGCGACCGGAGGGAGTGGCTGGAGTGCGCTCGAACTGCGACCCAGCCACTCCGTCCGGTATTTTGCCGAGCCGGGTTCCGGCCGCTGCGGGGAATTTGGCGCGATTGTTGTGAGCACTGGGCGAAGACCCGATTCTTTCTGCGCCGAAAGACCGCAGGCGGATCAAATTGCGGTCGGGCGCCCGGGAAGGAATTTGAATGATAAGGAACGGAGAACCTCTGCTCGGGTCAAAGCCCTCGCCGTCGGCATCGTTGCGGGTGATTGAGGCTCTGCGGAAACTCGGACCTTTGACGCGCCGCGAGTTGGGCGAGCAGACCGGATATTCCAGGGCCACGGTCTCCCAGGTGACGAATCAACTGATCGATTCGGGAACTTTGGATGAGTTGGGCGAGTGGGAACCGGCGGACGGGCCCCGGGCCCGGGGTCGACCGTCGGCGAAAGTCCGGTTGAATCCACTCAGAGCCACCCAAGCAGGTTTGGAAATTGCTTGCAACCGGATGGCATTTGCATTGTGCGACAACGCCGGTCTGTTGATTCTTAGCGGCAGCGAGCCGATTTCGCGGAAAATTGGGCTGCCCGAGCAAGCCAACCGGCTCACCGCGATGGTGCAAAGGCGGGCGGCCGAGGCCGGAATCGATTTAGCCAAGTTGGACCGAGTGGTGTTGGGGCTACCGAGATCGCAGTTTCCGGAAATGTCGTCGGCGAGCCAACCAGGTGAAGCTTTCCGCACGACCGAGCCGCTGATCGAGTCGCTCCGCCAGGTGATTCAGGGGGGCTTCGGTGCGCCGCTGAGCCTCGTCAACAATACGCGGATGCGTGCACTGGCCGAGGCCCAGTATTTTCGGGGCAACGAGTCCGATCTGTTTTTCTTGGGAGTCGACCACGAGATCATCGGTGCTCTCGTGCTTGGCGGCGTCCTCCAAAACGGGAGCCATGGGCAGGCCGGCGATCTCGGTCATGTCTCGGTGCGCCTGGATGGTGCGCCATGCAGGTGCGGTAACCGAGGTTGCCTGGAGCAGGTCGCCAGCATGCCGGCTCTGCTGGCTGGCGAGGGACTGGCAGATCCGGGTGAACTGGCCGAGGGCATTCTGGCCGGCGGGTACGCGGAGCCGCTGGCCAACGCAATCCGGGGGCTGAGCCAGGCCACGGCAGCGGTCGTGACCTTTTTCAACCCCGGGACCTTGGTACTGGGCGGCAGCGTCATGCAACTTCCAGGATTTTTCCAGTCGGCAAAGCTGGCGGTGCTCGGCTCGGTTCCGGGTCGGATCAGCAGCTCATTGCAGGTGGAACCAGCCGCCGGGGATGGCGTATCAGGTGCCATCGGGGCCATGATTCTGGCTTTCCAATCCGGTTGACCGGGCTGTCGCGACCGATTTGCCGACCGGGTCACGACAGCCCGGCGCCGAAAGTCAGGCCTGGCCGGCCACGGTGCGGAAACCCAGGTTCCCGCTGGCCGAATCGGGCGTATTCGAGCTGCGCGCGGCCACCCGGTAGCGGTTGCAATAGGAAGCATGGCAGAGATAGCTGCCACCCCGCATCACCCGGGCGATTCCGCTTTCCGGACCGACCGGATTGCGGTCCGGACTTTGCGCGTAATAATCCGCCGAGAACCAGTCGGCGCACCATTCCCAGACATTTCCGGCCATGTTCCGAAGCCCGAGGCCGTTGGCCGGGAAACTGTGCGCCGGTGCGGTCCCCAGGTAGCCGTCCTCGAGCGTATTGCCGGAAGGAAAAGTCCCTTGCCAAATATTGCTGTGCGGCTTGCCGCCGGGGCAGAGCTCGTCCCCCCAAGGGTAGCGCGCCCCGGCGAGGCCGCCGCGGGCGGCGAATTCCCACTCGGCTTCGGTGGGCAAGCGGCGGCCGGCCCATCGGCAGTAGGCCATGGCGTCATGCCAGCTGACCTGGACCACTGGGTGGTCCGGAATGCTTCGCCAATCCGAGCGGCTGCCGGCCGGATGGCGCCAGTCGGCCCCGCGTACGGTCAGCCACCAGGGGGCGCCGCCGACGGCGTGGAGAAGTTCTTCCGGGCCGCCGTCGAAGAGCAGATGGAACACCGCAGAGTAGCCGAAGCGTTCCGATTCGGTCCGGTATCCGGTTGCGCCGGCGAAGGCGGCGAATTGCGAGTTCGTCACAGCGTGCAGATCGATCGCGAACGGATCCAGACTGACCTGGTGCACCGGCAGCTCGCCGTCCGCCGGGTAGCCTTCGGCGAAGGCGTCGCCCATGGCGAAACTGCCGCCGGGCACCTCCGCCGTCGGATGCCCGGCCAGTTCTGGCGCAGCGGCCGTCATCCCGTCCGGTTCCGGGACAACCCGAGGGTCGAGGGGGTGGTTCGGGGAATCCGGGGTGCAGCAGCCCATGATGCCTTTCGAGGGACGAGTGTTGTCATAATATGACAGAGTCTGATTGAGATATTCGATTTTGCATCATGAAATGTCGCGAGGCGGTGGCCGGACGGCAATCCACGGAAAGTCTGGGAGCGCAATCGATGAATGGACGCAAATCTCCGAATGTACTCCTGATCTGTGTGGACCAATGGCGCGGTGACTGCCTGTCCAGCCAAGGGCATCCGGTGGTGAAAACGCCGTACCTGGATTTGTTGGCCCGGGACGGGGTGAACTTCGATGCCGCATATTCGGCGACGCCCACTTGCGTGCCGGCCCGGGTGGCCCTGATGACCGGGCAGTCGCAAGAACGGCATGGCCGGGTGGGCTACCAGGATCTGGTGCCGTTCCAGGAAGCGCACCCGGTCCCGACGCTTGCCGGGTCGTTCCGCGATGCCGGGTATCAAACCCAATGCGTGGGTAAAATGCACGTCTACCCGGAGCGCGCCAGATTGGGTTTCGACGACATCCGGTTGCACGACGGGTTCCTGCACGCTGCGCGACGCCGTGCCGAACGGGATTTGGCATCGATCGACGACTATCTGCCCTGGCTGCGGAAACAGCCCGGGATGACGGCGACCGAGGACTACACCGACAATGGGCTCAACTGCAACAGCTACACCGCCCGGCCCTGGGACAAACCGGAGTCGACGCATCCGAGCAACTGGGTGGTCACCGAGGCGATCGACTGGCTCCACCGGCGTGACACCACGGCGCCATTCTTCCTGTATCTTTCCTTCCATCGCCCGCATCCGCCGTTCGATCCGCCGCAATGGGCGTTCGAGCAGTATCTCGACGCGCCCGTGGCGGATCTGCCGATGGGGGACTGGCTCGATGACTATGCCGAGTTCCGGGCCGACGGCGACGCCGATGCGGTAGTCGGTGCCGCAGACCCGGAGAGCCACCGCCGCGCGGTCGCCGGCTACTACGGGCATATGAGCCATATCGACGGCCAGATCGAACGGTTCCTCGCCGCGCTGGAGAATTTCCAGCTGCGCGAAGAGACCATCGTGGTCTTCACCTCGGATCACGGCGACATGATGGGCGACCACGGGATGTACCGCAAAGGCCAGCCCTATCAGGGCTCGGCGCGGATCCCGCTGATCATCTCGGTGCCAGGCGCGACTACTGGGCTGCGCCGGCACGTCGCAGACGTCGTGGAATTGCGAGACCTGATGCCGACGCTGCTGGATGCGGCCGGAATCCCAGTGCCGGATTCGGTGGACGGAAAGTCCCTGTTGCCGATCGTCCTGGACCCCGTTGCGGGACCGGTGCGCGAGTATCTGCACGGCGAGCACGTCCTGCTCGGCCAGTCATTGCAATGGCTCACCGATGGGCGACGCAAGTTCGTCTGGCTGTCCGGCAGCGGCCGCGAGCAGTTCTTCGATCTGGAGCAGGACCCGCAGGAGCTGAGCAATCTGGCCGCGGATCCGGATCGCGCGGAAGAAGTCGGCCAGTGGCGGGATCGGCTGATCGAAGCACTCGAGGGCCGTGAAGAGGAATTCGTCGCGGACGGCGGATTGCTGGCCGGCCGGCTGGTTCACCCGACCGCAGCACGGATCCGGGGGCTTGCCCGAAGCTGAATGCGGTGCCTGAGGAACAAAAGTGCTCCCGGATCATGTGATCCGGGAGCACTTTTCGATCGTGCGCGGAGGGGGACTTGAACCCCCACCCCGTTTCCAGGACTAGCACCTCAAGCTAGCGCGTCTGCCATTCCGCCACCCGCGCAGGTGGACTTTCCCAAGCCTCTTTCCGGATCGAAAACCGGTCTGAAACTCACAAAAGCAGCGAGAAAAACCATAACACGACTCAGGGCGAAACTCGGAATCGAAGGCCGGCCTGACCGGCGGTAGGCTGGGAACACACCCAATGGCGTACAGCGATCGGAGAGTCAGGCGTGGCAGAGCTCAGCAGCAACCAGATTGCCTCGGAGGAAGTCATCCGGATTTGCCGGGATTTGATCCGGATCGACACCTCGAATTACGGTGACGGCACCGGCCCGGGGGAACGCCAAGCCGCGGAGTACACGGCCGGTCTGATCGAAGAGGTCGGCTTGGCGAGCACGGTATTCGACTCCGCACCCGGACGGACTTCGGTGCTGACCCGGATGCAGGGCAAAGATTCGACCAAGGGCGCGTTGGTGGTCCACGGGCACCTGGACGTGGTTCCGGCGCAGAAGGAGGATTGGTCGGTCGATCCTTTCGGCGCCGAAGAGAAAGACGGTTTGATTTGGGGCCGCGGCGCGGTGGACATGAAGGACATGGACGCCATGATCCTGACCGTGATGCGTTCCATGGCCCGGGAGGGCAGAGTCCCGGAACGCGACCTGATCTTCGCGTTCTTCGCGGACGAGGAAGCCGGCGGCACTTATGGATCGCATTGGGCGGTGCAGAATCGCCCCGAGCTGTTCGAAGGCGCAACCGAAGCCATTTCCGAAGTCGGCGGGTACTCCACCGAAATCGGCGGGCGGCGCACCTATCTGTTGCAGACCGCGGAAAAGGGACTTTCCTGGTTGCGCTTGGTTGCGCATGGCCGGGCCGGGCACGGTTCGCAGATCAACACCGACAACGCGGTGACCAGGCTGGCTGCCGCGGTGACCCGGATCGGCCAGTACGAGTGGCCGATCGAGCTGACCAAGACCACGCAACAGTTCCTGGACGGCGTCACCGAGCTGACCGGGGTCGAATTCGATCCGGACAATCCGGAGCTGATCCTGAAAGAGTTGGGCACGGTCGCCCGCTTCGTGGGCGCGACGCTGCAGAACACCACCAATCCGACCGTGCTGCGCAGCGGATACAAGCACAACGTGATTCCGGGCAGCGCGGAAGCGCTGATCGACGCCCGGACGCTCCCGGGACAGCAGGAACAGGTGCTCGAGATCGTCCGCGAGCTGGCCGGCGAGGGGGTGGACGTGAGCTACTCGCACCGGGACGTCGATCTGGAAGTGCCGTTCTCCGGCAACCTGGTGGATTCGATGATCGACGCGTTGCACGCGGAGGATCCCGGTGCCAAGGTGCTGCCGTATACGTTGTCCGGCGGAACCGACAATAAGGCACTGAGCCGTCTGGGCATCACCGGCTATGGCTTCGCCCCGTTGCAGCTGCCGAACGATTTGGACTTCGCCGGGATGTTCCACGGCGTCGACGAGCGGGTCCCTGCCGCCTCGCTGCACTTCGGCATCCGGGTGCTGGACCGGCTGCTGAGCAACTACTGATGGACCGCGCGCAGTTGCTTGCCGAGCTGCTCGACGAGGAGCTGCTGCAGCGTTTCCGGTTCCGTGCGGCCGAGGCCGACCGGGAGAACCGCTTCTTCGACGAGGATCTCGCCGAACTGGCTGAGCTCGGCTATTTGGCGGCCTTCGCCCAACCGGGTGCTTCATTGCAGGCGGTGGTGCGGGCGCAGCGCCGGCTCGCCACTGCGGCGCCGGCCACCGCATTGGCAGTCAACATGCACTTGGTCTGGACCGGAGTGGCGAAGCTGCTCAAGGACCGCGGGGACGATTCCCTGCAGTTCGTGCTCGACGAGGCATCAGCCGGCGAAATCTTCGCCTTCGGGAACTCGGAAACCGGAAACGACTCAGTGCTCTTCGACTCGACCACGGTCGCCGAACCGACCGGGCGCGGCGGCTACCGGTTCACCGGCAAAAAGATCTTCACTTCGCTCTCCCCGGCGTGGACCCGATTGGGCGTTTTCGGCAAGGATTCCTCGGGCACGGAGCCGGTGCTGGTGCACGGATTCATCGATCGCGGCCAGCCCGGATACTCGATTGCGGACGATTGGGACACGCTGGGCATGCGGGCCAGCCAGTCGAACAGCACCGTGCTCGACGGCGTCGAGATACCGGCCGCACGGATCTTCCGGGAACTCCCGGTCGGCCCCAACGCCGATCCGTTGATTTTCGCGATCTTCGCCAACTTCGAGATTCTGCTCGCCGCGGTGTATGCCGGGATCGGCGAGCGGGCGGTGACCTTGGCCGCCGAGGCTGCCAAACGCCGTCGTTCTTTGAAAAACGACGCACCCGCCGCCAGCGATCCGCTGATCCGGGCCAGAGTGGCGAAGGCCGCGATGCTCATGGATGGCATTTACCCGCAGATCGACGTGCTGGCTGCGGAGGTTGACGGGCAAGCAGATCACGGTACGCAATGGTTCGCGAAGCTGGTGGGTTTGAAAATCCGGAGCACCGCCGCGGCGCGCGAGGTCGTCGATTTGGCGATCCAGGTCAATGGCGGGGCAAGCTACTTCACCGGGAACGAATTGGGCCGGCTCTACCGGGACGTGCTCGCCGGGCAATTCCACCCGTCGAGCGAAGACTCGGCCCTGGGCACCATCGCCACCGCGTGGTTGGGGCCGGTACCGGACCCGGCGGGGGAGTCGGACTAGACCGTCCGCTCGACCCGCAGGACTTTGCGCCGCAGCCAGAATTGCCGGCCGCCACCGATGTACAACCGGCTGCGTTGCAGTTCCCATTTGCCGTATTCGGCGTGCTCAACCAGGCGTTGCCGCGCTTCGTGCAACGACTCGCGCGGGCTGACCGTGAGCACCAGATACTCATACTGCCGGGCGTAATCCCGTTCCCGTCGGACTGAGGCTTCCTGGCCGCCAGATGGAGTCCGCCGGCCAAATTCTTCTCTCATGACTCCCCATTTTCATCCCATTAGGGCTAACGTCGTCTTTATGAGCATAGATCCGCGTGTCGCATTGCAGTCCCTGATCTCAGCGCTCGAGGAGCATTTGGCTGCTTCAGTGGCTCGTCGGGGTGACGATGATCCTGCCGTAGAGGCAGCTTATCTTGCCATCGCCGACGCCTTCGAGGTCTATGAAGAAGTACTTTACGATTCGTACGGCGAAGTCACGCCTCTGGTCATCTACGAGGACGATTCCGACGGTGACGACGAGTTGGACGACGAGGACGAAGACCTCGAACCGATCGAGAACTAACCGGAAACTTCGTCGAGCACTGCCGAAATCTGTTCCGGCAACGGTTCCAGGCTGGCCGACAAGATCGACTGCAGTTGCGCCGGGGTCCGAGGGCCGACCACCGCGCTGGCCATCGCCGGTCGATCCAGCAACCAGCTGAGCGCGACGTCCAGAGGAGCCCGGTCCAGGCCTTTCGCCGCGGTGACCAATGCCTCGGCCACCCGGCTGCCGGGGCCGCTCAGATAGGGCTCGACGTAGCTGGCATGTTCGCCGGCGCCCCGGGAATCGGCCGGGATCTGGCCGCGGTACTTTCCGGTGAGCACGCCTCGGCCCAACGGGCCCCAGGCCATCAGGCCGATGCCGGCGTCCTCGGCGGCCGGCACCACTTCCGCTTCGGCTGCTCGGTTGAGCAGCGAATACTCGACCTGTTCGGCGACCAAGGTGCTGCCGGAACTCAGCGCCGCCTTGGCCAATTGCCAGCCGGCGTAATTCGAGATCCCGGCATAACGTACCCGGCCGGATTGCACCGCGTGGTCCAGCGCGCTCATGGTCTCCGCCAAGGGCACGTGCGGATCCCAGGTGTGGGCCAGCCAGAGATCGAGGTAATCGGTGCCCAGGCGGGCCAGCGAAGCGTCGAGTCCGGCGAGCAGGCCGCGGCGGGAGCAATCGACCATCCGTTTTCCGTCGCGGCGTTCGATGCCGGCTTTGGAGACCAGGACCAGATCCGCCCGGGGTACCACGTCGCCGAGCAACTCGCCGATGATCGCTTCACTGCGGCCCTCGCCGTAGCTGACCGCGGTATCGACCACGGTGCCACCGGCTGCGACGTAGGAACCCAGCAAATCCCGGCATTGGTCCTCGTCCGTGCCGCTGCCCCAGGTCATCGTGCCCAGGCTCAGAGTGGAAACTCGCAGGCCGCTGTGGCCGAGGAAACGTTGCTGCATGAAAGAAGTTTACGGGTGAATGGCATAAGGTCAGGTACGTGAATTGGTTAGAAGCAGCTTTCTTGGGACTTGTGCAGGGATTGACCGAATTCCTCCCGATTTCCTCCAGTGCCCATCTGTTCATCGTGAGCAAGCTCTTCGGCCTCGCGGACCCGGGGGCGGCGTTCACCGCCATCAGCCAGCTGGGCACCGAGGCCGCCGTCGTGGTCTTCTTCTGGAAGGACATCGTCCGGATCATCAAGAGCTGGTGGCTTTCGATCGTCGGAAAGCTGCCGCGCAATGACCCGGACGCCCGGATGGGCTGGTTGGTGATCATCGGGTCCATTCCGATCGTGGTGATCGGGATCTTCTTCCAGGACCAGATCGAAGGCGCGCTGCGCAACCTCTGGATCGTGGCGACCACCTTGATCGTCTTCGGCGTGATCCTGGCGGTGGCGGATGCGCTCGGCAAACACCAGCGCAAACTCGAGGAACTGACGGTCAAACACGGCATCTTCTACGGGCTGGCGCAGTGCTTGGCGCTGATTCCGGGCGTCTCCCGTTCCGGCGGCACGATTACCGCAGGCCTGCTGATGGGCTACACCCGGGAAGCCGCCGCGCGGTATTCCTTCCTGCTGGCCATCCCCGCGGTGCTCGGCAGCGGCTTCTACCAGCTGTTCAAAGTGTTCGTGAAAGGCGAAGGGGTCCAGGGCCCCTACGGCTTCGGCGAAATCGTGCTGGCCACGGTGGTCGCCTTCATCGTCGGCTACATCATCATCGGTTGGTTCCTGAAGTTCATTTCGCACAACAGCTACCGGCTCTTCGTCTGGTACCGGATCGCTTTGGGGCTCGCGGTGTACTTGCTGCTGGGCTTCGGCGTCATCCCGGCGATGAACTGAACGCGGTCGGAACACCCCCCCGCACAAGAACCCCCGCGAAAGAAAGCTGATCCCGTGAAATCCTGGTCCACCCGGCCGCGACCCGAATTGCCCGGACGACTCGACGGACTGGCGCTGTTCGACACCGTCGAAGGGGCATTGCTGCCGCTGCCGACCGAAGGCGCGGCGAGCCTCTATGTTTGCGGCATCACTCCCTACGATGCGACCCATATGGGCCATGCGGCGACTTATCTGGCTTTCGACTTGTTGGGCCGGGCCTGGCGGGATGCCGGCGTCCAGGTGAGTTTCGTGCAGAACACCACTGACGTCGATGACCCGCTGTTGGAGCGGGCCGCGCGTGATGGCGTGGACTGGCGCGATCTGGCCGCGCAGCAAATCGAACTCTTCCGTAGCGATCTGACGGCCTTGAACATCATCGCGCCGGAGCATTACATCGGTGTGGTGGAAGCAATCGAATGGATCGTCCCGGCGGTGGAAGAACTGGTCGCCGGAGGCTTCGCCTACCGGCTCGACGGTGGGGACGTGTACTTTGACCTGGCCGCCGCGTCTGCTGCGGAACGGGTGCCGGTAACGCAGGGTTGGTGGCTGGGGCAGATCAGCAGGCTCTCCGAAGCCCAGATGCTCGAACTCTCCGCCGAACGCGGCGGGGACCCGGAGCGGCCCGGCAAACGCCATGCCTTGGATCCCATGCTGTGGCGCGCCGAGCGCGCCGGCGAACCGTCTTGGCCGGGAGCCTCGCTGGGCCCGGGACGGCCGGGTTGGCACATCGAATGCACGGTGATTGCCAGGAAATTCCTGCCGGCGCCGTTCACCGTGCAGGGCGGTGGATCGGATCTGGTCTTCCCGCACCACGAAATGGGCGCCGGCCATGCTTGGGCGCTGGACAGCACACCCTTGGCCCGGCGTTACGCGCACACCGGAATGGTGGGGCTGGACGGCGAGAAAATGAGCAAGTCGAAGGGCAACCTGGTGTTGGTCTCCGCGTTGCGCGCACAAGGCGTCGATCCGATGGCGATCCGGCTCGCCATGCTGGCCAATCACTACCGGACGGATTGGTCTTGGACGGAACAATTGCTGGCGGCCGCCCAAACGCGGTTGATCGCCTGGCGGCGGGCCTTGGCCACCGCGCCGGTGGGTTCCGGCACGCCGCTGCTCGCCGAATTGCGGGCTGCCCTGGCTGCGGATTTGGATGCGCCCGCGGCGTTGGCCGCCGTCGACCGCTGGGCCGATTCGGCTGCTGAACCGGACGCGCCCAAGGGCGATCCGGCGGAAGCGCAACTGGTCGCCGATGCGATCGAGTCGTTGCTCGGCGTCGTGCTTCGCTGAGCCGGACGGCCGCCGGAAGCGTCAGGGTTTTTCTTTTCCGCGCCGCCGCAGGTAGCGCTCGAACTCCCGGGCAATCGATTCTCCGGTGGCTTCCGGCAGATCTGCGGTGTCCTTGGCCTCCTCCAGCTGATGCACATACGCGGCGATCTCCGGATCTTCGGTGGCCAATTCGTTCACCCCGCGTTCCCAGGCGTCGGCTTCTTCCGCGATGTCGGCGGTTTCAAAGGGCACTTGGAGCAGTTCTTCGATCCGGTGCAGCAGCGCCAACTGGGCCTTCGGCGAAGGGGACTGGGCCACGTAGTGCGGCACCGCGGCCCAGAGCGAAAGCACCGGCAGGTCCCGTTGCTCCGCCGCCTCGGCCAGGACGCCGACAATGCCGATCGGCCCCTCGTATTGTGGCGCCTCGAGATTGAGCCGCTCCCGGAACGCGCTGTCATCGCTCGAGGAGGTCACCGGGATCGGCCGGCTGTGCGGGACGTCCGCCAACAGCGCGCCGACCAGGATCAAGCAATCCGCGCCCAGCTCATCGGCATGCTGGAGCAGCTCCGCGGTGTAAGCCCGCCACTTGTACGACGGCTCGATGCCGTGCACGAAGACCAGATCCACCGGATGGTCCGGCAAAGCCGCGCGGCTCAGCCTGGTGGTGGGCCATTTGACCTTCCGGTTCCCGGCCGCATTTCGCCTGATCACCGGGCGGGTGAATTGGAAGTCGTAATACTCATCCGCTTCGATCCGGGCGACCTTCTGCGCGCCCCACAATTTGCTGAGATATTTGAGCGCATCGCTGGCGGCATCACCGGCGTCATTCCAACCTTCGAATGCGGCAAGCATGACGGTGATCCGTTCCCCTTCGGGGACCGGAGGCAGCAGCTTGCCGGCTTCAGCAGCGTCATCGAATCTGTTCACCTTCCCACCCTACGTCGCGGTACCGGAGTGTGCCCGCCGCATACAGCTGCGACACAGCCGCCTTCGCCGAGAGCTTAGCCCGGGCCGACGGTGCGGCGCCGGGCTGCCGGGCCGCTAAAATGGGTTCATGCATTCTTCTCTCAGCAATTCCTCCGTGCCCGGGGCCGACGGAACCGCGGCCGCGCAGGGTTCCCCTGCTGAGCAACCGGTGTCCGAGAGCTGGTTGAAAGCGGTGCTTTGGGATATGGACGGGACCCTCGTGGACACCGAACCGCACTGGATCGACGCCGAGCGGGCGCTGGTCGAGGAATTCGGTGGAACGTGGCAGCACAGCCAGGCGATCGAGCTGGTCGGCCAGTCCTTGTGGCACTCCGCCGGGATCCTGCAGCAGGCTGGCGTCGCGCTGGGCAAGCGGGAAATCATCGACGAACTCACCCGGCGCGTGATCGGACGGATCCGGCTGGAACTGCCTTGGCGCCCCGGAGCCCGGGAGCTGCTCGCCGATCTGCGCAATGCCGGAGTCCGTTGCGCCCTGGTGACCATGAGCGAAGGCCCGCTGGCCGCTGAAATCCTCGCCGCCTTGCCGGACCGCAGCTTTGAATTCATGGTGACCGGAGATCAGGTGGAGCACGGAAAGCCGCATCCGGAGCCTTATTTGCGGGCCATCGAACAGCTCCGGGAAACCGACCCGGAGCTGGCTGCGGCGCACTGCCTGGCGCTGGAAGACTCGGTGCCCGGAGTGACTTCGGCCTTGGCTGCCGGGCTGCTGACCGTGGGCATTCCGCACACCGTGCCGCTTCCGGACGATCCGGCCCGGGTCACCTGGGACACGTTGGCCGGCACCACCGCGGCCGATCTGATGGCGTTGAAGGCGACGGCCCAGACGTGAGCGGTCAAGAGCCACAGGCTGAATTGCGGGTACGGCGGGAAGGGATTCCGCTGGGCCGGATCGCCGGAGTCCCGATCATCCTCGCCTATTCCTGGTTTCTGATCGCGGCCTTCACCGTGCTGGTCTTCGGTCCACAGGTGAGCGAGCTTTTCCCGAGTCTGGGCATCGGCGCGTACGGTGTGGCCTTGGTATATGCCTTGTTGTTGCTGTTCTCGGTCCTGGTGCACGAACTGGCCCATGCCTTGGCAGCCCGGGTCTACCACTGGCCGACGCAGAAGATCGTGCTCAACCTCTGGGGCGGGCATACCCAATTCGAAAACTTCACCGCGACGCCGTGGCGTTCCCTGGTCGTCGCGCTCAGCGGGCCGTTGGCCAACTTCGTGCTCGCTGGGATCGCTTACCTGGTGCTGATGAATGTCTCAGCTCCGATCAACATCACGGCCCGCGTGATCATCCTGCTGCTGAACATCTTCGTGTGGGCGAACTTCCTGATTGGCATCTTCAACGTGCTCCCGGGCTTGCCGCTCGACGGCGGACGCCTCGTCGAGTCGATCGTCTGGCGGGTCACCGGAAGCCAGGAGAAAGGCACTGTCGCGGCCGGTTGGGCGGGCCGGGTGGTCGTGGTCCTCCTGCTGGTCGGCGTGCTCGGCGTGCCGTTGCTGACCCGCCAGCCGCTGAACATCCAGACTGCGCTGTTCAGCCTGTTCATCGCCGGATTCCTCTGGGTCGGGGCGAGCCAGGCGATCAGCGGCGCCCGGATGCGTTTGCGTCTGCCGGAGATCAGTGCCGGCAAGCTCAGTGGGCCGGCGATCGGGATGTCCGACGAGGTGTCGGTGTCCCAAGTGCTCAATACCGTCTCGGCCAACCCGAGCGTCAGTGTGGTGCTGTGCGGACGGGACGGCCGCCCGGCCTACCTCGTGGATCCGCTGGTCTTGGCCACGGTGCCGCTGACCGCAGCTGCGTCCACGCCCGCCACTGCGGTTTCGCATGCTTTGCCGGAGGGCGGGTATGTCCCGGAGTCGGCTTCCGGCCAGGAACTCGTGCAGTACCTGGCCCAGCTTTCCGGGAGCGAATACGCGGTGATCGATCCGCGTGGACAAGTCACCGGATTGTTGCGCCAACGCGTGGTGGTAGCCGCGATCACCGGGAAATCTCTCCCTGACGCTTGAGGCCGGTAAGCACCGGAAACAGCGCGGCGACGGTCAGGAAGCCAGCCGGGTTCCGGCGTCGGAATCATTGGCTTCGTCGGACCGGCGGATGCTAGCCCACACCGAGTCCAGCGAAAGCCCCAACACCTCGGTGATGGCCGCGATGGTTGAAAAGGCCGGAGTGGCCACCCGCCCGGATTCGATCTTCCGGAGCGTTTCCGGCGAGACACCGGCGTCGAGCGCGGTTTCGAGCATCGACCGTTCGCCCCGGGCCCGGCGCAGGACGGCGCCCAGGCGCTGTCCTCGGGCTACTTCTTCGGCAGTGAGCGGTAATCTGACCATGGATCCAATTGTAATACCGGGATAACATGGCCGGTATAGTTATTGGCAAGATGGTCATTGGTTTAGTCGAAACGAGAACGGCATGATTGAAATCCTGAACCCCCTCGAGCTGGCCCGGGCAAAGGTGACCGGCGCGTTGGTCGCGGATATCCTGCAGAGCGTGAAAAATCGCAGCACCGTCGGTACGAACTTGCTCGAGATCGACGGCTGGGTGCAGACGATGATCGCCGAGGCCGGAGCGCAGTCCTGTTACGTCGACTATGCGCCGGCTTTCGGGCGTGGTCCGTTCGGACACTACATCTGCACGTCGGTCAACGACGCGGTGCTGCATGGACTGCCACACGACTACCAGTTGGCCGACGGCGACCTGCTGACTCTCGACCTGGCCGTGCTCAAGGGCGGAATCGCCGCGGATTCGGCGATAAGTTTCCTGGTGGGCGATTCGCGGCCGGCCGGGAGCCTCGAGCTGATCGATGCGACGGAACGCGCACTGGCCGCCGGGATCGCGGTCGCCGGCCCCGGTGCCTACACCGGCGACATCTCCTACGCGATCGGTTCGGTGCTCAGCGAAGCCGGCTATCAGATCAACACCGAATTCGGTGGGCATGGCATCGGATCGACGATGCATCAGGATCCGCATATTTCGAACTCCGGCCGGCCCGGCCGCGGATTCAAGCTGCGTCCGGGATTGCTCCTGGCGCTCGAGCCGTGGATCATGGCCGATACCGCGACCTTGGTCACCGACCCCGACGGTTGGACGCTCCGCAGTGCAACCGGCTGCCGCACAGCGCACCGCGAGCACACCATTGCGATTACCGACGATGGAGCTGAGATCCTCACTCTGCCGACCTCGGTCTGAGTCGATTCCGCAGCTGGGCTCAGTCCTCAGCTTTTGGCTGACTTGGGCGCAGTTGAGCAGGGTGTAGGCGGGGATTACCCTGCTCAACTGCGCCCAAGTGGGGATATCTGTGTCAATGCCGCGGGTCCCTCGCGCGCTACGCTTAGAGCCAGGCTTGATTTTGTCTTTTGGAAAAACAGAATGGACTTTCGTTACGTGAGCAATGTGATCTCCCCGGAACCGCAGGACCGACCGCACGGGGCAGCTGCCCGCCGTGGACCGTTCCGAGTCGGTGAGCGGGTCCAATTGACCGACGAACGCGGTCGGATGAATACGATCACGCTGACCGACGGAGCAGCTTTCCATACCCACAAAGGCTTCCTCAACCACGAAGAGCTGATCGGGAAATCCGAAGGCTCGATCGTGGCGAACACCACTGGCCAGCTCTACCAGGCGCTGCGGCCGCTGCTGAGCGATTTCGTGTTGTCGATGCCTCGTGGCGCAGCGGTGGTCTACCCCAAGGACGCCGGGCAGATCATCACGATGGCGGACATCTACCCGGGTGCCCGGGTGGTCGAGGCGGGCGTCGGATCCGGGGCGCTCTCGATTTCGCTGCTGCGCGCGGTCGGCGACCAAGGCTACCTGCATTCCTTCGAACGGCGCGAAGAGTTCGCCGCGATCGCCCGTGGGAACGTGGAGACCATTTTCGACGGACCACACCCGGCCTGGCAGATTTCGCTGGGCGACTTCCAAGACGAAGTGGTCAAAGCGGAGGCGCCCGGCAGCGTCGACCGTGTGGTCCTGGACATGCTCGCACCCTGGGAATGCCTCGATGCGGTGGCCACGGTGTTGGCCCCGGGCGGAGTTTGGATCAACTATGTGGCCACCGTGACCCAGTTGTCCCGGACCGCTGAGGCGATCCGGGCAGACGGCCGGTTCACCGAACCGGATGCCTGGGAATCCATGGTGCGCGGCTGGCATCTCGAAGGCCTGGCGGTGCGGCCGAACCATCGGATGGTCGCGCATACCGGATTCTTGTTGGTGACCCGCAAGCTGGCCGACGGCGTGACCTCGTTGGCCTTGAAACGGCGGCCTTCGAAAACCGAGTTCAGCGATGAGGACCTGGAAGCCTGGACTCCGGGCTCGGTCGGCGAACGCTCGGTGTCGGACAAAAAGCTGCGCCGCGCGGCGCGGGATGCCTCGGCGACCACGCAGACCCGGGGCCATGTTGCGCCGGCGCAGCCGACCGTGCCGCGTCCGGCGGCAGAAGATTCTGTCCAGGAAACGGACCAGGCACAAAATCCCGACGCTTAGTGTTCTAGATTGGTAGGGGAGGGTCGCTTCTCGTTGGAGCGGCCGCTAAGGAGCTGATCACGATGACCCACATTCCGGCAGAAAATCCGAGTGGATCCGAAGCCAAGGACTATCCGGCTTTGGAACGCCAGTTCAACGTGCTCCGGGACAAGCTCCGTGCCGTGGACAAACAACTGTCCGCAGCCACCCAGACCAACGGCAAGATGACTTTGATGCTGCAGACGGCAAAAGCCGAGATCCTGCGGCTCAAAGCGGCCTTGGAAAAAGACGGCCAGGCGCCTTACGGCTTTGCCACCGTGGTCCAGATCAATCCACGGCGGAACTCTGCGCCGGGGGCGGGGCAGGCCGGCGGCGTCGCAGTGACCGAAGAAACGGTGGACATCGCCTACCAGGGGCGCAAGATGCGGGTCGGGTTGAGCCCGCTGGTCAATATCGCCTCGCTCAGCCCGGGCCAAGAAGTGCTGCTGAACGAATCTTTGACCGTGGTCGCCGGTTTGGGTTTCGACCGGACCGGGGAAATCGTGACGGTCAAAGAACTGCTCGGCACCGACCGGGCGTTGGTGACCGGCCGGGCCGACGAAGAGCGCGTGGTCAAGCTCTCCGGGGCTTTGATGAGCCAGAAAGTCCGGGTGGGCGACGCCTTGTCCACGGATTCGCGGACCGGGTACGCCTTGGAGAAGATTCCGCGCTCCGAGGTCGAGAACCTGATCCTCGAGGAAGTACCGGATATCTCGTATCACGATATCGGCGGACTGGGCCCGCAGATCGAGCAGATCCGGGACGCCGTCGAGCTGCCTTTCCTGCACCCGGACCTCTACCGGGAACATGGTTTGAAAGCCCCCAAAGGCATCCTGCTCTACGGCCCGCCCGGCTGCGGCAAGACCCTGATCGCCAAAGCCGTGGCGAACTCGCTCGCAGCGCGGGCGGCCGAACGCAGCGGGCAGAAGGAAACCAAGAGCTTTTTCCTGAACATCAAAGGCCCGGAACTGCTGGACAAGTACGTCGGCGAGACCGAACGGCAGATCCGGTTGATTTTCGCCCGGGCGCGGGAGAAGGCTTCGGACGGCAGCGCGGTGGTGGTTTTCTTCGATGAGATGGACTCGTTGTTCCGCACCCGGGGGACCGGGGTCTCTTCCGACGTGGAAACCACGATCGTGCCGCAGCTGCTCAGCGAGATCGACGGCGTCGAACGCCTGGACAACGTGATCGTGATCGGCGCCTCGAACCGCGAAGACATGATCGACCCCGCGATTCTGCGTCCTGGACGGTTGGATGTGAAGGTCAAGATCCAGCGTCCGGACGCTGAGGCGGCCGCGGACATCTTCGCCAAATACGTCACCGTGGACCTGCCGTTCCACCGGGACGACGTCGAGGCGCACGGCAACAGCGCCCAGGCCACCGTCGACGCGATGATCCAGCGCACCGTGGAAGCCATGTACTCCACGGACAAATCCAATGAGTACCTCGAAGTGACCTACGCCAACGGGGACAACGAAATGCTTTACTTCAAAGACTTCAACTCCGGCGCCGTGATCCAGAACGTCGTCGACCGGGCGAAGAAGTATGCGATCAAAGATCTGCTGACCACCGGGGACAAGGGGATTCGGATCGATCACATGCTGCGCGCCGTGGTTGATGAATTCCGGGAACACGAAGACATGCCGAACACCACCAACCCGGATGATTGGGCCAGGATTTCCGGCAAAAAGGGCGAACGGATCACGTACATCCGTACCATCGTCCAGGGCAAAGCCGGGCAAGAACCAGGCAAAACCTTGGAAACCTCGCTCAATACCGGCCAATACCTGTGACCCGGGGGTCCGAAGTCCGGCAGGCCAAGGGCGCGTCGGGATGACCGCGATCCGGGTGATGGGCGCGGAAACCGAGTACGGCATCCATGTGCCGGGCGCCCCTGGACTGAACGCCACCTGGCTCTCCAGCCAAGTGGTGCACAGCTACGCGATGTTCGCCGCGCAGCATGCGGCAGGGGGTGCGGAGACCCGTTGGGACTACACCGACGAGAATCCTTTGGCGGACGCCCGCGGCTGGGCCCTGCCTCGGGACCAGGCGCATCCTTCGCAGCTGACCGATGACCCGGCCGCCGCAGCGCCCTCGGGTGAATCGTGGGCCGGACCGGGCGGCCGCCCGGATGTGCTCACGGCTGCCGGAATCGCGCTGTCGGACTGGGATTCGGCGGACGGCGCTTTGGACACCGCGGACCGGGTGGACGCCCCGCCGATGGTGATGAACATGGTGCTCGGCAACGGGGCACGCCTGTATGTCGACCACGCGCATCCGGAGTATTCCTCGCCGGAAGTCACCAACCCGGAGGACGCGGTCACCTGGGATTTCGCCGGCGACGAGGTGGCCCGACGGATTCTGGCGGATCTGGCCGAGCGGCGGGCCAACGGCGAGCCGGAGCTGCCGGAGATCCAGCTGTACAAGAACAACACCGATTCCAAAGCCGCGTCCTACGGCAGCCACGAGAACTATCTGATGCCCAGGCAGCTGCCGTTCGGCCAGATCGTCTCCGGGCTCACGCCGTTTTTCATCACCCGGCAGCTGATCTGCGGAGCGGGCCGAGTAGGGCTTGGCCAAGACGCCGCGGTCCCGGGCTTCCAGCTGAGCCAACGGGCCGACTTCTTCGAGGCCGAGGTGGGCCTGGAAACCACGATCCGGCGCCCGATCATCAACACCCGGGACGAGCCGCATTCGGTGGCCGACAAGTATCGCCGGCTGCACGTGATCATCGGCGACGCCAACCTTTCCCAGGTCTCGCACTACCTCAAGTTCGGCAGCACTGCCCTGGTGCTCGACCTGATCGAGCGCGGGCTGGCTCCGCAACTCGAGGTCTGGGAACCGGTCGAAGCCCTGCAAGCCGTCAGCCATGATGTGTCCGGGCAGAACAAATACCGGTTGATCGACGGCCGGCGGGTCACCGCCTTGGACATCCAGTGGATGTATTTCGAAGCGGCGCAGCGGGCCGCCGAGCAACGGCCGGACCGGCACACCGCGGGCGTGCTGCAACGCTGGGCGGATGTGCTCACCGGATTGGCCACCGGATACCGCGAGGTCAGCGGCAAAGTCGAATGGGCGGCAAAGCTCGCGTTGCTGGAACAGTACCGGGAGCGCGATGGCCTGGCCTGGGACGATCCCAGGCTGGCGTTGATCGATCTGCAATGGGCCGACGTCCGGCTGGACAAGGGACTGGCGAACCGACTGCAGGTGCGCGGACGTTTGGACACCGTGGTCAGTGCTGCCCGGATCGAATCCGCCGTGCTCCGGCCGCCGGAAGACACCCGGGCCTATTTCCGCGGCGAATGCATCCGGCGCTTCGGGGCCAGCGTGGTCGGCGCATCCTGGGACTCGGTGATCTTCGAGCGCCCGGCCCAGCGCAGACTGCAGAAGGTCCCGACCCGCGAACCGTTGCGCGGCACCAAGGCGTTGACCGGCGAGCTCTTCGAAGCCCACGCGGATCTGGAGGATTTCCTGCAGAGTCTGCTCGGCGGGATCTGATACCGGACAACTCCGGGCGGGCATGGCAGGATGAGGAATGAAAGTACCTTCGACAGCAGGAGTGCGTGATGGCAGGTCAGGAGCAGCAAAGCAGTAGGCCGCGCGAGGAAGAACAGGACGGCGCGGACACGCCGATCCCGGCCCCCGCCGTCCCGCAGGCAAGCGCGCATACCGAAGGGCTCGATGACCTGCTCGACGAGATCGACGGGGTGCTCGAATCCAATGCCGAAGAATTCGTCCGTGGATTCGTGCAAAAGGGCGGACAGTAGGCCGCAATGGATGCCCCTTCGAATCCGCGCCCGGCACCGGGCTGGCGCAGTCCCGGGGAACGTGTGGTCCGGGACCTGGCCGCCGCGGCGACGTCGTCGTTCAGCGAGCATTTGGCGCAATCGCGTCCCGACCTGTTGCCCTTCAACCAGCCGCTGCCGCCGGGTGCGTTGCCGGTCACCCCGCACGCCACCACGATCGTGGCGATGACCTTCGCCGGCGGCGTGCTGATGGCCGGCGACCGGCGCGCCACGATGGGTACCATGATCGCCAGCCGGCACATTGAAAAGGTTTTCCCGGCGGACGGTTACTCGGTGTTGGGGATTGCCGGCACCGCAGGTTTGGCGATCGACATCACGAAGCTCTTCCAAGTGGAATTGGAGCACTACGAGAAGATCGAGGGCACGACCCTGTCCTTGGAAGGCAAGGCGAACCGGCTGGGCGCCATGGTCCGGGGCAATCTGCCGATGGCGCTGCAAGGGCTGGCAGTGGTGCCGCTGTTCGCCGGCTACGATCCGGCTTCCGCGCAGGGCCGCCTGTTCTCCTATGACGTCACTGGTGGACGGTACGAGGAACTGGAGCACCACAGCGTGGGTTCCGGCTCGGTCTTCGCACGCGGGGCGATGAAGAAGCTGTGGAAACCGGGGTTGACCGAGGCGGAGGCGATCCGGGTGTCGATTGCCTCCTTGTTCGACGCGGCCGACGACGACTCGGCCACCGGCGGCCCGGACGTGGTGCGGAAGCTCTGGCCGATCGTGTACACCGTGACCCGCAACGGCAGCCGGAAGGTGGCCGAGCACGAACTCGGCGAAGTAGTGGCATCGGTGCTCGCAGAACGCACCGAACTCGGCCGGGAAGCCTGAAGGAGCCGACCATGACGCAGCAGTTCTACGTCTCGCCCGAACAGGTCATGAAAGACCGTGCGGATTTCGCGCGCAAGGGCATCGCCAGAGGCCGGTCAGTGGTGGTGGTGTCCAGTCTCGACGGCATTGCCTTGGTGGCGGAGAACCCTTCGCCGTCGCTGCACAAGATCGGTGAGATCTACGACAAGATCGCCTTCGCCGCGGTCGGCAAGTACAACGAGTTCGAATCGCTCCGGCAAGCCGGGGTCCGGTATGCGGACGTGCGCGGCTATTCCTATGACCGGGAAGACGTCACCGCACGCGGGCTGGCGAGCGTCTATGCGCAGAGCCTCGGCGCGGTCTTCACCGCGGAACAGAAGCCGTTCGAGGTGGAGCTGGCGGTCGCCGAGGTGGGGGCGAACCAGGAACAGGACCATCTGTACCGGTTGACCTTCGACGGTTCGATCGCCGATGAGACCGGCTTCATCGCCATGGGCGGCCAGGTCGACTCGGTGCACCAGGTGGTCGCCGGCGGCTGGCAGCCGGGCGCCGGGCTCGCCGATGTGATCCGGCTCGCGGTCCGCGGCCTGGCGGCGGACCGCGAACCCGCAGTCGATCTCGACGCTGCGACCTTGGAAATCGCGGTCTTGGACCGGAACCCGGAAAGCGGCCGCGGTACCGCCCGGGCCTTCCGCAGACTCGGGCCGGCCGAAGTCACCGCTGCGCTGGACGAATCGGCTTCCGGCTAGCAAACCGGCATTGGCCGACTGGAACCGGCGGCCGGCCGAAAGCCAGTCGTTATCGCAGATCAAGGGAGCAGCATGGACCGTAGGATTTTCGGCATCGAAACCGAGTTCGGAATCACTTTTTCGAGCCGAGAGTCGCGGCCGCTCTCACCCGAAGAAGTCGCCCGATACCTGTTCCGGAAAGTGGTCAGCTGGGGGCGGAGTTCCAACGTCTTCTTGGCGAACGGCTCCCGGCTGTACCTCGATGTGGGCTCGCATCCGGAGTATGCCACTGCGGAATGCGACGACATCGCCCAGCTGATCGCGCACGACCGGGCCGGTGAGCTGATCCTCAATGATCTGGTGGCCGAGGCGGAGAGCCGTTTGGCACTGGAAGGCTTCAAGGGCCAGGTCTACCTGTTCAAGAACAACACCGACTCGGCCGGCAATTCATACGGCAGCCACGAAAACTATCTGATCGGGCGGCGCGGCGAGTTCAGCCGACTGGCCGAAATCCTGATTCCCTTCCTGGTCACCCGGCAGCTGATCGCCGGTGCCGGCAAAGTGCACCAGTCCGACGGGAACGCGAGCTACTCGTTCTCGCAACGGGCCGAACACATCTGGGAAGGCGTCTCCTCGGCCACCACGCGTTCCCGACCGATCATCAACACCCGGGACGAACCGCACGCCGATGCGGAACTGTACCGGCGGCTGCACGTGATCGTCGGCGATTCGAACATGTCCGAGACCACCACGATGCTCAAGGTCGGCACCGTCGATTTGATTCTGCGGATGATCGAAGCCGGCGTGATCATGCGGGACCTGCGGATGGAGAACCCGATCCGATCGATCCGGGAGATTTCCCAGGACCCGACCGGCCGGGCGCCAGTGAAGCTGGCCAACGGCCGAGTGCTCGACGCGCTGCAGATCCAGCGCGAATACTACGAAAAGACCTCGGAATTCTTGGCCGGACATGGCGCGCACAACGCTTTGGTACCGCGGATCATGGACCTCTGGAACCGCACCCTGTCGGCGATCGAAGATCAGGACACCAGCGGCATCGACACCGAAATCGATTGGGCGATCAAGAAGAAGTTGCTGGATTCGTACCAGGCTAAGCACGATCTGGCCGCGGATTCGCCCCGGCTGGCGCAAATCGATTTGGCCTACCACGACATTTCGCCGAGCCGTGGTTTGTTTTACCTGCTGCAGAACCGCGGTGCCGCGGCCAGAGTGCTCGACGGCGATGCCGCCCAGGCTGCGGTCGAAGCGCCGCCGAACAGCACCAGGGCCGCCTTGCGCGGCCGGTTCGTCCGGGCCGCGCAGGCCGCGGGGCGCGACTACACGGTGGACTGGGTGCACCTCAAGCTCAACGACCGGGCACATCAGACGGTGCTGTGCAAAGACCCGTTCCGGAATCAGGACGAACGGGTCGATGCACTGATCGACTCCCTGCTCGGCCAAGGTGACTTTTCAGACTGAACGGCTAAACTGGCCGGGGCCGGTACCGGCCGACGAGTTCCCGACGAATTGAGTGTTTGTGCGCCGATCTTTGGCCGTAGCGGCCGCTATTGTCCCTCTGGCTCTCCTATTGTCCGCCTGCGGCGGTGGCGGCGACCCGGCATCTTCCAGCGCGTCCAGCTCGGCCTCGGCGAGCGTGCCGGCTGCGAATTCGGAACTGCTGGACAGCGTCAAAGTCACGCCCGGAGAAGCCGGCAAAGCCCCCACGGTGGACTTCCCGAAGCCCCTGAATATGCCGCAGATCGCCATGAAACTGACCAATGAAGGCAGTGGTGAAACGGTGGTCGCCGGTCAGCAGGTGACGCTCCGTTCGGCATCCTTCAATGCGCAGGACGGCACGTCGAACGGCGAGAGCTTCAGCCAGGGCACCGGCACCGAGATCCTCCTCGACGACAGCTTCAAGGCCCAGGCCGCGCTGCCGTACAGCGTGATCGTCGGCGCGAAGGTCGGCGCCTACTTCGCCTATGGCGTACCGGCGCAACCGGCGGCGCAAGGCGCAACCGCGCAACCGGCTTCGATCGAGGTCTACTACATCGAATCGGCCAAAACCCCGCCGCCGCTGCCGACCCTGGCCACCCCGGAGGAGTCCAAGCAACTCGATTCGGACGGCAAGCTGCCCAGCGCGACCTTCGACGACAAGGGCGTGCCCAGCATCCAGGTCCCGGCCGTCGACCCGCCGGCGAACCTCGTGGTGAAGGTGCTCAAAGAGGGCAGCGGAGACGCGCTGAAGTCCACGGATTCGGCCAACGTCGAATACACCGGCTGGAAGTGGACCGACCCGAGCACCCCGTTCGACTCGAACTACGGCAAGGGCTCGCCGTTCAAAGTCACCTTGTCCGGCGGTGTGATCAAGGGCTGGCTGATGGGCTTGGTGGATCAGAAGGTCGGCTCGACCGTGATGCTGGTGATCCCCGCGGCCCTGGGCTACGGCGACAACCCCAGCGGCGGACAGCCCGGCGGCACGCTGGTCTTCGTGGTGAACATCCAGGCCAAGGCCTAGCCGACGAGATTTTCCGATTCAACGACTACCCTTTGAGGAGCATCATGTCTTTTGGACAACGTGATTACGACCGCACCAAACCGGAAATCGATTTCCCCGAGCATGAAGTCCCCACCGAATTGGTGATCGAGGACTTGATCCCGGGCGACGGCGCGGAGGTGCAGCGCGGGAACACAGTCTCGGCGCATTACGTCGGCGTGGCCTTTTCCACCGGCGAGGAGTTCGACTCCTCCTGGGGCCGCGGCAACCCACTCGACTTCACGGTCGGCGTCGGCCAGGTCATCCAGGGTTGGGACCAGGGCCTGCTGGGTATGAAGGTGGGCGGCCGGCGCCGGCTGGAGATCCCTTCGGAACTCGCCTACGGCGAACGCGGCGCGGGTGGCGCGATCGCGCCCAACGAAGCGTTGATCTTCGTGGTCGACCTGGTCGGCGTCCGCTGAGCGCGTACTGAATCACCGGGTGCCGGGAGCGGACACGCATTTCGCCTAAGCTGGAGGCGTGTCCGCTTCTCGTACCGAGCGTTTGCTCAATCTGCTGATCGCCCTCCTGGAAACCCGGACCGGGCGCAGCAAGGAATTTTTGCGCCAGAACATTCAGGCGTACCGTGATTCGCCCTCGGAGGAAGCCTTCGAGCGGATGTTCGAGCGGGACAAAACCGACCTCCGGGCGATGGGCATCCCGTTGGAAGCCCGGACCGAAGCAGGGCTCTTCGAGGAAGATCCGGGAACCACTTCATACCGGATCCCGAAAGAAAAATACCGGCTTCCGGAACTGCGGTTCAGCGTTCAGGAAGCGGCGGTGCTGTCGCTTTCGGCGCGTCTCTGGGGCCGGGCGGCCCTGGGCACCGCGGCTGCCCGAGCGGTACGGAAAATCGAAACCAGCGGGGCGCTGCCGCAGGAGCCCTCCGCCGAGCCGCTGCTCGAACCCCGGATCAGCACCCGGGAGCCTGCCTTCGAGGACTTGTTGGAGGCCGCCACAGCGCGCCAGGAAATCAGCTTCGACTATCAAGGCCGCTCGGATGCGGCACCTTCGGCGCGCCGGGTGCAGCCCTGGGGCCTGGGCCAGAAGTTCGGCCATTGGTACCTGATCGGCTTCGACCTGGACCGGCAGGCGCAGCGGGTCTTCCGGCTGTCCCGGATCGATGGCCCGGTGGTCGCCGACCCGCGGAGCAGCTTCGAACGCCCCGCGGATTTCTCGGTGTCGGCGTCTTTGGACTCCATGGTGCTCCCGGCGGAACAGCCTTCGGTGCTCCTGGTCCAGGACGGCCGTGCCCAGGCATTGCGGGACCGGGCCAAGCCGTTGCCGGACGACGTCGGGCAAGCCGCCCAAGCGGGCTGGGACGTGCTGAACGTGCCGTTCGGCTCCGAGCCGGCCTTCGCGAGTGAACTGGCCGGTTGGGGATCCCGCGTGGCGGTCCGCGCGCCGGAGGGCTTGCGCGCCGCAGTGCGCAGCCGGCTGTTGGGCGTGCTCGAGGCGGCAACGCAGCCGCTGCCGGATCTTTCGTCCGCGGTGGCCGGCAGACCGGCGGCACGGAGCAAAACCACGGCCCAGGATCATTTGCGCAGATTGGTCGATCTGGTGCCGTTCCTGGTGCACCACCAAGGCCTGCACCTGGACGAGATCGCCGCCGAGTTCGGCATCACCAGGAAACAACTGGAGGCGGACCTCAGCCTGATGATGGTCAGCGGCCTGCCCGGCGGTCTGCACGGGGACTTGATGGACGTCAGTTGGGAGAGCGGCCACGTTTTCATCGCCGATGCCGAGGAGCTCTCCGAACCGGTTCGATTCAGCCTCGATGAAGCCTCGGCGCTTCTGGTCGGCTTGGAGGCGCTGAGCGCTTTGCCCGGAGGGTCCGGGGATTCCGCAGTTCGATCGGCTGCCGCGAAGATCAGCGCTGCGGCGGATGAAGCCGCCGGTGGCATCACCGGAACCGTCGGGGTGCGTTTGGCGGCCCCGGAACATGCCGGGACGCTGGCGCTCCTGCAGCGCGCGATCCGGGAACAGAAACAGCTCCAGCTGCGGTATTTGGTGCCGCACCGCGACGAAATCACGGAACGGACCGTGGACCCGCAGCGGGTGTTCTCCAATGATGAAGCCTGGTACCTGCAGGCTTGGTGCCACAGTGCGGAGGCGCAACGGATCTTCCGGCTCGATCGGATCCGGGAAGCCGCACTGGGCGGCCCGGTGGACTCTCCGGAAGCCGGCCCGGGATCCGATTTCCCCGAGCAACTGTTCAGCTCGAGCGCTGCGGACACCGAGGTCACCTTGCTGCTGGACGGATCGGCGCGTTGGGTCGCCGACTATTACGATGCCCAGCGGGTCGCGGATCTCCCGGCGGCGCCGGAAGGCGGTCGGCGCTGGTGCCAGATCGCCACGATCCGGGTCGGCAGCGTCGGCTGGTTGCCGCAGTTGGTGGCCCAGCACGGTGGCGCGATCCGGGTGCTCGAGCCCGCGGACCTGGCGGCGGAAACTGTCCGCTGGACCGAAGCGGCCCTCGGCAACTACCAGGAGTAGTCGACGAGGGCCGTCAGCGGTCGGAACCGGGAGGATCAGGACTCGGCCAGCGCCTTGCGCCGGCCCCTGCGGACCAGGGCGAAGTAGCCGATGGTCAGCAAGGCGTACCAGACCGGTGCCACGAACAGGGCGATCCGGGTGTCTTCGAAATAGCCCAGCGTGACGATGATCAAGGCGAAGAAGACCAGCACCGTCCAGGCCATGAACCGCCCGCCGGGCATTTTGAACTTCGAGGCGGCGTGCAGCTCGGGGCGCTTCTTCCGGTAGGCCAGATAGGAAACCATGATGAATCCCCAGACCGTGATGAACAAGATCGCCGAAATCGAGGTCACGAAGGTGAAGGCCGCGCCCACGGAATTGTCCGCGTAGAGCAGCGCCACGCCGGGCAGCAGCGCCAAGCAGGAGAGCATCAGCGCCCGGGCCGGCACTTTGTTCCGGGACAGTTTGTAGAAGGTCTTCGGCGCTTCACCGTCACCGGCCATGCCGTACATGATCCTCGAGGTGGAAAAGATGCCCGAGTTGGCGCTGGAAGCCGCTGAGGTGAGTACCACGAAATTGACCACGCCGGCGGCCGCCGCCAAGCCGATCAAGGCGAACATTTCGACGAACGGGCTCTTGTCCGCCTGGGCGTAGCGCCACGGGGTGACCGCCATGATCACGATGAGTGAGCCCACGTAGAACAAGAGCACGCGGATCGGAATCGAGTTGATCGCCCGCGGCAGGGTCTTTTCCGGGTCTTTGGTTTCGGCCGCTGCGGTGCCGGCCAACTCGATGCCCTGGAAGGCGAAGATCGCGATCTGGAATCCGCCCAGGAACCCGATGAAACCGTTCGGGAACATCCCGCCGTCGTTCCAGAGATTCGCCAGCGAGGCGGTGTCGCCATTGGGCGAGCGGAAGGCGATCGCTACCAGCACGATCCCGATGACCACCAGTGCGATGATCGCGACCACCTTGATCAGGGCGAACCAGAATTCCAGCTCGCCGAAGAGCCGGACCGCAACCAGGTTCAGGACCAGGAAGAGCACAATCGTCAGCAGCGCCGGAATGAACAGCGGAATGTCCGGTGCCCAGTACTTCACGTAGCCGGAGATCGCCACCAAATCGGCGATGCCGATGATGATCCAACAAATCCAATAGGTCCAGCCGACCATGAATCCGGCCCACGGGCCGATCAGATCGCCGGCGAAATCGGCGAAGGTGCGGTAGCCCAGATTGGAGAGCAGGATTTCGCCCATTGCGCGCATGACGAAGAAGAGCATGAAACCGATGATCATGTAGACGAAGATCACGCTGGGGCCGGCGACGCTGATCGTCTTGCCGGAACCCAGGAAGAGCCCGGTGCCGATCGCCCCGCCGATCGCGATCAGCTGGATGTGCCGATTGCTCAGTCCTCGGGTGAGATGTTGGCCGTTGTCGTCGTGTTGCTGGGGGGCTGCCGGATCGGCGCCCGACGGCTTGGTCGGTAGTGTGGGCATGAATCCTTCTGAGTGTCTCTAGACTGGTTCCATGCCTTGGTGGTCATGGATCGTGATCTGGGTCGCATTGTTGGCCCTCTCCTTGTTATACGTTGTGCTGCTCGGAATCAAGTTGTGGCGGCATGTCGTGCGTCTGGGAAAGGAATTCAGCGAAGCCTCTGCCCGAATGGGCAACCGGACCGGAGGGCCCGACGGCGAGCTCCCGGGGGGCGCCGCGGAAACGCCGCTCCCGGAACGCGAACCCGGTTGGGCGGTTTCCAGCGACCCGGCCCTGCTGGCCGAGGAATACCGGGCCGGCAAACGCCGACGGCGGATCGATCGAGTCCGACGCCGGGTGGCCCGGCGGCGGTTGCGCGGGCAGGCGCAGTCGTTGCGCGACCTCGAACTGGTCAAAGCGAACAAATAGCAACAACGGCTCCGCGGACGCGGTAGGATGAATCAGCAAACCGAAAGGAATCTTCGTGGGGTTTTTAAGAGAGCCGTGGGTTATCGGCATCATCGTTTTGGTCCTTGTGCTGCTCTTCTTCGCCCCGAAGCTTCCGGGGATGGCGCGCAGCCTGGGCCAGTCGTTCCGGATCATCAAATCCGAGGTTCGCGAGTCGAAGAACGACGGCAAAGAAGCTGAACAGAAAAACAGCGCTGCCGAGCCGCCGGTGGAGGGCACCGTGGTGAACCCGGTGAACCCCAACAATGCGCCCGGCACCGGCACCACTACCGGGCAGACGACTCCGCCTGGCAACACCCCGGCTTAGCGCCACAGCGGGACGTGGCACTTTTCAAGGGGCGTAAAGCCAACCCCGAGGGGCGGATGTCCCTCAAGGAACACCTGATCGAGCTGCGCAACCGGCTGATCAAAGCGTCGATCGGGTTGATTCTCGGCGCAGTCGCCGGATGGTTTTTCTACGATCCGCTGTTCGCCGCGATTTCGGAGCCCCTGGTCAAATTGGCCAAGGAACGCAACTTCGATGCCGGCGTGAACTTCGCCGGAGTCGCGACGGCATTCGATTTGCGGGTGCAGGCCGCGTTCTTCCTGGGCGCGATCATCTCCTCGCCGATCTGGATCTATCAGATCTGGGCGTTCATCACGCCGGGGCTCAACACCAAGGAACGCCGTTACACCTTCGGGTACATGTTCGCCGCGGTGCCGTTGTTTTTGGCCGGCGCCTATTGCGGCTGGTGGGTGATGCCGAACATCGTGTACGCGCTCACGTCGTTCACCCCGCAAGGCGGCACGAACTTCATCCAGGCCACCGATTACATCACCTTCATCATGCAGCTAGTGCTCTTCATGGGCATCGCTTTCCTGGTGCCGGTGGTTCTGGTCGGCGTGAACATGGCCGGCGTGCTGCGCGGCAAGACGATGTTCAAAAGTTGGCGGATCACGGTTCTGGCGGTCACCATCGTTTCCGCCATGGCCGCACCGGGCAATGACGCCTTCACGATGTTCCTCTTGGCCGGGCCTCTGCTGTTGCTGTATTTCGGCGCGATGGGTCTGTGCGTGTTACTGGACCGGCGGCGGGACAAGCGTGCTGCGAAACGCGTCCAGGAGACCGAGGACACCGCTGATTCCGCCACGCCGCTGAGTGATTTGGGCAACCTGTAGCAAAGCTCGGCCCGGTGGGGGCATAGGCTGGTTCCATGCGTGCACAGTCCTCGGTCCATCCTGATGAGTCGGCGGGCAACTCGCCGGCCGAACGATTCGAAGCTGCGAAGCAGCGGCAAGCCGAATCGCAGACCGAGTTCGGCGCTTTCAAAGAAACCTTCGACTTCGGGCTGGACGACTTCCAGGTGACGGCTTGCCGGTCCTTGGAAGCCGGTCGGGGAGTCCTGGTCGCCGCGCCGACCGGCGCCGGCAAGACGATTGTCGGGGAATTCGCGGTCTACCTGGCGTTGTCCCGCGGGCTCAAAGCCTTTTACACCACGCCGATCAAAGCCTTGAGCAATCAGAAATACTCCGAACTGGCGGCGAAATACGGCGCGGCCGACGTCGGCCTGCTGACCGGGGACTCCTCGATCAATCCGGAAGCCTCGATCGTGGTGATGACCACTGAAGTGCTGCGCAACATGCTCTACGCCGGCTCTGATTCCTTGGACGATTTGGCTTTCGTGGTGATGGACGAGGTGCACTACCTCGCCGACCGGTTCCGCGGTGCGGTGTGGGAAGAGGTCATCATCCACCTGCCCACCGATGTCCAGGTGGTCTCGCTCAGCGCCACCGTCTCGAACGCGGAGGAGTTCGGCGCCTGGCTCGATACCGTGCGCGGATCGACCGACATCATCGTTTCGGAACACCGGCCGATCCCGTTGTGGCAGCATGTGATGGTCGGCAAGGACATCGTGGACCTGTTCGCCGGCGATACTTCTTTCGACCAGCTGGCGGTGGCCGATCGGGATGCGGTTCCCGCGGTCAACACGGAATTGCTGGAATTGGCCCGCACCGAGTCCGAAAACCGGTCCCGGGGCCGCTTCGCGCATGGCCGCGGCGGGCGCAGCGGCGGCGGCAAGCAATGGCACGGGCGCAAGGGACAGGCTGCGGGTCGCGGCGATGCCCCACAGTCGCCGGCCCGGACGGCCAGCCGGTCGCAGGTGGTGTTGGCCCTGGAGCGGGCCAATCTGCTCCCGGCGATCTACTTCATCTTCTCCCGCGCCGGCTGCGATGCCGCGGTGCGCCAATGCGTCGACGCCGGAATCATGCTGACCACCGAGGCGGAACGCCAAGAAATCGCGGCGTTGATCGACGCCGCGAGCGAGGACATTCCCAGTGACGACCTGGATGTGCTCGGATTCTGGTCCTGGCGCGAGGGGCTGCTCCGCGGTATCGCTTCGCACCATGCAGGAATGCTGCCGACCTTCAAGGAAGTCGTCGAGTCCTTGTTCGCCCGGGGGCTGGTCCGGGCGGTCTTCGCCACCGAAACCCTGGCCCTGGGCGTCAATATGCCGGCCCGATCGGTGGTGTTGGAAAAACTCGAGAAGTTCAACGGCGAGGCGCATGTCAACATCACGGCGGGGGAATACACCCAGTTGACCGGGAGGGCCGGCCGCCGGGGCATCGACGTGGAGGGCCATGCCGTGGTGCTGTGGCAACCGGGAACCGATCCCGGTGCGGTGGCCGGTTTGGCTTCACGGCGAACCTATCCTTTGAACTCGAGTTTCCGGCCGACCTACAACATGAGCATCAACTTGATCGCCCAGTTCGGCCGGGCCCGGGCCCGGGAGATTTTGGAGTCTTCGTTCGCGCAGTTCCAGGCGGACCGATCAGTGGTCGGCTTGGCCAGGCAAGTGCGCAGCAGGGAGGAATCACTGGCCGGCTATCGCGAGTCGATGACCTGCCACCTCGGAGATTTCGCGGAGTACGCGCGATTGCGCCGAGAGCTTTCCGATGCCGAGAACGCCGCCTCGAAACAGCACAGCCGGGCCCGGCGCGATGCGGTGGACGAATCGCTCGCCGGACTGCGGCCGGGTGATGTGCTGGAAATCACTGCGGGCCGGATGCCGGGGTTCGCAGTGGTTCTGAGCAATGATCCGAATCTGCACGAACCCAAGCCCACGGTCCTGACCGATGCCCGCGAAACCCGGCGGATCAACCGGCATGACCTGGACGGCCCAGCCGTGCCGATCAACAAACTGCGGATTCCCAAACAGTTCAATCTGCGCCAGGCCAAGGATCGCAAGGACCTGGTGGCTGCACTTCGGCATGCCGTGCAGACCGCAGAGCCCGCGGCGGCGCAGCCGCCTGCGTTCAGCAGCTCCCGGCAGGTCGAACAGGAGGCGAAGATCAGCGCCCTGCGGCGGGCGCTGCGCGGGCACCCGTGCCACGGTTGCAGCGACCGGGAGGCGCATGCGCGTTGGTCTGAACGCTGGTGGCGGTTGCGCCGGGAAACTGATGCCCTGGTCCAGCAGATCCAAAGCCGCACCGGGACCATCGCGAAGACTTTCGACCGGGTGTGCGGCGTGCTGGAGAGCTACGGATTCTTGACCCCGGCCCCGGGCGGCGAAGGCCGGGAGCTGAAGCCGACTGCGGATGGCCAGCGGTTGCGCCGGATCTACGGCGAAAAAGACTTGTTGATCGCCTTGTGTTTGCGTGAAGGCGCCCTGGACCAGCTTGAAGCAGCGGAAATGGCGGCCTTCGCCTCGGCACTGGTTTATCAGTCCAAGCGTGAAGAGCGCGGGCTGCGCGTGAAGATGCCGAGCGCGGCCCTGGACGCGTCGATGGACGTGCTGGTCCGGCAGTGGTCGATGTTGGAGGACCTCGAGTCGCAGAGCCGATTGCCGTTGACCTCGGAACCCGAATTCGGCTTGGTCTGGCCGATCCACAAATGGGCCCGCGGCCGGCATCTGGAACGGGTGCTGGAGGGCACGGACCTGGCTGCCGGGGATTTCGTCCGCTGGGCCAAGCAAGTCATCGACCTGCTGGACCAATTGGCCTCGGTACCGGGTCTGGCGCCCGGGGTCCGTAGCGCCTGCGTCGAAGCGATCGAACGCATTCGGCGCGGCGTCGTGGCCTATTCGTCGTTGGCCGAATAGCGCCGAGCAACCGCAACTGCATGTCGTGGGCCTCATCGCGGGCTCCGGAAGGAAGACAATGGCTTTGACCCTTTACCGCAATGGATCCGTGTACAGTGCGGCTGATCCACTGGCCAGCGCAATGCTCGTGGACGGGAACACGGTGGCCTGGGTCGGCGGCGAACATGCGGCCACATCGGTCTACGACTCTTCGATGCGGCTGGTCAATTTGCGCGGGGCGCTGATCACACCGGGCTTCGTGGACTCGCATGTGCATCTCACCGAAACCGGGGTTGCGTTGGAGTCCTTGGATTTGGGTGCGGCGAATTCGTTGCAGGCGCTGCTGGACGAGGTTGCCGGAGCGGTCCGGAGCCCGGGGGTGCTGCTCGGATTCGGTTGGGACGAGACCGCTTGGCCGGAAGGCCGGCCGCCGACCGCCGAAGAGCTGGACCGGGCCGGATCAGGTGCCGAGATCTATCTCGCCCGGGTGGACGTGCATTCCGCCGTGGTTTCGAGCAGTCTGGCCAGGCGTCTGGAGCTGCCCGGGTTGCCCGGTTGGCGTCCCGACGGCGTGGTGACCGGCGAAGCGCACCGGATCGTGCGCGATGCGGTGCGGGACTTCGACAGTGCCACCAGGGAGCGCTACCAGACAGCCGCCTTGCATGCCGCGGCCGCCTCCGGCCACGTTGCGGTCGCGGAGATGGCGATCCCCGGGGCAGGTGCACTGGCGGATCTGGGCAGATTGATGCAGCGGTCCGCCTCGGAGCCGGGGTATCCGGAAGTCCTTCCGTACTGGGCTCAGGCGATCAGCAGTGCCGAGCAAGGCCGGGAAGTGCTCCGGGATTTGGCAGAACACGGAGTCCGGCCGCGCGGGCTCGGCGGGGATTTGAATGTCGATGGTTCGATCGGATCCCGGACCGCGCGCCTGCGTGCGGAGTACGCCGACCTTCCGGGGCGCCGGGGGACCCTCTCCCTGGACGAAGAGCGCATCGCCGAGCATCTTGCGGCTTGCAGCGAGCTCGGTTTGTCCGGCGGATTCCACATCATCGGCGATGCCGGCATGGATGCGGCGGTGGCCGGCCTGCGGCGGGCCGCAGAGACCGTGGGAGCGGCGGCCGTACGAGCCGCAGGGCACCGTTTCGAACACGCCGAGATGATCGATCAGGCGGCGATTGCGGCCCTCGCCGAGTTCTCGGTGACTGCGAGCTTGCAACCGGCCTTCGACGCGCTCTGGGGCGGCCCCGGAGGGCTCTACGAGGCACGTCTGGGCGCTGGTCGGTCCGGACGGATGAACCCGATCGCGGAGCTGTTCGCTGCCGGTGTCCCGGTCTGTCTCGGTTCCGATTCGCCGGTCACCCCTTTCGACCCCTGGGCCGGAGTCAAAGCATGTTTGGCCCATCATCAGCCGGCGCAACGGATTTCGGCCAGGGCGGCCTTCCTGGGTTACAGCCGTGCCGGTTGGCGTGCGGCGAAGGAGCAGGATCCGATGATCGGGCAACTCGTCCCCGGTGCGCCGGCGAGTTTCGCGGTCTGGCAGGTCGACGAACTGATGGTGCAGGTAGCCGATGAGCGGGTGCAGTCATGGAGCACCGACCCCAGGTCCCGCACCCCGCTGCTGCCGGCTTTGGACACCGAGAATGCTCCGCAGTGCCTGCTCACCGTGCACCGCGGCGAAGAACTCTACGCTGCCGCCGAGGCAGATTTCTAGGCGCTCCGGAAGAATTGGAGAACTCATGGGGGACGACACGCCGAAGCCGTCCGGAATACGAAAATATTCCGTAAAATTTGGTATTCGGATATCCCCGCCTGACCTGCGGAAACACACAAAGCCGCAGGTCAGAAGGATATTGACAGTTCGAACACAGCACGTAGGATTTTAGCTCAACGGGTTTCTTCAAGAAGCAGTTGGGGAAAGGCCTGGCCACGGCGAGACCAGTATTCCGGCAATGATTCGGGTGCATGTCCGAATCAGCACCGAAGAATGCTGTGCGTCGGTGGCTCTTGTAACGGGTAGGTTCACGCGTCAGTAGAAAACAGTTTGGATGCACCACGACGGCGGCATCGGAATTGGCCCGAAGGCGCGTGAACCTACCCATTTCCTTGCCCGTATAATGGATCTTTGGTGCCAGCTGAGCAACGAAAGGCCATTGCGTGCGCGTCCTGACAATTATCCCGACCTACAACGAGCTCGAGTCGTTACCGAAGACGTTGACTCGACTCCGCGAGGCGGTTCCTTCAGTCGATGTGCTGATCGCAGATGACAACAGCCCGGACGGCACCGGTGAACTGGCTGACCAGTTTGCGGCAGCCGATCCGCAGGTGAAGGTCTTGCACCGGAAGGGCAAAGAGGGCCTGGGTGCGGCCTATATCGCCGGATTCAACTGGGGTCTCGAAGCCGGTTACGACGTCCTGGTGGAAATGGACGCCGATGGCTCGCATCAGCCTGAGCAGTTGCCGTTGCTGCTCGACGCGGTCGAGCAGGGCGCCGATTTGGTGCTCGGCTCCCGTTGGGTGCCCGGTGGGAAAGTGGTCAACTGGCCCTTGCACCGGAAGCTGATCTCGCGCGGTGGAAGTCTGTATTCGCGGATCCTGCTCGGCGTCAGATACCGCGACATCACCGGAGGATACCGGGCCTTCCGCCGGGAAACCCTGGAGCAGATCGACCTGACCAAGGTCGATTCGGTGGGCTACGGATTCCAGGTGGACATGCTGTGGCGGGCCGCGCAGCTCGGCTTGAAGATCGTCGAAGTTCCGATCACGTTCGTGGAACGCGAATTCGGGGCCTCCAAGATGAGCGGCAACATTTTCCAAGAAGCGGTGCTCAATGTCACCAAATGGGGCTTGACTGCGCGCTGGAACAAACTGACCGGCAAGCAAGCGAAGCGGTAACCGGGCTCACCGGCAAAGCTGCGCTGGGCCGGGACTGGCAGGAGCACGGAAAAGGGCGGAACCAACGGTTCCGCCCTTTTCGGTATTGCGACTAGCTGACTTTTTCGCCGCGCTTGGCCCGGAGGATCTTCAAACGGTCATCGAGGATCTGCTCCAGTTCCGGCACCGAGCGGCGTTCCAAGAGCATGTCCCAGTGCGTGCGGACGGCCTTTTCATTCGAATCGACCGGCTTTTCGCCATCGACCAGGATCGCTTCTTTGCCGGTTTTGGAAACCCACACCGGCGGAATCTCGGCTTCTGCGGCAAAGGTCACGAAAACCTGTTCGCCGTCTTCGCAACGGTACTCCACGCGTTGCCGCGGAGCCGGCTCCACGCCGGATTCCGTCTCCATGCTCTGGGCGCCCAGACGCATGCCACGCAAGCTGCGATCACTCATGATTTCTCCCTTTGCTCAAAATCTCTGCCTTGGCTTCAACGTCGCACGGCGGCACTCTGTTCCCACTCGGAAAGCCGCCGCCGACGGATAGGCAAGGTTTCCATTATAGCTGCCCGGCACCCGCCTTCGCGCAGGCTCAGGCGCTGTGGCTGCCTCCGCTGCTGCCGCTCGGCGGTTCCGGTGCCTCGAATCCGGCTTCGGCGCCGGCCTCGGCGCTGTCCGGGCTGACTTTTCCGAGCACGTTGCCGATGCCTTTGAGCGCTTCGCCGACCTCGGACGGGATGATCCAGAGCTTGTTGGACGAACCGTCGGCTAGTTTCGGCAAGGTTTGCAGGTACTGGTAGGCCAGGAGCTTCTGGGTCGGGTTGCCCTTGTGGATGGCGCCGAAAACCTTCTGGATCGCCTGCGACTCACCGTCGGCGCGCAGGATCGCCGCCTTGGCGTCGCCTTCGGCCTTCAAGATCGCCGATTGCCGCTCGCCTTCTGCGGTGAGGATCTGCGATTGCTTGGTGCCTTCGGCGGTCAGGATGGCAGCCCGGCGGTCCCGCTCGGCGCGCATCTGCTTCTCCATCGAATCCTGGATCGACAGTGGCGGGTCGATCGCTTTGAGCTCCACCCGGGAGACCCTGATGCCCCAGCGTCCGGTGGCTTCGTCGAGCACGCCACGGAGTTGGCCGTTGATCTGGTCCCGGCTGGTCAGCGCCTCTTCGAGATTCAAGCCGCCGACCACATTGCGCAGGGTCGTCGTGGTCAGCTGTTCCACGGCCTGGATGTAATTGGCGATTTCGTAAGTCGCGGCCCGGGGGTCGGTGACTTGGAAGTACACCACGGTGTCGATGGAAACCACCAGGTTGTCTTCGGTGATCACCGGCTGCGGGGGAAACGAGACCACCTGTTCGCGAAGGTCCAGCAGCGGGAGCAAACGGTCCACGAAAGGGATCAAGATCGTCAATCCCGGGTTGAGCGTGCGCTGGTACTTGCCCAGCCGCTCGACCACGCCGGCCCGGGCCTGCGGAATGATCCGCACCGAGCGGACCAAGACGATCACGACGAAGATGATGAGAACCAGCAGCACGATTGTCAGTGCTACGCCTCCGGCATTGCTACCCATTTTCCCTCTGTTCCCTTGCGGTTTCGGTCATCGGTTCAAATTTGGACGTGCGGCTCCGGCCGTGCGGGGCTCAGGCTCCGGCGGAAGCCGCGGAATGTCCGGCTTCGGGGCGTGCCGGCAGCGCGGCGACCACTGCGGTTGCGCCGTCAATGGAGACCACTTCGACGTCGGTCCCGGCAGGAAGCGGCACACCGTCCTTGCTCCGAGCGCTCCAGATGTCACCACCGATTTTGACTTGGCCGGCGTCGGCGCTCACCGGGGCGATGACCAAGGCGGGATGGCCGATGAGCCGGGCCACATTGGTCCGCAATTCGCCGGGGCCCTTGTGCAGGTGCCGCAGGGCGATCGGCCGGACGAAGAAGATCATGGCCAGGGCGACCACGCAGAAGACGATCACTTCGACCCACAGCGGCGCGCCGAGCACATCGGCGATCAGCGCGGCGAGCGCGCCCACCGACATCATGATGAAAAAGAGGTCCAGGGTCAGCATCTCGATGACCGCCAGGACCAGGAAAAGAATCAACCACAGCGCCCAACCGTTGTCGAACAACCACTCGAACATTGAATCCCCCTTGATCTGCAGCCAGCTGATACGAAGTATCCAATCAGCCTACTACGTGGGGATTTCGGGCACAGCACATCCGGACAATAAATCTAATCTGAGATCTTATTGAGACCAAGCCTCAGATCACGGCTTGCAACGGCATCCGAGCCGGGGCGCTGCCGACGCTCCGCGAAGCGCGCAACAGTGCCTGCACGCCGGCCGCGAGTTCGTCCTGGCGATAGGTGAACGGGATCCGCAGGAACCGTTCGAAGGCCCCTTCAAGACCGAACCGCGGCCCGGGCACCAGGGCCAGGCCCTCGCTGCGTGCGGCCAACGCCAAAGCCGAGGAAGAGACGTCGCCGGTGTTGATCCAGAGCGACATGCCGCCGTCGGGCACGTGGAGCTGCCACTGCGGAAAATTGGCTTGGATTTCGGCGACCAGGAAATCCCGTCCGCTGCGCAAGTCCCGACTCCGGTTGGCGACCATCAAATCGGCGTCGCGCAACAGCGCGATGGAGGCCAGTTGTTCCAGCATCGGAGTGCCGAGGTCGAAGGCCGGCCGGGCCCGTTGGACCCGGGCCAGCAAGTCCCGGGAGCCGCGGATCCAGCCGATCCGCATGCCGCCCCAGGCGAGCTTGCCCAACGAGCCGATGGTGACCACGGTACCGGAGAACGCAGCCATCGGCGGCAATTCGCCACGATCGATGTCCAGCATCGCGGTGGTTTCGTCGGCGATCAGCACGGTCCCTTCGCGTTGTGCCAAGCGGGCCAGCCGTTCCCGGTCCTCCGCGGACATGCTGGCCCCGGTCGGATTCTGGAAATCCGGCATCAGGAAGGCCATGCTCGGAGCCGCCCGGCGGATCAGCATCTGACCCTCGGCGATGTCCCAGCCATCGGCTGAGCTGACCGGCATGGCGAGCAATCGGGCGCCGGCGCCCAGAAACGTGTCGATCGCGTGCGGGTAGGTCGGGTGTTCCACCAGAATGCGTTCGCTGGGCGAGTAGATGGTGTGCGTCAGCAAACTCAGCGCGTGTTGCGCGCCGAGCGTTATCAAGATCTGGTCCGCGCTAGTGGGCAGGCCGCGGCGTCCGTAGTGTTCGGCGACCGCGGCGCGCAATTCCGGCAGGCCCTGCATGTCGAAGCCGTGGTGGCCCAAGTAGGCGGGCAATTGCTCCACCGCGAATTGGTAGGCCGCGGGGAGCCCGGGATAGGCGGCAGCTGCGGCCTTGGTGAAATCCAAGGCCAGTTCCTGCGGGCCGCCCGGGCCGCCGCGCTTGCCGTCGGGGAGCACCAGGGTGGAACCGGATCCTCGGATGCTGCGCAGATACCCGTCATCGCGCAGTTGCGCGTAGGCGGCGGCAACCGTGGTCCGGGAGATCTGCAAGGCGGTGCTGAGCTCCCGCTCCGCGGGCAGCCGGGTGCCGCTCGCCAAACGGCCGTCGATCAACATGACCCTGATCCGGTCCGCCAAGGCGAGGTAAGCGGCCCGGTGGGTACGCCATTCGCCGAGTTCCCGGGCCATCCTCCGTGCGGAGACAATTTGGTTCATGAGTCCACTTTAAGCCGAATTGGCTACCTGGTCCCACGCCAAAGAGCGAGAATTGGCTCTTTCCGGTGGGGCCAATTGCTCGCAAGCTGTCAGTAGCCGGGAAATTTGGCCGAAAGGTCCCGGCTCGATGCCGTCCAAACCCTGCGGGTCCGCCCGGCCTCGAATGCTGCTTTCCATGAATCGCCACAACCAAGAATCGAGAGTGCAAGCCGCCGCATGAAGACGTTTCTCACCACCGGGAACCTCCCGGTCAGGCTGGTCCGACTGTTCTTGGGCCTGTTCGCCTACGGTTTTGCGATCGCGTTGATGATCCGGGCCAATCTGGGCGCTTCTCCTTGGGATGTTTTCGGCCAAGGCCTGGCGCACAGCACCGGACTGTCCTTCGGCATCTGCACGATCCTCATCTCAGCCGGCGTGCTGCTGCTCTGGATTCCGTTGCGGCAATGGCCGGGGTTCGGAACCTTGGCGAATGCGCTGTTGATCGGGATCTTCGCGGATCTGAGTTTGGCCATGCTGCACCAACCCCAGGCGCTGTGGCTGCAAGCCCTGATGTTTCTCGCCGGGCTGGTGCTGCTGGCCTTCGCCACCGCGTTGTATGTCGGAGCCCGGTTGGGGCCCGGCCCGCGGGACGGTCTGATGACCGGGCTGGTTCGGCGCACCGGGAAACCGGTCTGGATCATCCGGACCGGAATCGAGGTGGTCGTGGTCGCGATCGGATTCCTGCTCGGCGGCGTCGCCGGGCTGGGCACCTTGGTCTTCGCGTTGGGCATCGGCCCGGTGACCCAGCTGGCGTTCCGCTTGCTGAGCGTGGATCTGCACGCGGTGCGCAGGCCGGTAGCAGCGCTCAGCGGCCGGGCAGGCGCAGCACCGGTGGGTCGGTCGGCGTCGGCAGCGGCCGGAAAGCTGAAATCCTGAAGCCGAAGTGGACCCGGTATTCGGCCTGGTCCATCGCCCGGAGCGCCTCCGGGTCCAGGTGGTGGCCGGTGGGGCCCATCAGGAGCAAGTCTTTCGCTTCTGCGTTGTGCAGCGTAGCAGCAACCCGGATCTCAGTTTCCGCCAAGCTGGTGAACCGGCCTTCGACGGCAGCTGCGAGGGCGGCCTGTTTTTCCGGTTGTTGGCCGAGCCTGCCGTCCAGGGCGGGCAGCCCGGAAAGATGCTCCGGCAGCGGGGTGGCGATCACGAGCAACCCGTCCGGGCGCAGCACCCGGTGGAATTCGTCGATGTTGCGCGGCGCGAAGACCACGAACAGGGCGTCGGCGCTGTCCGCAGCCAACGGCAACGGCCGCCAAAGGTCCCAGACCAGGGCGAGCATTCCCGGATTGGCCCGGACCGCGTGGCGCAAGGCTTCCGGGGACAAATCCAGACCGATCGCCGGATAGCCGGAAGCAGCACCCCGGAGCAGCCCGGCGAGGTAATGCCCGGTCCCGCAGCCGGCGTCCACGATCAGTGGATTTGCGCCCGGCTGCGGAGCGAAATCGGCAAACGCCCGGTCGAGCCCTTCGACCAAGGGTTCGAAATGCCCGGAAGCCAGAAACGATGCCCTGGCCCGAACCATCGAGGCGGAATCCGGGGTGAATTTGCTGCTGCTCCCAGTGATCAGATTCAGATACCCGTGCCGCGAGCGGTCGAAGCGATGCCCGGATTCACAAGCCACTCCGGCAGTGCCCTCGGCAGTGAAACTGAACGATCCGGCGCAGACCGGACAGATCAGCGCGCCCAGCGGTTGCCCGGGCCAGGGTTTGGGTTCCATCCGTCAATCCTAGGCTGCCCGGCGCAGCGGCGTTCACCCGCCGGGAGCCCTCGACGCGGGCTGCCGATAGGACTAGGCTCACCTAGCGTGAAACCAACTCATCTCCCACTCGTCAACTCCGTTTCGGCACCCACTCTGCATCCCGACGGGAGCGCCGCGGTCGTGGCGGTGTCGCACCCGGATTTCGATGCCGACGGTTATGTCGGACAACTGTGGCGGGTGCCGGTCGACGGCTCGGCTGCGCCGCGCCGGATCAGCAGAGGATTCCGCGACTCGGCTCCTCGGTATTCTCCGGACGGGAAGGTATTGGCCTTCATCCGCTCGGCTCCCGGCAAAGCCGGCCAGATCCACATCGTGGACGCGGCCGGCGGCGAGCCGCAGCCGATCACGGACCGGAAGCTGGGCATCGAGTCCTTTGACTGGTCGCCGTCGGGGGAGCAGATCGTGTTCGCCTCGGCCGAACCGGAGCCGGGCCGTTATGGGACCGTGGAAGGAGTGGGGCCGAATGCTGAGGACCCGCGCCTGATCACTTCCTTCAAATACCGGATGAACGGCGACGGTTTCATCCTGGACAAACCGGTCCAGGTGTTCATCGTCGACGTTCCGGCAGTGGATGCCGAGCCGCTGGTCGAGCCGCAGGGCCGGGCCAAGCAGCTTGCGGCCGATTCCGGCACGGCCGCACCGTTCTCCGCGGTGCCGCAGCCCCGCGCCTTGACCTCGGGGCCGTTGCTGCACTCCGCGCCGCGGTTCAGCGCCGACGGCGACCGGGTCTATTTCACCGCTGACGATCCGGCGCGCAGCGACCTGTGCACCGAGCTCTACGTGATGCCGGCCGAGGGCGGGGAGGCCACGCAACTGAGCAACCAGCCGTTTTCCGGGTTGTCCGTGTACCGGGCGCAGGAATCTGCGGACGGCGCCTGGCTCTTCGTTCTGGCCGAGGATCTGGGCATGCGGGGGATGGACTTCGTCGGGAGCCAAGTCGGCGTCTATGCGGCACCGAGCGACGGTTCGGCGCCTTGGCGGCGGTTGACCGATCAGAACCAGCAGGACTTCGGGGAATCTCCGGATCTGGTCCGGATCGGTGCCGATGCGGTGCTGGCCCTGGAGCGGCACCGCGGTGCGCAGCGGGTGTGGAAAATCAGTGCCGCCGGTAGCGAGCTGCTGTTCGATGCCAATTTGGTGGTGACCGCGGCCGCCGCTGCGGCCGGGACTGTGGTGCTGTCCTATACCGGGCCGGACAGCTTCGGCGATCTGGGAGTCCTGATCGACGCCGGCACTGTCGACGCCGGCACTGTCGACGCCAGCACTGTCGATGGCGGCACTGCCGATGGCGACACTGCCGACGGCGGGCTGCGCCGGCTCAGTGACTTCTCCGCGGCGTGGCGGGCCGAAGCCCGGACGGTGCCGGCGGTCGAACACACTTTCGCCGGATCGGACGGCTACCCGGTGCACGGCTGGGTGCTGCTGCCGGAAGGTCCCGGACCGCATCCGGTGCTGTTGAACATCCACGGCGGGCCGTTTTCGCAATACGGCTGGGGGATCTTCGACGAAGCACAGGTTTATGCCGGTGCCGGCTATGCCGTGGTGATGTGCAATCCGCGCGGCTCCGGCAGTTACGGCCGGGACCACGGCCGGGCGATCAAGGAGGCTTTCGGCACCTTGGACCTGGCCGATGTGATGAGTTTCCTGGACGGCGCGCTGGCGCAGTATCCGCAATTGGATGCGCAGAGCCTCGGTGTGATGGGCGGATCGTACGGCGGCTACCTGACCGCCTGGACGATCAGCCAGGACCACCGCTTCCGGGCGGCAATCGTGGAACGAGGCTTCTTGGACCCGGTGAGCTTCGTCGGATCCTCGGACATCGGCTGGCTGTTCCCGGACGAATACAACGGCACCGACCCGGAGCGGATCGCCGCGCAATCGCCGATGGCTCAGATCGGCCAGGTCCGAACGCCGACTATGGTGATCCATTCGGAAGAAGACTGGCGTTGCCCGATCGAGCAGGGGCAACGCTATTTCGTCGAGCTGAAGCGGCGGGGAGTGGAAACCGAGCTCCTGGTGTTCCCGGGTGAAAGCCACGAGCTCTCCCGCTCCGGTTTGCCACGGCATCGGAAGCAGCGCTTCGAACACATCCTGCGTTGGTGGGCGAAGCACCTGCCGTCCGCGGCGAATCCGGCAATTCCGGAGGAGTCCTAGAAGCCCAAGCCGCGCTGGGCCAGCCCGATGCCGGGTTCGGCCCAGCGTGCGGCATACTCCGCATTGCTGGCCAGCGATCGGAGGATTGCCTTGTCGAGGTAGAGTTCGCCGGCCAGATGGTCGGTCTCGTGTTGCACGATCCGGGCCGGCCAACCGGAAAATTCACGGTACTGGGCCACGCCGTCGGGTGATTCGAAATGCAGGCCGACGGCCCGGTGGCGCGGCACCACGGCCTGCCAGCCGTCGACTGAAAGACAGCCTTCGTAAAACTCGGCCATTTCCGGGCCCAGCGCTTCATAACGCGGGTTGAGCACCGCGAAGAACTCCAATTCGGTGCGTTCCCGGAGTGTTGCGGCTTCGGGTTCGATCAGGTGCCGGTCTTCGAGCACCGCGAGTTGCAGGCTGATACCCAGCTGCGGCGCGGCCAAGCCGACTCCGGGCGCGGCGTGCATGCAACGGCGCAGCAGATCGATCAGTTCGGTCAGCTGCGCGGGCTCGAGCTGGCAGGTCCACCGAGCGGCCGGCGTGCGCAGAGCCGGATGCCCGGCTTGCACGATGGCCGGAAGCACGCCGTCGGCTGCTGCGGCCAGCATCGCGGCGACTTGGTCTTGCAGGGGTGCGCTCGGGTTCTCGGCCATCCGGCCATTCTAAAACGGCCGGGCTCCGATTCGGCACCGTGTTCCGGAGCCGTCCGCAGCTGCGGGTGCCGGGGATATGCTGAGTTCATGGCCGATCCGGACGAACACCGATTCTATGTTTACTTCCAGCAAGGCGCGGCGGCTCTGCCGGATGCGGTGCAGGCTTTGACGCTGCACGATCTGAGTGCCGGCGCGCTCGATTCGGTGCCGGAGTCCTTTTCGGTTGTCGCTGAAGGCCTCGAATTCGTGGTCACCCTGGACGAGTCGGCCGCAGCCGCACAACATGCCAGGGCGATGGCTGAGCAAACCGGGTTCCGAGGTCTTGCCGCTTGCGATGCCAGGTTCGCCGTCGAGGTCGCTGACCTTCCGGCCGCCTTGTCCGAGATCAACACCATGATGGAGTTGCAGGGCGCGTTGCAGGATTGCTGCAACGGGTACGTGGTCTTGGCGTGGAACGACGGGGTCGTCGAGCCGTGGACAGTCGAAAGCTGACCCGACCTGGGACGGCGGCTCAGTCCGCTGCCAAGCCGAGCCTTCGGATGATTTCCGCCGCCTCTTCGGCCGGGGCATGGCCGATGCCCACCGTGATCGACCGTTCGTCGGGTTCCGGGGGCTGCAAGGCTTCGAATTGCGAATCGAGCAACGCGGTGGGCATGAAATGTCCGTGCCGGGCCGCCAACCGGTCCTTGATTTCGGCCCGGCTGCCATGCAGATAGACGAAGACCACACGCTTCGGGCTGCCTGCGGCGAGCCGGTCCCGGTAGGCCCGTTTCAGCGCAGAGCAGGTCACCACCGCCGGCAGCCCGGCGGCTTCATGCGCCCCGATCCATTCCGCGATCCGATCCAGCCAAGGCCAACGGTCGGCATCGTCCAGCGGGATCCCGGCGGACATTTTGGCCACATTGGCGGCCGGGTGCAGGTCGTCGCCCTCCAGATAGTCCCAACCGAGCTGTCCGGCCAACAATGCGGCCACGGTTGATTTTCCGGATCCGGAGACGCCCATCACCACGAGAATCGGCTGCTGGTCCATCAACTCACCCCCCACAACTGTAGCAACCCGGACAAGAGCATCACGAGCCCGAATCCGATCACTGAGATCAGTGTCTCCATCACTGACCAGGTTTTGAAAGTCTGCCCCACGGTCAACCCGAAAAGCTCCTTGACCAACCAGAAGCCAGCGTCGTTGACATGCGAAAAGAACAAGGAGCCGGCGCCGATCGCCAAGGCCAGCAGGGCGGCTTGGCTGGGCGGCAACGAGGTCGCCAACGGCGCCACGATTCCGGCTGAGGTGATCGTGGCCACGGTTGCCGAACCGGTGGCCAGCCGCAAGGCCACGGCGATCAGGAAGCCGAGTAACAACACCGAAAGCTGCGCCGATTGGGCCCATTTGGCGACTGTGTCGCCGACCCCCGCGCCGATCAGCGATTGTTTGAAGCCGCCACCGGCGCCGACGATCAGGATCACCGCGGCGATCGGGCCAAGGCTTTGGCCGATTTTCTTGCCCAAGGCTGCCCCGGACAGCCCGACGGCGTAGCCGAAGGTGACCATGGCGAGCAGTACCGCCAAGGTCATGGCCACCAGGGGCTGGCCGAGGAAATCGAAGAACACCCGGACCGGACTGGGGTTCTTGGCGTCCGGTGAAAGGATGTCGATGACTGCTTTGAGCAGCATCAGGAACACCGGGAAGACGATGGTCAAGACGGTGACCGCGAAGCTGGGCGGCCGTTTCACGTCGGGATCGATGCCCTCGCGCGTGGTGTCTACGCCGCCCGCGGTCTTCGGTGCGCCGACCGGAACCCAACGGGCGGCCAGTGGGGCGAACAGCGGTCCGCAGATGATCACCGTGGGCACCGCGACGAGGATCCCGAAAATCAAGGTCAGCCCGAGCGGCGCACCGACGGCTTGGATCGCAATCAGCGGTCCGGGGTGCGGTGGCACCAGGCCGTGCAGCACCGAGAGCCCGGCGAGCGCCGGGATCGCGATCCGCATCAACTTGCTCCCGGAGCGCTGGGCCACCAGGACGATCACTGGCAACAGCAGCACCAGGCCGATCTCGAAGAACATCGGCAGGCCGATGATGACCGCGACCAGGGCCATCATCCAGGGCACTTTGGCCCCGGAGACCTTGGCTAGCAGGGTGTCCACGACCTTGTTGGCGCCGCCGGAATCCGCCATCAACTTGCCGAGCATCGCGCCCAAGCCGATCAGCAGGCCGACCTCCTGCAACACCGAACCCACGCCGGCTTCGTAGTTGCCCACCACCTTGCCGAGTTCGACGCCGGAGCCGAGGCCGACCACGGCAGCACCTAGGGTCAGCGCGAGGAAAGGGTGCATTTTGAAGCTGGCGATCAGGACCACGATCAGTGCGATGGCCACGGCGGCGACCACGATCAAGAGCGTGTCACGGCCGTTCCAGGATTGTGCGGCGGCGACCTCGGTGCTGAGCGTCGCGGTGGGTTGGAACATGGAACCTCATTGTCCGGATGGCCCCTTGATTCGGGGCTGCTGGGGGTATTGTGTGTCAGATTATCCAGAAAGTATGCTTTATTCAATGTCTGCTCAATATAAAGCAGATGCAGATGATGGAGATGGCTTGATGACGGAGCAGGAGCGGCGCGGACGTGAAGACTTCGTCCACGGGTTCGGCCAGGACATCGTGGCCGGAGTGCTGTCGGCCGGCAGCATCCTGCGCACCGAAGATTTGCAGCAGCGATACCGCTGCACCCGGTCCGTGGTCCGGGAGGGGACCCGGGTGCTGCAGGCCTTGGGGCTGGTGTCCGCGAAGCGCAACGTCGGGGTCCGGGTAGCCGGGTCGGCCCACTGGAATGTCTTCGACCGCCAGGTGATCCACTGGCGGCTCAACGGGCCGGACCGGGACGGGCAGTTGTTGTCGATCACCGAACTGCGGCTGGGCATCGAACCGCTCGCGGCCAACTTGGCGGCGGCACGGATCGGTGCCGCCGAGGGCCGCCGCTTGACCGGTCTGGCCGGGGAACTGCTCGCGGCAGGCAACGCCGGCGACTTGGCCACGTTCCTGGCGATCGACATCGAATACCACGCCACGATCCTGCGCGCTTCCGGGAACGAAATGTTCGCCCATCTGCACGAAGCCGTCGGCGAGGTGCTCAGCGGCAGGACCGCGCATGGATTGATGCCGGAACAGCCGCAATCCAGAGCTCGCCACTGGCACGTCGGCGTGGCGGATGCGATCCAGCGCGGCGCGGCGTCGGAAGCGGAAGACCAGATGCGCAAGATCGTGCTGTTGGCAGCCGAAGAAATGCGTTCCCTGCTCGGGGTTCCGGGCCAGCGGCAGGATTCCTGAGCTGCGGGCTCCGGCCCGGCAACCGGTGGCAGGGAGGTTGGCCGCAGCGGCGCCGAGCCGATAACATCAGGGAGGCTGGTTGCGGTCCCCGTATGCCGTCTTCCACACAGCCGGAACGCGCCCAGGAGGCTCTTTTGTCGGAATCGTCAGCTCGATCCATCTCGCTTACCGTGGACGGACTTCCACGCATTGTAGCTGAGGGGACTACGGGCACTGAGCTGTTCCGGGATCGCCGTGATGTGGTGGTGGCCCGGGTCGACGGCGATCTCCGGGATCTCGACCAGCCGCTGCCGGAAGGCTCGACGGTGGAGGCGGTGACCATCGAATCGCCGGAGGGCCTCGAGGTGCTGCGGCACTCCACCGCGCACGTGATGGCGCAAGCCGTCCAGCAGCTCCGGCAGGATGCGAAACTGGGCATCGGCCCGTACATCACCGATGGTTTTTACTTCGATTTCGACGTCGAAGAACCGTTCACCCCGGAAGATCTCAAGCAACTCGAAAAGATGATGCTCAAGATCGTCAATTCCAACCAGCGCTTCGTCCGCCGGGTGGTGAGCGAAACCGAAGCGATCGAGGCGATGCGGAACGAGCCGTACAAGTTGGAATTGATCGGACTCAAGGGCGGCGGCGCGGAGGCGGCCGAGGGCGCTTCGCAGGAAGTCGGCGCCGGGGAGCTGACCATTTATGAAAACCTGGACCGCGAGGGCAAGGTGGTCTGGCAGGATCTTTGCCGTGGCCCGCATCTGCCAAACACCAAGCTGATTTCGAATGCCTACGCGCTGACCCGCAGTTCGGCTGCTTATTGGCGCGGAAACCAGGCGAACAAACAATTGCAGCGGATCTACGGCACCGCCTGGCCGACTAAAGACGCGCTCAAGGCCTACCAGGAACGGATCGCCGAAGCGGAACGCCGGGACCACCGGAAATTGGGCACCGAGCTGGATCTGTTCTCCTTCCCGGACGAGTTGGGTTCCGGCCTGCCGATCTTCCATCCCAAGGGCGGCATCATCCGCAAGGAGATGGAAGACTACTCGCGCGCCAGGCATACCGAAGCCGGCTACGAATTCGTCTACACGCCGCATATCACCAAGGGCCACCTTTACGAGGTTTCCGGGCATTTGGACTGGTACCGGGACGGCATGTTCCCGCCGATGCAGGTGGACGCCGAGCTCAATGAGGACGGCACCGTCCGCAAGCCGGGCCAGGACTACTACCTCAAGCCGATGAACTGTCCGATGCACAACCTGATTTTCCGCTCGCGGGGCCGTTCCTACCGGGAACTGCCGTTGCGGCTCTTCGAATTCGGTTCGGTCTACCGCTATGAGAAATCCGGGGTAATCCACGGTCTGACCCGGGTGCGCGGGATGACTCAGGACGACGCACACATTTACTGCACCCGGGAGCAGATGAAGGACGAGCTGACCGCAACTCTGAACTTCGTTCTGGGTTTGCTCAAAGACTACGGTCTGGCGGATTTCTATTTGGAACTCTCCACTAAGGACCCGGAGAAGTACGTCGGATCCGACGAGGTCTGGGAAGAAGCCACCCGCACCCTGGCCGAAGTGGCAGCCGAATCGGGCCTGGAACTGGTGCCCGATCCGGGCGGCGCGGCTTTCTACGGACCGAAGATCTCCGTCCAGGCCCGGGATGCGATCGGCCGGACCTGGCAGATGTCCACGATCCAACTGGACTTCAACCTGCCGGAGCGCTTCGAGCTGGAATACCAGGCGGCGGACGGCTCCCGGCAGCGGCCAGTGATGATCCACCGGGCGCTTTTCGGTTCGGTCGAACGATTCATGGGCGTGCTCACCGAGCACTATGCCGGGGCCTTCCCGGCCTGGTTGGCTCCGGTGCAGGTGGTCGGGATCCCGGTGGCCGAGGCATTCAACGACTACATGGCCGACGTCGTCGCGCAATTGCGGGCCGCCGGAGTGCGGGCGGATCTGGACCTGTCGAGTGATCGGTTCCCGAAGAAGATCCGCACGGCCAGCAAGGACAAGGTCCCGTTCGTGCTGATCGCCGGCGGCGAGGATGCGGAAGCCGGTGCGGTGTCGTTCAGGTTCCGGGACGGCAGCCAGGACAACGGGGTGCCGGTCGCCGAGGCGATCGAGCGCATCGTCCGGGCCATCCGGGAACGCGCCACGGACGCGGAATTGACCTCGGGCAGCGCTGATTCCGAGTCGGTTCCGGGTTCCTGAACCGTGGACCAGTCGAAGCCCGCTGATCGAAATCCAGAGTTGATTCGCGCCCGGTACCGGAAGGTGTGCTGATGACTGAGCAAACCGATGATTTCGAGCTCGCCGGGGTGCCGGACGCCTTTCAACGGTTGTGGACGCCGCATCGCCTGGCCTACATCAAGGGCGGCCAGGGCCAGTTCGGCAAGGGCGAACAGGACTGCCCGTTCTGCCTGGCGCCGACCAGATCCGATGCTGATTCGCTCATCGTGCACCGCGGCGAGTCCTGTTTCGTGGTGCTGAACCTCTTCCCGTACAACCCCGGCCACCTTTTGGTCTGCCCGTACCGGCACATTCCGGATTACACCGATCTCACGGTTGCCGAGACAGCCGAGTTCGCCGAATTGACGCAGACCGGGATGCGGGTGCTGCGTTCGGTGGCGAATCCGTCCGGTTTCAACCTGGGCATGAACCAGGGCGTCACCGGGGGCGCGGGCGTCGCAGCGCACCTGCACCAGCACATCGTGCCCCGCTGGGGCGGCGACGGGAACTTCCTGCCGATCATCGCGCAGACCAAGGCGATCACGCAGACCTTGGCCGAGGTCTGGGATCAGGTCCGATCAGCCTGGCCCGAGGACTGAAACCATGCTGAACAAATATGCCCGCGGATTGTTCGCCGCGATTTTCCGGCCGATTGCTTTGTTCCTGGTGCGCCGCGGGGTTTCCCCGGACACGGTGACCATCGTCGGCACGCTCGGCGTGATGGCCGGGGCTTTGGGTTTCTACCCGCTCGGCCAGTTGTTCTGGGGGACCGTGCTGATCACGGTGTTCGTCTTTTCGGACATCGTCGACGGGCTGATGGCCCGGCAGCTGAACCGGAAAGGGCCCTGGGGGGCTTTCCTGGACTCGTTCCTGGACCGGGTCGGCGACAGCAGCGTCTTCGTCGGCATCGTGATCTGGTTTTTCACCGGGGGAGCCAATCCGGCGATCGCAGTCTCGGCTCTGATTTGTTTGGTGCTCAGTTCGCTGGTCTCCTACAGCAAGGCCCGGGCCGAAGGCCTGGGCCTGACCGCGAATGTGGGCATTGCGGAACGATCGGAACGCCTCGTGGTGGTGCTGGTGGCCACCGGCCTGGTCGGGTTGGGAATCCCGGACTGGGTGCTGCTGGCGGTATTGCTGCTGCTGGCGGTGGCAAGCCTGGTCACGGTATTCCAACGGGTGTTCACGATCCGTCGCCAGGCCTTCGAGATCGCGGACGCCGAACCTCCGCGCTGAAGGCTTCCGCGACGGTGCAGGCCACGGAAAATCCTGTGGCCCTTAAAGCGCAGTTTTGCCGAAAAATTGGACTTGTCCGCGCCTCGGGGGACTAGCATCGACGCTAGTTGAGCGGTCTGCCCCGGCAGGCCAATCCGATGCCAATTCAAAGCCAGTTCACTGTGGTCTGTGGTCACTGTGGCTGATCCCAGGAAGCGTGAGGAAGTAACAATGAGCGAATCGACGACGTCGGTCACCGGAAGCAGCCGGGTCAAGCGCGGCATGGCGGAAATGCTCAAAGGCGGCGTGATCATGGACGTGGTCACCGCCGAGCAGGCCCGGATCGCCGAGGACGCCGGTGCAGTCGCGGTCATGGCGTTGGAACGGGTGCCGGCCGATATCCGCGCGCAGGGCGGAGTTTCCCGGATGTCCGATCCGGACATGATCGATTCGATCATCGCCTCGGTGTCCATCCCGGTGATGGCCAAAGCCCGGATCGGGCACTTCGTCGAAGCCCGGGTGCTGCAATCCCTCGGCGTCGACTACATCGACGAATCCGAAGTGCTGACCCCGGCCGATTACACCAACCACATCGACAAATGGCAGTTCACCGTGCCCTTCGTCTGCGGGGCCACGAACCTGGGCGAGGCACTGCGCCGGATCAACGAGGGCGCGGCGATGATCCGTTCCAAGGGCGAAGCCGGAACCGGAGACGTGTCCAATGCGACCACGCACATGCGCCAGATCCGGGCGGAGATCAGCCGGCTCAGCTCGATGGCCGAAGACGAACTCTACGTCGCGGCGAAGGAGCTTCAGGCACCCTACGAACTGGTCAGAGAAGTCGCCGAACGCGGCTCCTTGCCGGTGGTGCTGTTCACCGCGGGCGGCATCGCGACGCCGGCCGATGCCGCGATGATGATGCAGCTCGGCGCCGACGGAGTATTTGTCGGCTCCGGCATCTTCAAGTCCGGCAACCCGGCGCAGCGCGCTGCCGCGATCGTCAAAGCCACCACCTTCCACGACGACCCCGACGTGATCGCGCAAGTATCGCGCGGACTGGGCGAGGCCATGGTCGGCATCAACGTCGAGGAAATCCCGGAACCGCACCGCTTGGCCGAGCGCGGCTGGTAGCCAACCCTCCCCGCGCGAGCGCACCGTTAATCGCAGTGTTTTTGACTAACACCGTGCTCAACTGTGCACTCGCGCGGGGGTAACTGTGCGTTCGCGCTGGGTCTAGGGGGCTGAGGCGCTGTCCGGCGGGCTTGGCGGTAGAAGTCGGTGGTAAAAACTAGCCCAGGTGCAGCCAGTACGTCTGGCCGCGCCCGATCAGTTCGAAGCCGTGGCTCCGGTAAAGCCGCTCCCCGGCGGGCGTCGAATTCAGCAGCAGCGTCTGCACGCCTTCGTTCCGCGCGCGGTCGGCCAAAGCCCGGAGGATCCGGCTGCCCAGTCCCTGCCGCTGGCGGGACTCCAGGACGCACATGTCGAAGACGCCGGCCAATCCGGTTCGGACCGGCCGTAGCCCGGCGGTTTCGGCCTGGGCGGGTATGAAGAGGCTGCCGCTCGCCGCCCAGTCGCCGTCGGGCGCCAACTCGGCCGACCAGGCACCCGCCGGCAGGTCCAAGCCCCGGTGGGTGGCCAATGGCGGGTCTTCCGGCGGGACGTCGGCGACCGCCGCTGCCATCCACCACGGCTGCCAGCCGATCTCGAAGCCGAGTCCGAGGGCCTGTGGGACCCGGACCGCGGCATTGCTCCAGAGGCCCACGGTCTTGGCACCCAAACGGACCGCTTCGGCCAGCGCCGGCCGCAGGCCGGCTTCGTCGACCCGCTCCGGGAACAAACCGTACAAAGCACGCTCCGCCGGATTCCAGGCCCAATCGATGCCATGCGTGCTGAAGGTCTTACCGCCTTTGGCGATGGCCGATGTGCGCAGCCAATCCGTCTGCACCGCCTCGCAGTCCCGGATCCGGACGCCCTGCACCGGCATGGTCAGTTCAGGCCCCGCCGGTCGAGCAGTGGTTGGATCTGCGCATCCCTGCCGCGGAAGTTCCGGAAGGCCTGCAACGGGTTGATCCGATTGCCCCTGGAGAGCAGCTCGCGGCGGAAGTGCTCGCCGTTGTCCGCAGTCAAGCCGCCGTGCTCCTTGAACCATTCCACGGTGTCCGCGTCCAGCACTTCGGACCAGATGTAGGCGTAATAACCGGCCGAGTACCCGCTGGCGAAGATGTGGTTGAAGTAGCCGGTCCGGTAGCGCGGCGGCACCTGCGGCAGATCGACCCCGGCGGCTTGCAGCGCCTTGGTTTCGAATTCCAACGGGTCGCCGGGGTCGACGCCGGCAGCCAACTGGTGCCAGGCCTGGTCCAACAGGGCAGCGCCGAGGTATTCCGTGGTGGCGAAGCCTTCGCCCCACAGGCTGGCGGCCCGCAGCCTGTCGATGATTTCGGGGGCGAGCGGCTCGTCGGTTTCATGGTGCCGGGCGTAGTTCGCGACGACCTCGGGCCACAGGATCCACATCTCATTCACCTGGGAGGGGTACTCGACGAAGTCCCGGGGCACATTGGTGCCGGAGAACCTGGGGTAGGTGACCTCGGAGAACAGCCCGTGCAGGGCGTGGCCGAATTCGTGGAAACAGGTCACCACTTCGTCGTAGCTCAACAGCGCGGGTTTCCCCGCGGCCGGTTTGGAGATATTGAGGTTGTTCACCACGACTGGACGTTCGTCCAACAGATCGGACTGCGCCACGAGTTCGTTCATCCAGGCGCCGCCGTTTTTGCTGTCCCTGGTGAAGTAGTCGCCGAGGAACAGCCCCAGGCCGCTGCCGTCGCGGTTCTTCACCTCCCAGACGCGCACGTCGGGGTGGTAGCCCGGCAAGTCGTCCCGGAGTTCGAAGGTCAATCCGTACAGTCGGTTTGCGGCGAAGAAGACCCCGTCGTGGAGCACCCGATCGAGTTCGAAATACGGCTTCAGCGCGGCCAGATCGATGTCGAAGCGTGCGGCCCGGACCTTTTCGGCGTAGAAGGACCAGTCCCAGGCTTCGATCGGGTGGCCGGCTTGCTCGGCCAGGGCGGCCGCTTCCGCCGCGGCATTGCGGACTGCTGCCGGGGCCAGCGAAGCCAGCATGCTGCCGATCGCGGTGAGTGATGGCGCGGTCTGGTTGGCGGTTTCGAATTCGGCGTGGTTCGCGAAGCCCAGCAGCTCTGCCCGCTCGGCCCTCAAGGCGGCGATCTGTTTGGCGGTCGGCAGGGTTTCGATGCCATCCGGCGTGGCACCGCGCTGCACCGAAGCGGTGTGCAGCCGCTGCCGCACGTCGCGGTTCTCGAGTGCGGCAAGGGCCGGTTGGTTGCTGGGCAGGATCAGCGTGAGCAGGTAGCCGCCCGGATGGCCGGCTTGGTCGGCGGCCTCGGCCGCGGCGGAGATTTCGACGTCGGACAGCCCGGCGAGCTCGGCCGGATCGGAGACCAGGACCGCGGCGCGGTTCATATTGGCCACGCTGTCCTGGCCGAATCGGGTGCTCAACTCGGCCAGCGCGCTGTTCAGCTCGCGCAACCGGGCCTTGGCCGGCTCGTCGAGCGCGGCGCCCAGCCGGCGGAACTCGTCCAGGTACTCCGCGACCAATCGTTGCGCTTCATCCGCCAGTCCGTCCGTCTCAATCGCCGCGAACCGCGCGTACAGGGTGGAATCCAGCGTGATCGCATCTGAATGCGCACTGAGCTGCGGTGCGATTTCGCGTTCGATCTCCTGGATTTCGGCGCTGGCATCGGCGCTGGCGAGATTGAAGAAGACGTAGCTGACGTTGCGCAGCAAGCGGCCGGACCGCTCCATGGCTTCCGCGGTGTTCTGGAAATCCGCCGGTTCCGGATTGCTCCGGATTGCGGCTATTTCCGCCAAATGCGCCTGGAATCCGGCCGCGAAAGCCGGCAGATAGTGCTCGGTGCGAATCGCCTCGAAGTCCGGCAGGCCGTAGGGCAGCGGGCTGTCGTGGAGCAGCGGATTCCGCAGTGAATCCTGGTCAGAAGTAGGCATGAGTCGACTCTTTCATGCTCAGCGGAACTGGACAACGCCGGGACCGGAAAATGCGATGCGGAAAAGGCTTTCATTTCCAGGATGCGGATCTACACTGTAGACGTTGGATTCCATTCGCGGTCGCCGCAAGGTTTCCGCAAACAGAGAGGTTCAGGCATGGCAGGCAAGTTTGAGCTCTACGAAGACAAATCCGGTGGTTTCCGTTTCCGTCTGAAGGCAGGCAATGGCGAGGTTATTGCCACCTCTCAGGGGTACAAGACCAAGAAGAGCGCAATGAACGGCATCGATTCGGTCCGTCGCAATGCTGATTCCCAGGTCGTCGAGGTTCCCAAGGCTGAATGATTCCAGCCTGAAGTGAAGTTCCGAAACAAGCACGTCGAAGGGCCTGCGTTGCGAAGCTGCAGCGCAGGCCCTTCGACGTTGCCAACAGGTCCCACTGAGCGGTTGGCACCCAGTCGGAGCCGGGGACGTATGATTGCTGGGTGAATTCGGCCAGTACGCGATCAGAACTCAAAGCCGGTGTACTCGCCCTGCAGGGCGATGTCCGGGAGCACCTGGCGGCTCTGGCCGCAGTCGGTGTGCAGGCAGTCGCGGTGCGGCGGGCCAGCGAACTCGAAGACCTGGATGGCCTGATCCTCCCAGGCGGCGAATCCACTGCGATGGACCGGTTGATCCGGGCTTTCGGCCTGGCGGAGCCGTTGAAAAAGTTCATCGCCTCGGGCCGGGCGGTATACGGCTCCTGTGCCGGCATGATCCTGTTGGCCGATCGGCTCGCCGAACCGGCCGTCGATCTGGCCGGGCAACCCCAGCGGACGCTCGGCGGCCTGCCCGTGACGGTGCGGCGGAACGCCTTCGGCCGGCAGCGGGAGTCTTTCGAAACGGAACTGGAGTTCGCCGAATTGTCCGAGCCGGAGCGTCCGGTGCATGCGGTTTTCATCCGCGCGCCATGGGTCGAAGCGACCAGTTCCGGGGTAACCGTGCTGGCCACGGTTAGAATCGAAGGAATCGATCGTGCGGTCGCCGTGCGTTCCGGCAATATCCTGGCCACCTCGTTCCACCCGGAGGTGCTCACCCAGGAAGGCAACCACGCAGAATTGCGGGTGCATGAACTGTTCGCCGGCATGATGCGGCAGAACCGAGAAGTGTTACCGGGCGCCGAAGTGTCCAGGAAAGTCTAGGAAAGTAGAGCAGAAGCATGTCAGGTCACTCCAAATGGGCTACCACCAAGCACAAGAAAGCCGTCATCGACGGACGCCGTGCGAAGTCCTTCGCCAAGCTGATCAAGAACATCGAAGTCGCGGCGCGAGTCGGCGGACCTGATCTGGCAGGAAACCCGGCGCTCGAACTGGCGGTCACCAAGGCCAAAAAGACTTCGGTGCCCAATGACAACATCGACCGGGCGATCAAGCGCGGCTCGGGCCAGCTCGGTGAAGCGGTTGATTACCAGACCATCATGTACGAAGGCTACGGCCCGCAGGGCACCGCGATCCTGATCGAGTGTCTGACCGACAACAAAAACCGCGCGGCTTCCGAAGTCCGCTTGGTCGTCGGCCGCAATGGCGGGAATATGGCCGACCCCGGCTCGGTGTCCTACCTGTTCGCCCGCAAAGGCGTGGTGTCGCTGCCCAAAAACGAGCTCAGCGAAGATGATGTGCTGATCGCAGTGCTCGACGCCGGCGCCGAAGAAGTCAAAGACGGCGGCGAGAACTTCGAGGTGATCTCCGAACCGCAGGACCTGCCGGCGATTCGTGCCGCGCTCAATGAAGCCGGCATCGAATACGACAGCGACGAAGCCGGGTTCGTGCCGTCGATGCAGGTGGAACTGGATGTCGAGAACGCAAGGAAATTCATGCGCCTCTACGATGCGCTCGAGGATCTGGACGACGTGCAGAACGTGTATTCCAACGCGGACATGAGCGCCGAGGTCATGGCGCAGCTCGACGAAGACTGATCCGGCGATGGCGCTGCGCGTTCTCGGCGTCGATCCGGGGTTGACCCGCTGCGGCTTGGGTGTGGTCGATGTGCAGCCGAATCGCAGCGCGAGCCTGGTCGCCGTCGGCGTGGTGGGCAGCAGTTCGGAACTTCCGTTGTCCCGTCGGCTGCTGGTGATCTCGGAATCGATCGACGAATGGCTGGATGCGCACGCGCCGGATGTCCTGGCCGTGGAGCGGGTGTTTTCGCAGACCAACCTGTCGACCGTGATGGGCGTGGCCCAAGCGTCCGGAATCGTGATCGCGGCGGCGGCCAAGCGCGGATTGCCGGTAGCGATGCACACGCCCAGTGAAGTCAAGGCCGCGGTGACCGGGAACGGGCGCGCGGACAAAGCCGCAGTGACCATGATGGTGACCCGGATCCTGAAGTTGGCGGTGGCGCCGTCGCCGGCCGATGCGGCCGACGCCTTGGCGCTGGCGATCACACATGCCTGGCGCAGCGGTCCGGGGTCCACGAGTGCCTTGGGGGAGTTGACCCCGGCCCGGAAGCTGTGGCTGGAAGCCGAGGCCAAAGCGCGCAAGAATGCCGAAAAGAGCTCACGGCAACGGCGCTGACCGGGCCGGCTCCCGGCCGGAACCGTGCGTGGCGTTGTGCCTCTTCCGGGCCCTCGCGGGATAGGCTATTCGTAGATATGTTCGGATAGCCGGCGACAGCCGCATCGTAGAAAGGCCCGCAGTTGATCAGTTTTCTCCGCGGCCCAGTGGCCCAGATCAGTCTTTCCAACGCGGTCATCGACGTCGGCGGCGTCGGTATGCTGGTGCAGGCGACGCCGAAGACTCTGGGCGGATTGCGCTTGGGCGTCGAAGCCACGCTGACCACGGCGATGATCGTCCGGGAGGATTCGATGACGCTGTACGGCTTCAGCGATGCCGATGAGCGAGAAGTCTTCGAGATCCTGTTGACCGTGGGCGGCATCGGGCCGCGCTTGGCGATGGCGGTCCTCGCGGTGCTGGACCCGGAGACGATTCGGGTCGCGGCGTCGACCGGCGACGGCAAGACCTTCACCAAGGTCCCGGGCATCGGCCCCAAAGTGGCAGGCCGAATCGTCTTGGAACTGGCCGGCAAGCTGGTTCCGCACGGTACTGCGGCGGCGTCGGGCAGTGTCGCGGCCGGCGAATCCTGGAAGCCCCAAGTGGTTGCCGCGATGACCGGCTTGGGCTGGAGCGAAAAGGACGCCGTGACGAGCATCGACCAGGCGACGGCGGACCAGCCGGAAATGTTGGCCGCCGGGAATGTCGCAGAGATCTTGCGGACTACCCTGCGTTGGTTGGGCCAGGACGGCGCGCGGAGCGGTGCCGGGCGCGGCGCCGCCGGAAGGCAGCCGGCCGGTGTCTGAGCTTCCCGGGGCACCCGGCCCCGACGAATCGCGGGCTTTGGTCTCGGCCGACGGCGAACCCGAAGAGCGGCTGATCGAGGCAGCGCTGCGACCGAAGAACCTGGACGATTTTGTCGGCCAGAAGCGGGTGCGGCGCCAACTTTCGCTGGTCCTGGAAGCCTCCCGGATGCGCGGCCGCAGTGCCGACCACGTGTTGCTGTCCGGGCCGCCCGGCCTGGGCAAAACCACCTTGGCGATGATCATTGCGGCGGAGATGAATGCGCCACTGCGGATCAGTTCCGGGCCGGCGATCCAGCACGCCGGAGACCTGGCGGCGATCCTTTCGTCGTTGACTGAAGGCGAAGTGCTGTTCCTGGACGAGATCCACCGGATGTCCCGCCCGGCCGAAGAAATGCTCTACATGGCGATGGAGGACTTCCGCGTCGACATCGTGGTCGGCAAGGGCGCCGGCGCCACGGCGATCCCGCTGGAGCTGCCGCCCTTCACCTTGGTCGGCGCGACCACCCGGGCCGGGCTGCTGCCGGGGCCGCTGCGCGACCGTTTCGGTTTCACCGGACACCTGGAGTTCTATTCGGTCGACGAATTGGAATTGGTGCTCCGGCGGTCGGCGGGCCTTTTGGACCTGAAGCTCTCCGGTGCCGGTTTCTCCGAGATCGCCAGCCGGTCCCGGGGCACGCCGCGAATCGCCAACCGGCTGTTGCGGCGGGTGCGCGATTGGGCTTTGGTGCACGGCGTTCCGCAAATCGACGCCCGGGCCGCCTCTGCCGCTTTGGAGATGTACGAGGTGGACGTCCGCGGCTTGGACCGTTTGGACCGGGCGGTGTTGCAGGCGCTGATCGGAAAATTCAACGGCGGTCCGGTGGGCCTGTCCACCCTGGCGATCGCGGTGGGCGAAGAGATGGAAACCGTGGAGACCGTCGCCGAGCCCTTTTTGGTCCGCGAGGGCCTCTTGGGTCGCACCCCGCGCGGCAGGATCGCGATGCCGGCAGCCTGGGACCATTTGGGCGTGCCGAGGCCGGAGGGCATGCCGGCCGAATCGGAGCAGGTGCTCTTCGACGCTTCCGAGTTCGGTTCCTCGATCGCCGATCCGACGCAAGAATGGTTCACCGAGCGCTGATTCGGTTGGTTCAACGCAAATCCATGGAAATCTGGCTTAGACTGGTATGACGCTTGGCACATTTTTCGGTGTGCGGAGTCCTTTTGCTGGTTCTAAGAATGGATTTTTTGCTGTGGATTTCTCCATGATCATCCTGTTGGTGCTCTTTGCCGTCGTCATCTTCTTCATGTTCCGACGTAGTCGGGCGCAGCAGAAGGCGCAGCAGGAACAGCAGGCCAAGATGCTCCCGGGCGTAGAGGTGATGACCAGTTTCGGTTTGTTCGGAACCGTCCAGTCGATCGACGCCGAAGACAACAAAGTGGTTCTGGAAATCTCACCGGGCACCACCGCCACGGTGCACCGCCAAGCCGTCACCAAGATCATCACCCCGGCCGAGACCGTCGAGGAGACCCCGATGGTCCCGGACGATGCGTCCTCGCTGACCGGCCCGGTGCAGGCGGCAGCAGAGCCCGGCGAAGCCAAAGACGTCGCTTCGACGGAAACCGCCGAAGAAACACTTGCTCGGCTGAACAAAGAAAACAACAAGGAGCAGTAACATCCTCAATAGTGCTGCCGCCCAAGCATGAGCCTGGGCGGCGCAACTATGTCAGCCCCGTGCCCAGCGCGTCAGGGCAAGCACGAGAAGGAACCGAGAAACTCATATGGCACGAAAAGGCCCCGCATCAGAAGCCCGCAAGATCCTCTTGTGGCTCGGTGCACTTACCGTGATTCTGGCGTTGCTGCTCACCGGCGGCACGCTGTGGTGGGGCGCCAACCCGGCGCCGAAATTGGCTCTCGACCTCGAGGGCGGCACCCAGATGATCCTGGCGCCGAAGGTCGAAGGCGGCACCTCGATCAATGACGATCAACTGAACCAAGCCGTCTCGATCATCCGGCAACGGGTTGATGGAACCGGCGTCGCGGAAGCCCAGATCAGCACCAGCGGCACGAATGTGGTCGTGGCCCTTCCCGGCAATCCCAGCAATGAGACCCGGGACCTGATCAAAGCCTCGGCGAATATGGCGTTCCGGCCGGTCATCGCATCGGCGCCTGGCCAAGCCACTCCGGCGGATCAGATCCAGCCGACGCCGGCACCCACCGCGGCTCCGACCAACCCCAGCGACTCGAACTGGGTCACTCCGGACATCGGGCAGAAATTCCAGGCCTTCTCCTGTCTGCCTCCGGTCTCCGAGCCGGACACCGGAGCAGATCCGAGCAAGCCGATGGTGGCCTGCGATCTGAGCAACGGGTTCAAATACATCCTGGGACCGGTAGAAGTCCCCGGCAGCGACATTTCCGACGCCAGCTACGGGCTGCAGCAGGGCGCGCAGGGGGCCACCACCAACAAGTGGGCGGTGAACTTGGCTTTCAATGGCGAAGGCAGCACCAAGTTCCGCGAAGTCACCACCCGGTTGAACGGCTATTACACGGTCAACCCGCAGGATCCGAAGTCGCAATTCGCGATCGTGCTCGACGGCCAAGTGGTTTCCGCGCCGACCTCGCAAGCCGTGATCACCGACGGCAGGTCGCAGATCACCGGAAACTTCAACGAAGCCTCGTCCAAATCCTTGGCGGACAAGCTCAAATTCGGCGCCTTGCCGATCAGCTTCGACATCCAGAGCGAACAGCAGGTTTCCGCGACCCTGGGCACCCAGCAATTGGAAATGGGTTTGCTCGCCGGGTTGATCGGCTTGGCCCTGGTCGTGGTTTACTCGCTGTTCCAATACCGCGCCTTGGGCTTGGTGACCGTCGCCTCGCTGATCGTCGCCGGGGTTTTGACCTATCTGGCGATCGCATTGCTCGGCTGGTCGCAGAACTACCGGCTATCCTTGGCCGGCGTCGCCGGTTTGATCGTGGCGATCGGCCAGACTGCCGACTCGTTCATCGTCTACTTCGAACGAATACGCGACGAGTTGCGGGAAGGCCGCGGTTTGATCGCTGCGGTGGAGAACGGCTGGAAGCGGGCCCGGCGTACCGTGCTGGCTTCCAAGGCCGTGAACTTGCTGGCCGCCGTGGTGCTCTACTTCGTCGCGGTCGGCAATGTCCGTGGCTTCGCCTTCACGCTCGGCCTGACGGCGGTCGCGGACTTGATCGTGGTCTTCATGTTCACCCACCCAACACTGCAGCTTTTGGCCCGGCGGAAGTTCTTCAGCGAGGGCCATCGGTTCTCCGGACTTTCCCCGGACCGCTTGGGCGCGGTTCCGTTATACCGCGGTGCCGGCCGGTTCCGGACCCCGGACGATCGGCCGGCAGTCGCCAAGAAGAACATCGGCGCTGTGGCGGAAGCGGAACGCCGGCAAACCATCGCGGAACGCAAGCTCGCCGAACGGACCAAGGCGAACGACGCGTCTCAGGACCAAGCCACGGAGGGACCTGACAGCAAGGTTTCCGTGAAGGCAGCAAAGGACCAGGACTAATGGCCAAGTTCATCAATTTCGCCACCTTCGGCAACGAACTCTATACCGGCAAGCGTTCTTACGACTTCGTCGGCAAGCGCAAGATCTGGTTCAGCATCGCTGCGGTCATGGTGATCCTGTCGATCGCGGTCCCGCTCATCAAGGGCGGATTCAACCTCGGCATCGATTTCCGCGGTGGCAGCGAATTCACCATCACCAATGTGACCGACACCAGCACCGCGATCGGCGAGAAGGCGGTCACCGACGTGATCTCCGGTCAGTTGCCGAGGGTGTCGAAACTCGCCGGCAACACCATGCAGGTGCAGACCGAGAAGCTCAGCGACGACGAGACGATCAAGGTCAAGGAATCGCTCGCCAAGGAATACGGCGTGAACCAGGACCAAGTGGCCTCGAACTTCGTGGGACCCACCTGGGGGGCCGACGTCACGAACCAGGCGCTGATCGGCTTGATCGTGTTCGTGCTGCTCGCCACGATCCTGATGGCTTTGTACTTCCGGACCTGGAAGATGTCGCTGGCCGCGATCGCCGGGATGCTGTTCGTGCAAATCACCACGGCCGGGATCTACTCGGTCACCGATGTGGAAGTGACGCCGTCGGCAATCATCGGCTTCCTGACCATCTTGAGCTACTCGCTCTACGACATCGTGGTGGTCTTCGACAAGATCCGGGAAAACACTTCGGACATCGCCACCTCCAGCCGGCGGAGCTTCGGATCTGAAGTGAACCTCGCGGTGAATCAGACCTTGGTGCGTTCGATCAATACCTCGATGGTCGCGCTGCTCCCGGTCGCCTCGATCCTGTTCATCGGTTCATTCCTGCTCGGTGCCGGCACGCTCCGGGATATTTCGCTGTCCCTGTTCATCGGCATCATCGTCGGTGGTTTGACCACGGTCTTCATCGCCTCGCCGCTGTACGCGCTGCTGCGCGAGAACGAACCGGCGCTGGTCAAACAGGCTGAGCGGGTGCAGGCCCGGATCGATGCCGAGGCGCGCCGTTCGACGGAGTCCGCGGAAGCTGCGAGCAGCGCTTCCGTCTGAGCTTGAATCGGGGTCCGCAGAGTGCTGCGGACCCCGATGTATTGCTGCTCCGGCAGCCGACCGGCGCGAGCCGGGATCCGGAGGACCTCGCCGGTTTCTAAGCCCACTCGCACGGGCATAGACTAAGAGGATTCGAATGTGAATACCGCAGGCAGCCAGGGGAGGAGGCGCAGATGGATGACCGCATGACGTCGACCGATCAAGGCGTCGAGGTTCCCCCGGAGGCGGAAACCGCAGCCGCGCCGGCGGCGGCCGCGCACCGGCAGATCATTCCTGGCCGCCGGGAACGGACCAGGGCCCGCTTGGCCCGGCTCACCGGAAGGGGTCCGGGCATCCATTCGCCAATCCTGGAACCGCTTTTGCGCGTGGTCCGGGCGAACAATCCGCGCGAGGATTTCGAACTGATCCAACGCGCGTACAGCGTGGCTGAGCGCGCCCATGAAGGCCAGCGGCGCAAAAGCGGGGACCCCTACATCACGCACCCCGTTGCGGTAGCCACGATCCTGGCCGAATTGGGCATGAGCGGATCGACCCTGGCCGCGGCGTTGCTGCACGATACCGTCGAAGACACGCCTTACACCTTGGAAGCCCTCACCGCCGACTTCGGCCCGGAAGTCGCCATGCTGGTGGACGGGGTGACCAAGCTCGACAAAGTGACCTTCGGTGATGCGGCGCAGTCCGAAACCGTCCGCAAGATGGTCGTGGCGATGGCCAAGGACATCCGGGTGCTGGTGATCAAACTGGCCGACCGGCTGCACAATGCGCGTACCTGGCGCTACGTCTCGCCGGAATCGTCGGCACGCAAGGCGCGGGAAACCTTGGAGATCTTCGCCCCCTTGGCGCATCGCCTGGGCATGAACACGATCAAGTGGGAGCTCGAGGACCTGTCCTTCGCCGCACTGTACCCGAAGGTCTACGAAGAGATCGTGCGGATGGTCGAGGACCGGACTCCGGAGCGCGACAAGAACCTGGCCGTGGTCCGTTCGCAGATCAACGAGGACCTGCGCGCCGCGAAAATCAAGGCCGCGATTACCGGTCGACCCAAGCACTATTACTCGATTTACCAGAAGATGATCGTCCGGGACAAAGATTTCGACGACATCAATGACTTGATCGGCGTCCGGGTGCTGGTCGACTCGGTGCGGGACTGCTATGCGGCGCTCGGCGCGATGCACGCGCGTTGGAGCCCGCTGCCCGGCCGGTTCAAGGACTACATCGCGATGCCCAAGTTCAATATGTACCAGTCCCTGCACACCACGGTGATCGGCCCCGGCGGGAAGCCGGTGGAGATCCAAATCCGCACCCATGAGATGCACCAGCGTGCCGAATACGGAGTGGCCGCGCACTGGAAGTACAAAAACCAGGCCGGGAAGTCGCCGGCCGACGGCAATCCGGTGGTCAACAAGGACAGCGACCTGAGCTGGTTGCGGACCTTGGTGGACTGGCAGCAGGAAACCAAAGACCCTTCGGAATTCCTGGATTCGCTGCGCTTCGAGATCAATGCCCGGGAAGTCTTCGTATTCACACCCAAAGGCGATGTGATGGCTTTGCCTGCAGGCTCGACGCCGGTCGATTTCGCCTATGCGGTGCACACCGAAGTCGGGCATCGGACCATCGGGGCCCGGGTCAACGGAAAATTGGTCCCGCTGAACAGCGAGCTGAACCACGGTGATTGGGTGGAAGTCTTCACCTCGAAGGCCGAAGGCGCCGGACCGAGCCAGGACTGGCAGAATTTCGTCAAGAGCGCCCGGGCCCGGAACAAGATCCGGCAATGGTTCAGCAAGGAACGGCGCGAAGAAGCGATCGACAAGGGCAAAGACCTGCTGACCCGGGCGATGCGGAAGCAGAACTTGCCGCTGCAGCGGATGATGACGCACGAGGCTTTGCTGGGCGTCGCGGAAGATCTCCGCTATCCGGACATCTCGGCGTTGTACGCAGCGGTCGGCGACAGCCACGTCTCGGCTGCCAGCGTGGTGGAAAAACTCGTTGAATCCTTGGGCGGGCACGATGCCACCGAGGATGAAATCGGTGCCGCGCCGCTGCCGACGAGCCACCAGCAGCGGCCCCGTTACTCGAGTTCCGGAGTGATGGTGCACGGTCTGGGCGACGTGCTGGTGAAGCTCGCCCGATGCTGCACTCCGGTGCCTCCGGACGCCATCGTCGGGTTCGTCACGAGGGGCTCCGGGGTCTCCGTGCACCGCTCGGATTGCCGCAACGTCGAACCGTTGCGGGAACAGCCCGACCGGATGGTCGAAGTCGAATGGGCGCCCACCCAATCGAGTGTCTTCCTGGTGGAGATCCAAGTGGAAGCATTGGACCGCAAGAGCCTGCTCTCCGACGTCACCCGGGTGCTGTCGGAGAACCACGTGAACATTCTGGCAGCTTCGGTGCACACGTCGAGCGATCGACTGGCAATCTCGCGGTTCGCTTTCGAAATGGGCGACCCGAAGTACCTGAACCACATCCTCAGCGCGGTGCGCAGGATCGATGGGGTCTTCGACGTCTACCGGAGCACCGGCAGCCAGCGGCGGAACTGAACCGGGACTCATCCGGAACCGCTCCCGGACGGCGGCGGACCGTGCTCGATCAGCTCCGAAATCCTGGCCAGCGCACGGTTTTTGTGCGGAACCCGGGGCAGGGATTGCACCGCATTGCGGACCAACGCCAAGGGGCAGCCGAGTTTTCGGCGCTCGGAGATCTGCCAGAGCACTGCGGCCGGGTCCGGCCAATCGGCACTGCTGGGCGTCCGTTGGAAGGCCAGGTCGACGGCGGTGCGCAAAACCGAAGTGATCCGGATCCTGGCCAGCTGGACCACGTCGAACCGGCCGAGCGTGACTTCATGGATTTGCAGTGCGCTGAACGGCGGCAGCGAACCGGCCCGGCGTTTGTGGTCCAGCAATGCGGTCACCCGGGGCGGCTTCGCCGCGCAGCCGTAGACCCAGGCCGCGCTGAATCTGCCCAGGATCACCTTGTGCACCAGACCGGCCGGGATTTCGAAGGACATCGCCAAGGCCCGGTGTTCCGCCGTCTCCGCGGTTCCGGCCGGCAAATAGCCCGAACCGTAGACCCGTTGCAGCACGCCGTCGGCATGCAGGGCGGCCAATTCGACGTCGGCGAACAGCCGGCCCGGGACGATCAATTCATGCGGAGCCGGCGGAATCGGTCGGGCGGCCGCGGCGCCCCAAACACCGGTGCTGATGCGAAGCGAATCCATGGCTCAAGCCTGCCGTTTCTCCGGCCAGGCAGAAAGGGCCGGATCCGAAGTTGTGGAAAACTTGGGATTCGGCCCGTTCAGGCAAGCTGCGGCGACTCAGTCGAGATCGTTTGCCGATCGGCGGATCTGGTCCAGCCAGGCCTCCCGGGCAGCCAGCGCTTCTTCGGTGGTCTTGATCTTCTTGGCATCGCCTTTGCTGCGTGCAGCGGCCAAGTCGTCCTGCAACGATGCGATCGTGGCTTCCAGCTGGGAGAGCGCGCTGTTGGTACGGGCCTTGGCTTCCGGATCGGTGCGCTTCCAGTGCTCGTCCTCGGCTTTCCGGACCGCATCTTCGACCGAGCGCAGCCCGGCTTCTACCCGCTGCATGTCGTTGCGCGGCACTTTGCCGGCCTCTTCCCAACGGTCCCGGATGGATTGCAGGGCCTTTTTGGTGGCCGCCAAGTCCTTGATCGGGAGCAGCGCCTTGGCCTCGACGATGAGCTGTTCTTTGACCACCAGGTTCGCACCGTATTCGGCGTCGATTGCTTCATTGGCTTGCTGCCGGGCGGAGAAGAAGGCGTCCTGGGCGGCGCGGAACCGGGTCCAGAGCGCGTCGTCCTCTTTCTTGCTGGCCCGGGGCGCAGCTTTCCACTGGTCCATCAGCCGGCGGTATTCGCCGGCGGTGACGCCCCAATCAGTCGAGCTGGAAAGCGCCTCGGCTTCGGCGATCAGTTTTTCCTTGCGGGCCTTGGCCGCGGCATTGGTGCTGTCGAGCTGGGAGAAGAAAGCCCGGCGGTGCCGGTCGAAAACCGTGCGGGCGGAACGGAATCGCTTCCACAAGCCCTCTTCAGTGGCCCGGCCCAGCCGCATGCCCTCTTTTTGCGCGGTCTTCCAGTTTTCGAACAGCTCGTTCATCCGGGTGCTTCCGGTCTTCCACTGCATGGTGGCCGGATCCTGGGCGGCGAGCTTCTCGGCTTCGGCGACAATGGCTTCGCGGGCTGCGAGTTCCACCGCGCGGGCCGCATCATGCTCGGCGCGTTCGGCCTGTTGCAACGACTTGATCCCGGCATCGAGCGCATCCAGGCGCTGCTCGGCCGATTTCACATCGCCGACGGCATTCCGCTCGGCGAGTTGCCCACGTAGATGCGCTGCGGTCTTCGGCATGTCGGTGCTCGGTGCTTTGGCCTCGACACGCTGCTCCAAGAGCACGATCTGCGCCAAGATGTCATCGAACTTGCGCACGAAATAGGCCAGGGCCTCATCTTGGCTGGCGCCCGGGTATTGGCCGACCGGAAGCTCTTCGCCGTCCAGGATCAAGAACACCTGGCCGTCCGGCTCGGCGCGGCCAAACTTCGCGGCTTCCGCCAGCGAAGTGCTCGGAACCAGCGGCGCGACCGGGGCGGCCGGCTTCTGCGCGGGCAGTGCCGCGGGGGTCGCCGGCTGCGGCTTGGGCCGGGCCGCGAACGCCGCCGGAGACGGAGCAGCCGGCGCTGGGGCAGCCGGAGAAGGGGCAGCCTGCGCTGGGCTGGCCGGAGCACTGGCCGGCGCAGCGGCATCGGCGGGTTCCAGTATGGATTCAACCGGCACGGATTCGGCAGCGGAATCAGCCGTTGCGGATTCCTCGGCCACGGCTTCGGCGGGCCCCGATTCGGCGGGCGCGACCGGCCCGGCTTCCGCTGTGTGGGCAGCGGCTTCGGAGGGGATTGCTGTTTCGTCGGATTCTTGACGTTCGGTCACCGCTAGAACTCTTTCCATCGGACGGGCATCAGTTGAGCGTAAACGAGTCTATCGTGACCGGCGTCGAAGGTTTGCCGTCGGAGGCTCCGCCCTGCACGCCACCGGCCGCGATCTGGCTGATCACATCGAGGCCGCTGGTTACCTTGCCGACCACCGTGTAGCCGCCCGCGGAGTCGGCCGGGATGGTGGTGTCTTTGTAGGTGATGAAGAATTGGGTGCCGTTGCTGTTGGCGTCGTTGCCGACCCGGGCGACCGCGACGGTGCCTGCCGGGTAGATGTTGTCCGCCGGCGCGTTCTCGATCGGACCCCATTTGAACGTCGGGTCGCTCTTGCCGTCGATGTCCAACGCGCCGCATTGCAGCACCGCGAAGTCTCCGGTGGTCAATCGGTGGCACGGCTTCTGGTTGAAATAGTTCGCATCGGCGAGCGTTTTGAAGACCGCAGCGGCCTGCGGTGCCGCGGTGCCGTTGAGCTCGACCCCGAGCGGCTGCTGATTCAGCGTCAACGTGCCAGTGAAAGTCTTGCCGGCGGCGACCGAGGGATTGGGCACCGGTGGCAGCGATACGCTCGGCGTCGCCGAAGCTGATGCTGATGCCGAGGAGTTCAAACCGTTCTGGGCTGCGGCGTACTGCTCCGAGGTGGGATTGTTGGCGAAGACGGTGAGCTGCAGGACCACGGCCAGGGCGATCAGCAGCACCGCCGCTACGGCGCCTACGACATTGTCCCGGCGGCGGCGCTTGCTCTGCGCCTCGCGAAGCACCCGCTTCGCCTCCATCTGCGCAACGCGCTTCTTGCTTTCCCGCGCGTCTCGTTTGCTCGCCGCCAATGCCGCTCCTCACCATCGTTCAAGAAATACCGGGTCGATCCAGGCAATTGTCCGGGGCCGCAAGGGCCCCGCACCTTGGCTAAACTAATTGCCGCAGACAGTTTACTCATTTACCAGATGTTCATGCTGTCCTGTGAGAACCTTAGTAGATTCCCAGTTCAGATCCATGAACCGGGCTGTCTTTGCAATCGAATGGCGCCTGCGCGCCGCGGAGGAGTAAGAGTCCGATGGCCCGAAAAGCTTCATTGTCCGGATTTCCTGAGTTGTTGCCTCAGGAGCGGATGATCGAGCAACATGTCATCGACACGCTGCGCCGCAGCTTCGAGCTGCACGGTTTCGCATCGATCGAAACCCGGGCTGTGGAAACCGTGACGCAATTGCTGCGCAAGGGCGAGATCGACAAAGAGGTCTATGCGGTATCCCGGCTGCAGAACGACGATGCCGGCAAAGACGCCGCTCTGGCGCTGCACTTCGATTTGACCGTGCCGTTCTCCCGCTATGTGGTGGAAAATGCCGGACACCTGGATTTCCCGTTCCGGCGGTACCAGATTCAGAAGGCCTGGCGCGGCGAACGGCCGCAAGAGGGCCGGATGCGCGAATTCACCCAGGCCGATTTCGACGTCGTCGGCGACGGTGAGCTGTCTTTCAAGTACGACGTCGAACTGGTCTTGCTGGCGGCCGCCGCGCTGTCCGCGCTGCCGATCCCGGCGTTCAAACTCCGGGTCAACAACCGCAAACTCGCCGAGGGCTTCTACCGGGGTCTGGGCCTGGCCGACACGGCCGGCGTGCTGCGCAGCATCGACAAGCTCGAAAAGATCGGCGCCGAGGCGGTGGCGAAGCTGCTCGAGGACGAGCTCGGTGCGACGGCGGAGCAGGCTGCTGCGGCTTTGGCGCTGGCGCAGATCCGCACCGAAGACCTGTCCTTCGTGGACCAGGTCCGGGCGCTGGGCGTGCACGACGACCTGCTCGATGAGGGGCTGGCCGAGCTGGCCGAAGTGCTCGGGGTGGCCATGCGGCAGGCGCCGGGAACCGTAGTAGCGGATCTGTCCATCGCCCGGGGCTTGGACTACTACACCGGCACCGTGGTCGAGACCGTTCTGCTGGGCCACGAATCGCTGGGCTCGATTTGCTCCGGCGGCAGATACGATGCCCTGGCCCGCAAAGGCAACCGGATCTTCCCCGGCGTCGGGCTTTCCATCGGAGTCAGCCGGTTGGTGGCCCGGATTTTGAGCCAGGAGTTCGCCACGGCCTCCCGGGCGGTGCCCACGGTGGTCTACATCGCACTCAACTCGGACGAGGCCTGGCCGCAGGCCCAAGAACTCGCCGCCGGCTTCCGCGAGCGGGGCATCGCCACGGAGGTCGCGGTCGCGGCGGAGAAGTACGGCAAGCAGATCAAATTCGCGGACCGGCGCGGGATTCCGTTCGTCTGGTTCGTCGCCGAGGACGGCACGCACCAGGTCAAAGACATCCGCAGCGGCGATCAGGAGGCGGCGGATCCGCTCAATTGGATGCCGCCGGCGGCCGATCTGGCGGTCAGCGTGGTCGTCGGGAGCCCAGCCGACCGGTAAACTCGGTGGATAATGCCGGTCTGTCGGAACGTTTTCCGCTACCCGAGGCCTGGCGGTAACCCATCTGGACCTTTTGAAGGGAACGAACGTGCTGCGCACCCATGACCTCGGCAGTTTGAGCGCCGAGTTGATCGGACAAACCGTGACTCTGACCGGTTGGGTGGCCCGCCGTCGGGACCACGGCGGGGTCGCTTTCCTGGACCTGCGGGATGCCTCCGGGGTAGCCCAGATCGTGGTCCGGGACGAGCAGGACTTCCACGCGCTGCGCAACGAGTTCGTGCTGCAGATCACCGGAACCGTGGAACGGCGGCCGGAAGGCAATGACAATGCCGCGTTGGCCACCGGCGAGATCGAGGTGGTCGCGGAGACCGTCACGGTGCTCAATGAGTCCGCTCCGTTGCCGTTCCAGCTCGATGACCACGGCGACGTCGGCGAAGAAGCCAGGCTGAAGCACCGCTATCTCGATCTGCGCCGCAGCACGATGGCGAAGAACCTGAAGTTGCGTTCCGAAGCCAACCGGGTGGCCCGCGAGCTGTTGCACGCCGACGGTTTCGTGGAGATCGAAACCCCGACCATGACGCTGTCCACTCCCGGCGGCGCCCGGGACTTCGTGGTGCCGGCCCGCTTGGCCCCCGGCAACTGGTACGGCTTGGCGCAATCGCCGCAGCTTTTCAAGCAGCTCCTGCAGGTGGGCGGATTCGAAAAGTACTACCAGATCGCCCGGTGCTATCGCGACGAGGATTTCCGTGCCGACCGGCAGCCGGAATTCACCCAGCTGGACATCGAAGCCAGCTTCGTGGACGAAGACGACATCATCGCGTTGGGGGAGAAGATCGTCAGCGCGCTGTGGCGGCTGATCGATGTCGAGGTTCCGACGCCGATCCAGCGGATGCCGTATTGGGAGGCAATGGGCCGCTACGGCTCGGACAAACCGGATCTGCGCTTCGGCTTGGAGCTGACCGATCTCACCGAGTTCTTCAAAGACACCACTTTCCGGGTGTTCCAGGCGCCCTACGTCGGCGCCGTGGTGATGCCCGGCGGTGCTGCCCAGGCCCGCCGCACGCTTGACGGCTGGCAGGAGTGGGCGAAGCAGCGCGGTGCCAAGGGCTTGGCCTATGTGCTGGTCCAGGAAGACGGCGAACTGACTGGTCCGGTGGCGAAAAACCTCAGCGAAGCCGAAAAGGCCGGCCTTGCCGAGGCGGTCGGAGCCAAGCCGGGCGACTGCGTGTTCTTCGGTGCCGGCGAACGCGATGCTGCCTGGTCGATTCTGGGCGCTACCCGGGTGGAAATCGGGCACCGTACCGGGCTGATCGACCCGAACGCCTTTGCCTTCGTGTGGGTGGTCGATTTCCCGATGTTCGAATCGGCAGCCGCAGCGACGGCTTCCGGCGATGTCGCCGTCGGCGCAGGGGAGTGGACGGCGCTGCACCATGCATTCACCGCGCCGAAACCGGAGTTCTTGGATTCCTTCGACCAGGATCCGGCGGCTGCTTTGGCCTTCGCCTACGACTTGGTCTGCAACGGCAATGAGATCGGTGGCGGCTCGATCCGTATTCACCGCCGGGACGTCCAGGAACGGGTCTTCGCGCTCATGGGCCTGGACGAGGCGGCGCAGCAGGAGACCTTCGGGTTCTTGCTGGAAGGCTTCAAATACGGTGCTCCGCCGCATGGCGGCATCGCTTTCGGCTGGGACCGCGCGGTGGCCTTGTTGGCCGGCGTCGAATCGATCCGCGATGTGATTGCGTTCCCGAAATCCGGCGGCGGGTTCGACCCGTTGACCGGGGCGCCGGCACCGATCACGGCGCAACAACGCAAAGAAGCCGGCGTCGACGCGGTCAAGAAGCCGGCCGTGGAGGCTCCTGCGGCCCAAGCCTGAGCGGATCTCGCTGACTGAAATCCCGTTCGCTGGTGGAATTCCACTAGCGGACGGGATTTTGTTGTGCGGGATCGGCCCGGCCCGGTGCGCCACTCGGGTCGGTCACCGTGATTTTGACGCTGCAGGCCCGTTGCGCTGCGAGCGCGAGGACTTTGGCCCGCGGATCCGGAACATCGAGGAACTCCAGCCGCGGCAGCCGGGCGAGCTGCCGCAGCACGGGTTCGGCGACGACCGCGGCCGCCATGGCCTTGTCGCCGCCCAGGACCAGGTATTCGGCCTCGTGCAGGGGTAACGCGGCTGCATGGGCTGCCACTGCCTCGATCATGGCGTCGGCTTGGTTGGCCCGACGCCGGGCGAAGCGCTGTTGCGACCAGCCGCCGGCCGCCGTGCGTGACTGGACGTGCCGGGTTCCGACCTTCGAAGCCAGCACAGCTCCTTCCCGGCAGAGCGCCAGGGCATAACCGCCGCGCCGGATCAGAATCAGGCCGATCGGGCGTGCCTGGCCGCTCAACGAGGCCAATCGGGCTGCCGGGCCGCTGCCGGACCCCGGCCGGCCGGCCACTGGCCAGGGCGGCTGCAGACTGGCCCGGGCGCCGTCAGCAGCGCTGAGCTCGAAACCCTGCTCGGCGGTCTCGGTGATGCTCGAGGCGCCGTGCGAGGCGTTGAAGCGGTCCACCCAGCCAACGATCCGATCAGCGCTGACCCAGGCGGTCCGGGCCGCGGGCGGAAGGGCTGTGCTCATATTGTCCACGCTACCCGGTAGCGTGGTGTCGGTGAGCGATTTGTTCGATTTCGAGTATCCGGGGGGCCAAGCCCCGGATGCTGCCCGTCCCCGCGCCCGGGCCCCCTTGGCGGTGCGGATGCGTCCGCGCAGCGTCGACGAAGTGGTCGGCCAACAGCACCTGCTGGGCGACGGTTCTCCGTTGCGCCGTTTGGCCGGTGGCTCGAGCGATTCGGCGGCCGGTCCGACGTCGGTCATCCTCTGGGGGCCGCCCGGCACCGGCAAGACCACCTTGGCCCATGTGATCGCCCGCGGGCCGGGCCGGAGCTTCGTGGAACTCTCCGCGATCACCGCCGGCGTCAAGGACGTCCGGCGGGTGATGGACGAAGCGCTGACCGCGCGGGATCTGCACGGCCGCACCACGGTGTTGTTCCTGGACGAAATCCACCGCTTCACCAAGGCGCAGCAGGACGCGCTGCTGCCCGGGGTGGAAAACCGCTGGGTGGTCCTGGTCGCCGCGACCACGGAGAATCCTTCGTTTTCGGTGGTCTCGCCGCTGCTCTCCAGATCGCTGCTGCTGACCCTGCAGCCGCTGACCGATGACGACATCCGGGCGTTGGTGGAACGTGCGGCGGCGGATCCGCGCGGCTTGGACGGTGCCTTGGATCTGGCTCCCGAGGCCCTGGACCACTTGGTCCGCTTGGCCAGCGGCGACGCCAGGCGGGCTTTGACCACTCTGGAGGCGGCGGCCGGCGTCGCCCTTGAACGTTTGGAAGCCGAGGGCGGCGAAGCGACCGGCGCAACGTTGGAGCTGCCGGATGCCGAGCGGGCCATCGACGCTGCAGCAGTGCGCTACGACCGGGCGGGAGATCAGCACTATGACGTGATCAGTGCCTTCATCAAATCCATCCGCGGCTCCGATGTGGACGCATCGATGCATTATCTGGCCCGGATGCTCGAAGCCGGTGAGGATCCGCGTTTCATTGCGCGCAGGCTGATCATTTCGGCCAGCGAAGACATCGGAATGGCCGACCCCACCGCGTTGCAGACTGCCGTCGCCGCGGCCCAGGCCGTGCAACTGATCGGCATGCCGGAAGGCCGAATCATTCTCGCCGAGGCGGTGGTGCATTTGGCGACCGCGCCGAAGTCGAACGCCTCCTACCAGGCGATCAATGCCGCCATCGGGGACGTCCGGGCCGGCAAGGGAACGATCATCCCGCCGCATTTGCGGGACGCGCATTACCCTGGGTCGAAGCAGCTGGGCCATGGCAAAGGGTACGTCTATTCGCACGACGAGCCGCATGGCGTGGCGCAACAGCAATACCCGCCGGATGACCTGGTCGGCCGGAACTACTACGATCCATCCGGCAACGGGGCCGAACGTGATTTGGCGCTCCGCCTGGAACGCCTGCGCGGCATCATTCGAGGCGGTTAGGGCTCTCCACGTAGCAGATATAACCGGTTGCCGGGGCGAGGAACCGGTGCGTGTGATGCCGCACCGGAGCATAACGGTGGCCGAACGGGTCTTGGACGCTCACTTGCGCCAAGTCCGGAACTTCGGCCAGCAGCCGGTCCACCGCGGTCAAGTCCAAGGGGTGGCTGACCCGATCCGGCAGGGCGACGGTCCAAGGCAGCGGATAACGGCAAGGATGCGCTTCCAGTTGGAGCGCCTCGAACATGCCGCGGAGCAAGGAAAAGGTGCTGGCCGGCGGCAGCCGGTGCAGCGGATAAGACTGCGGGCGCAATTTCTGGGTGCGCAGCCAGGTCTGCCGCAGCCAGTGAAAATCCACCCGGCCCAACGCGCGGCCCAGACCGAGCCGGCCGTTCTGGTCGCTGCGCAATCCGTGCGCAATGCCTTCCCGGTCCACGATGCAGACCACCTCCGCCGGAACGTCGAAGCTGGCGAGCAACGCCTGCGCAGTCGGGTGGTAGCTGAACTCTCCGCTGTCGTCGAGCGAGACGAAATCCTGGAGGTCCGGCAGCGGAGGCTCCGTGGCGGAAGCCGGTGCCGGGGACGCCAGCTGTCTTCGGGGCAATTGCATGGTCATATCTTCATTAAGATCCGCACGAAGCGCGGTTGGAAGCGGATTTTACGAGTTCCATATGCGGGCTGCGGCGAAATTTACGTTTTGCTTACCCATGGTCAGTCCTGCGCCGTGATCGGATGCAGCGGGCCCGCGGATGTTGCACCGGGCTGGAACTGCTAAACTGGTCGCTGCACTGTTTACAGATGCACAACTGGCAAGCCCTGGCTCCAGCCTCGCAGAATCTCCCAAATCACTTTGGCGATGCGAGGATGCCCGGCGGTTGCAGTGATGGGCCGCAGCAGCCCTAACTCTCCACAGTGGAGGCCAGAACTCATTCTGCTGCTGAAATTTGGAAGGACACCGTGGCTAACAACACACGTGCCCGCCGGACGGTCCGCATTTCGCGTGCCCTCGGCATTGCTTTGACTCCGAAGGCCGCCAAGTACCTCGAGCGCCGTCCGTACGGCCCGGGCGAGCATGGCCGGGCCCGCAAGAAGCAGGACTCCGACTACGCGGTTCGGTTGCGCGAAAAGCAGCGTCTGCGTTCGCAGTACGGCATCCGCGAAGCCCAGATGACCCGGGTCTTCGAAGAAGCCCGCCGCACCAAGGGCCTGACCGGTGAAAACCTGGTTGAGCTGTTGGAAATGCGTCTGGACGCCCTGGTGCTGCGTGCCGGCTTCGCACGCACCATCGCCCAGGCCCGTCAGCTGGTTGTGCACCGTCACATCATGGTCGACGGCGCCCGCGTTGACCGCCCGTCGTTCCGGGTCAGCGAAGGCCAGCTCATCCACGTGCACCCGCGCAGCGAAGTCATGGCTCCGTTGCAGGTCGCCGCGGCTGGCGCGCACCGCGACGTGCTGCCGGCGGTTCCGGGATACCTGGACGTCAAATTGGAAAGCCTCCAGGCCCGCCTGGTGCGCCGCCCGAAGCGCAGCGAAGTTCCGGTCACCTGCGAAGAGCAGCTGGTCGTGGAATTCTACGCACGCTAAGCAATAACCAGCGATAACGCAAAAGCCCGCGGCCGACGACGCCGCGGGCTTTTGCGTTCTCCGGCCGGCCCCGGGTGAGTCCCGTTCGCCACGTAGGGACTCGCGCGAACGTACACGTGGTGCGGGTGTTTTCGGAAAACACCCGCACCACGTGTACGTTCGGGCGCCGGGGTGGGGGATGGGCGACCCCGGGGCAGCGACTGGTTCACCCTTGGGGCGCAGAAGTCGGTAAGGTACTTCTGAGGAAACTTCCGCTACCTATCCCTTGGAGGCACCATGTCAGGTGGAGACATCGCCGGGCTCATCGCTGCGGGCGTCTTCGCGATCCTAGTGGCGATCCTGGCCGTGCCGGTCTTCAAATTGGGCAAGGTCTTCGATGAGCTCAGTGGCACGATCCGGTCGATCAGCGAAGGCACCACGCCGTTGATCGACGAAGTGACGGCAACCGTGAGCACCACGAATGAGCAGCTCAAGAAGGTGGACGGCATGACCTCGAACGTCTCCGATGCCACCGCGAACCTTTCCGCGCTCTCCTCGTTGATCGCAGCCACCGTGGGATCCCCGTTGATCAAGGTCGCGGCCTTCTCCTACGGCGTCCGGGAAGCTTTTGCCGGGCGGAAGAACAATCCGCCCAAAGCCAAGCAGAGCCGCTGACCCGGAATCCGGAGGGATCCGGGCCGGGCAATTTGAGGGAAAGACACAAGGAATGATCAAAAGAATCTTCTGGGTGGGCATCGGCGTGGCGATCGGCGTCATCGCGGTGCGCAAACTCAGCGAAGCGCAACAGAACATCGGACCGGCCGGCTTGAACCGCGCGGTCGGCCGGCTCAGCGACAGCGTGCACGACTTCACCGACACGGTGCGCGAGGGCATGGGCCGGCGTGAAGACGAGCTGCGCACCGCGCTCGGCCTGGACGTCAAGAACTAATCGAAGCAAGAAACTTCAGAAGGGCACCACACACCATGAAAACGCAGGACATCGCCCAGCGCTGGCTCGATTTCTTCGAGAGCAAGGGCCACGCCGTCGTGCCCTCCGCGTCGCTGATCTCGGCGGATCCATCGATCCTTTTCAACATTGCCGGAATGGTGCCCTTCATCCCTTATCTGACCGCGCGGGAGACCCCGCCCTGGCCGCGCGCCACGAGCGTGCAGAAGTGCATCCGCACCGGAGACATCGAGGAAGTCGGCAAAACCGTCCGGCACGGCACGTTCTTCCAGATGTGCGGCAACTTCTCCTTCGGCGACTACTTCAAGGAGCAGGCGATCAGCTATGCCTGGGAGCTGCTGACCACGCCCCAGGATCAGGGCGGGTATGGTCTGGACCCGGATCGGCTCTGGGTCACGGTCTATGAAGACGGCGACGAAAAAGACGAAGAAGCGCGCGCGATTTGGCGCGACAAGATCGGCATCCCCGACGAGCGGATTCAAGGGACCGGCAAGGCGGACAACTTCTGGAGCACCGGGCAGCCCGGCCCGGGTGGACCCTGTTCCGAGATTTTCTACGATCGCGGCGCGGAATACGGTTTGGACGGCGGACCGGTGGCCGACGAGACCCGCTACATCGAGATCTGGAATCTGGTTTTCATGCAGTACCAGCTGTCCGCAGTGCGCAGCAAGGTCGATTTCGACATCGCGGGCGATCTGCCCAACCGCAATATCGACACCGGGCTCGGCTTGGAACGGCTGGCCATGATCCTGCAGGGCGTGGAGAACATGTACGAGACGGACCAGGTCCGTCCGGTTCTGGACGCCGCCGCAGAACTGGCCGGCAAGGAGTACACCTCCACCGAAGATCCGGCGGATCCGCACCACGCCGACGACGTCCGGCTCCGGGTGGTGGCCGACCACATCCGCTCGGCGTTGATGCTGATCTCCGACGGGGTCGCGCCGTCCAACGAAGGACGCGGCTACGTGCTGCGCCGATTGATCCGCCGTGCGGTTCGCGCCATGCGTCTGATGGGGGTCGAGAAGCCCTGCCTGCCGACGCTCTTGCCGGTGTCCCGGGATGCCATGAAGGGTTTTTACCCGATCGTGGCCGAAGACTTCGAGCGGATCAGCCGGATCGCCTATGCCGAAGAGAAGTCCTTCCTCCGGACCATCGCTTCCGGCACTGCCCGGCTCGACGAGGCGGTCACCGAATCGAAAGCCAAGAACCAGCCGCTGTCCGGAGCCGAAGCTTTCGCTTTGCACGACACCTACGGCTTCCCGATCGACTTGACTCTCGAAATGGCCTCCGAAGCCGGCCTCAGCGTTGACGAGGCCGGGTTCCGTGCCCTGATGCTGGAGCAGCGGCAGCGTGCCCAGGCCGATTCGCGGGAGAAGAAGAGCGCGCACGCAGATCTGAGCGTTTTCAACGATCTGCTGGCCCAGGGCCAGACGGTATTCACCGGCTATACCGAATTGGACGGCGAGTCCACGGTCCGCGGCATCCTGGCCGGCGGGCAGCCGGTCTCCCAAGCCGGGCAGGGCGAAGAAATCGAATTGGTCCTGGCCGAGACGCCGTTCTACGCCGAAGCCGGCGGCCAGGCAGCGGATACCGGTCTGATCACCGGCGACGGCTTCGTGGTCGAGGTGCTGGACGTGCAGCGGCCGGTCAAGGGCCTGAGCGTGCACAAAGCCATCGTGCGCGAAGGGGAGCTGCCGGAAGGCGCCGTGGTGCGCGCCGCAGTGGACCGGGAACGCCGGCACGCCGCGGAGCAGGCGCACACGGGCACGCACATCGTGCATGCCGCACTGCACCAGATCCTGGGTCCGGAAGCGTTGCAGCGGGGCTCCTTCAACAAGGCCGGCTATTTGCGCTTCGACTTCGCCTGGGGCGAGGGGCTCAGCGCCGCGACCCGTTCCGAGATCGAAGAGGTCTCCAACTTGGCCATCCGCAACAATTACGCGGTGCAGACGAGCGAGATGCCGATCGAGGAAGCCAAGGCGCTCGGTGCGATGGCGCTTTTCGGGGAAAACTACGGAAGCCGGGTCCGGGTCGTCGAAATCGACGGCGCCTGGTCGCGGGAACTCTGCGGTGGCACGCACGTCGACACGACCTCGTTGATCGGCAGCCTGACGCTTTTGGGCGAACAGTCCGTCGGCTCGGGCAACCGCCGGGTCGAGGCCTTCGTCGGGATGGACGCCTTCCGGCATCTGGCCGCCGAACGGGCCTTGGTCACCGAGCTCACCGAACTCATGAAGGTGCCGTCGAACCAACTCGCCGACCGGATCGGTTCGACGCTCGCGAAACTCCGGGCTGCGGAGAAGGAACTGGACCGGTTGCGCAAAGAGCAGCTGACTGCCGCAGCCGGCCGATTGGCCGGCACGGCGCAGCAGGCGGGCAAGATTTCGCTGTTGACGCACGACGCCGGTCAGGTGGCCTCGGCGGACGACCTGCGTTCGCTGGCGTTGGATCTGCGTGAGCGGCTCGGCTCGGCTGCAGCCGCCGTCGCCTTGACCGGGACCGCCAGCGGCCGGCCGCTGGTCCTGGTCGCCACGAACGAGGCCGCACGCAGTGCGGGTGTGAAGGCCGGCGCACTGGTCAAGATCGCTGCCGGAGTGCTCGGCGGCGGCGGTGGCGGCAAGGACGATGTGGCCCAGGGCGGCGGCAGCGACCCCGCGCAGGTACCGGCAGCCCTGGCGGCGATCCGGCAGGCCGTGGACGCGATCTGATGGCCTCCCGAGGAGTCCGGCTCGGCGTCGACGTCGGCACGGTCCGGATGGGGGTGGCGCAGTGCGATCCCGAGGGGATCCTGGCGACGCCTTTGCGGACCGTGCAACGGGATCCGAAGCGCAACTCCGATTTGCGCGTGATCGTGAAGGATGCTCTTGAATTGTCCGCAGTGACCGTCTACGTCGGGTTGCCGCAGACGTTGCGCGGCGGCGAAAGCGGCTCGGCGGCTTTGGCCCGGGAGCTGGCACAGCAGCTTGCCGGGATGCTCCAGGACGCCGGTTCGACCGCGGAAGTCCGTTTGATCGATGAAAGACTCAGCTCGATCAGTGCCCATCAGCAGTTGCGTGCCGCTGGCATGACGGGGCGCGAACAACGTAAAGTAGTGGATCAAGTGGCGGCTGCCGGAATCTTGCAGCACGCTTTGGAGATGGAAAAGTCCATCGGCTGCGCAGTGGGGGAGGCTGTGGCTGCCGGGCCCCGTCCGGGTGAATCCCGGTCGGAAGGCGATGGTGGACAGTGAGGAAAGCATCATCAGTATTCGCATTGATGCGGCCGAGGGCGGGCGATGAACCCGATTTTCTCGGACGAGGGCAATGACCACGCGCACCCCGGGACCACCGATCAGCTGAGCTATCAGCCGGCGCCTGGGGTGGCGCCGTCGCGACGGCAGCAGCGGACGTCGCGGAAGGTGAAGCGCCGCCGCCGGAGCGTGGTGATGTTCCTGGTGCTCGTGGTGTTCGTGGTCGCCGGCGTACTGGCCTTCCAAGCGATCCGGCCGATCTTGAACATCGACCCGGCCAAGGACTATGCCGGGCCCGGCGAGGGGCTGGTCGTCTACACCCTGCCCGACGGCGCCACCGGCCGCCTGGTCGCCTCGGATCTGCTGGGCAAAGGGGTGGTGGCCAGCGAGGCGGCGTTCATCGATGCGCTCAATGCCGCGAACGCGACTGGCAGCCTGCAACCAGGGGTCTATCCGTTCAAGTTGCAGATGAAAGCCACCGATGCGGTCCAGGTCTTGCTCACCGCCTCGCAGCAGAAGGTGCACTACGCCCCGATCCAACAGAATCTCCGGCAAAACGAAGTCTTCGATGTGCTCTCGAAAGCAACCCAGATTCCGGTGAACGAATTCGTGGAACTGGCCAAGAACCCGACCGCGCTGGGCTTGCCCGCCCAGGCTCCGTCGCTCGAAGGGTATCTGGCCCCGGGGGAGTACATCTTCCCCACCGGAACCACCGCGCAGCAGATCCTGACCAAGCTGATCGACACCACGAAGCAGGAACTGACCGACGCCGGGGTTACCGATCCGGCCCAGCAGTACCGAGTGCTGACCATCGCGAGCATCATCGAAGCCGAAGGCAACGAACAGAACTATCCGATGATCTCCGGGGCGATTGCGAACCGGTTGAACAATCCTGCGGGCGAAACCGGTGGCCGACTGGAATCCGATGCGACGGTCGCTTACGGCCTCAATATCAAGACGTACAACATCACCGCCGCGCAGAAGCTGGACACCAGCAATCCCTACAACACGTTCGCCAAGGCCGGCCTGCCGGTCGGGCCGATCGGCTCGCCCAAGGTGAAGGCCGTGGAAGCAGCCGCCAAACCGCAAGCGAATCCTTATTACTTCTGGGTCACCGTCAACTTGGACACCGGTGAGACGCTCTACGCGACGACCTTGGCGGAACACAACGCCAATGTGCTCAAGTACCAGGCCTGGTGCCAGGCGAACAGCGGAAGATGCAGCTGAAAGCAGCGGTGATCGGGCAGCCGATCGCGCATTCGAAGTCCCCGGCCCTGCACCGTGCCGCCTATCGTGCGCTCGGTGCGGACATCGATTACCGGTTGATCGAGGTGGCGCCGGCCGACTTGGCCGATTTCGTGGCGCAGATCCGCGCCGAGCAGAACTGGTCCGGGATTTCAGTCACCATGCCGCACAAGGCGTCGATGCTCGCTCTGGTCGACGCCAGGGACGCAGATGTGCAGCGTACCGGGGCGTTGAACACGGTGCTGGTGGACCCGGCCGACGGCCGGCTGCTCGGCCGCAATACCGACATCATCGGCATCGTGCACGCACTGCGGCACGCCGGAGTCGCCTCCGTGCAGCACGCCGCCCTGATCGGCGGCGGCGGCACGGCACGTGCGGCTTTGGCAGCGCTGAAGCAGTTGGATTGCCAGCGTGCCGATGTCTATCTCCGGGACCCGGCGAAGGGCGGCGACTTGGCCGAGCTCGCGGCTGTGCTGGGACTGGGATTGACGCTGCGGCCGTTCGCAGAGGCCGCGGATCCGGTCACCGGCGCCGGGGCCGGGGCCGCGGAACTGGTGATCAGCACGCTGCCGCCAGGTGTCGCCGATCCGCTTGCGGAAGCTTTGCGCGGCACCGGGCGCGGGTCGAACTTGCTGCTGGATGTGGCTTACGATCCCTGGCCGAGCCGGTTGGCGCACGTCTGGTCGGAGTCCGGCGGCGCAGTGGTTTCCGGACTGGAAATGCTGCTCTACCAAGCGGTGGCACAGGTGGCGGCGTTCAGCGGCTGCGACCTGGCTGGACGCGAGGACGTCATCAATGTGATGTGCGACTCAATCGGGCTGCCTGAGCGCTGAGCGAGCCCTGGGTTCATGGCAGGATGTACCTATGTTGCGTTGGCTTACTGCCGGTGAATCCCATGGCCCGGCACTGACCGGGATCATCGAGGGTCTGCCCTCCGGCATCGAATTGAGCACCCAGGACATCCAAACCGCACTCGCCCGCCGCAGGCTCGGTTATGGCCGTGGTGCCCGGATGAAATTCGAACAGGACCAAGTGCAGCTGCTCGGCGGCGTCCGGCACGGCCGTACCCAGGGCGGCCCGGTCGCGATCACCGTCGGCAATACCGAATGGCCCAAATGGGAACAGATCATGTCCGCCGACGCGGTGGACCCGGCGGAGTTGGCAGGCCAGGGCCGGAACGCGCCATTGACCCGGCCGCGCCCCGGGCACGCGGATTTCACCGGAATGCAGAAGTACGGCTTCGATGAAGCCCGCCCGGTTCTGGAACGGGCCAGCGCCCGGGAGACCGCCATGCGCGTCGCATTGGGTGCCGTGGCGGCCAGATTCCTGGACCAGCTCGGCATCACCCTGGTCAGCCACACCGTTGCGGTCGGCACCGTAGCGGTGCCGGAAGGCACGGCATTGCCGGAGGCAGCCGATGTGCTCGCCCTGGATGCCGATCCGTTGCGATGCTTCGACCGGGAGACCTCCGGAGCGATGGTGGCCGAGGTCGATGCGGCGCACAAGGAAGGCGAAACGCTCGGCGGCGTGGTCGAGGTTCTAGCCTACGGCCTTCCGCCGGGTTTGGGCAGCTACGTGCACTGGGACCGGCGACTCGATTCCCGACTGGCCGGAGCGCTGATGGGAATCCAAGCGATCAAGGGCGTCGAAGTCGGCGACGGGTTCAAAACCGCGCAACGGCGGGGCACTGCGGCCCATGACGAGATCGTCAAGGACGACGACGGCGCAGTCCGCCGGATGAGCAACCGGGCCGGGGGCATCGAAGGCGGGATGAGCATCGGCGATGTGTTGCGGGTGCGTGCCGCAATGAAGCCGATCGCCACGGTGCCGCGCGCATTGCGCACCATCGACGTGGCTACCGGTGAGCCGGCGAAGGCGCATCACCAGCGTTCCGATGTCTGCGCGGTCCCGGCAGCCGGGGTGGTCGCCGAAGCCATGGTGGCACTCGTGCTGGCAGAGTCCGTCCTGGAGAAGTTCGGCGGCGATTCGCTGCCCGAAACCGCCCGGAACCTGGCGGCTTATCTGGCGAACATCCCGCAAGCCCTGGGCTCCCAACCGCTGTGAATCGATTGCCCGCGCACCGCAGCATCGTGCTGATCGGCCCGATGGCGGTCGGGAAGTCCACGGTCGGAGCACAGCTGGCCCGGTTGGCGGGTCGGGAATTCTTGGATTCGGATCAGCTGTTCGAGGAGAAACACGGGCCCATTCCGGCCGCGTTCAGCTCCTATGGCGAACGCTGGTTCCGGGAGGTCGAAGCCCGGATCATCGCGTCCGTGCTGGCCCGTCGCGATCAGTACGTGCTCTCCTTGGGCGGCGGCGCGGTGCTGGACACCGGCACCCAGCAATTGCTCGGGCAAAGCACCGTGGTGTTCTTGGAAGCCGATGCCGACGCGGTGCGGGAACGAATCAAGCGCGGCGGCAACCGGCCGCTGCTGCAGAGCGCGGACCAGGATCCGGTGCAACGCTGGAGCCAGGTATTCGCGGATCGGGAATCGGTCTACCGCAGGCTGGCCGATCTGACCCTGGATGTCCGGGACGGCAGCCCGGAAGTCCTGGCAACCGAACTCATGACGTTATTGGAAAATCGACCCGGCAAGGAAGTCCAGTGAGCGAATCGCCCACCATCATCAAAGTCACCGGTGGCCAGCCTGCGGAAAACTACGACGTCGTCGTCGGCCGCGGACTGCTGGCCAAGCTTCCGGAGCTGCTCGGCGAACGGGTCCGGCGGGTGCTGGTGGTGCACCCGCGGGCGCTCCGGCTGACCGGCGACTCAGTCCGGGATGATCTCGCTGCGGCCGGATTCACGGCGCTGACCGCGGAAATCCCGGACGGTGAAGAAGGCAAGCACCTGCAGGTCGCCGGATTCTGCTGGCAGGTGCTGGGCCAAAACGACTTCACCCGCTCGGACGCGATCGTTTCGGTCGGCGGCGGCGCAGTCACGGATTTGGCGGGCTTCGTGGCGGCCACCTGGTTGCGCGGCGTCCGAGTCGTGCACCTGCCTACGAGCCTGCTCGCGATGGTCGATGCCGCGGTCGGCGGCAAGACCGGGATCAATACCGCCGAAGGCAAGAACTTGGTGGGTGCCTTCCACCCGCCCGCGGCGGTGCTGGCCGATTTGGATGCTTTGGGCACGCTGCCGGTGAACGAACTGGTCTCCGGCCTCGCCGAAGTGGTCAAATGCGGATTCATTGCGGATCCGGCGATCCTGGATCTGATCGAGTCCCGCCCGGAGGCAGTCCGAGACCCCGCTTCGGCCGAACTTCGCGAGCTCATCGAGCGGGCGATCGCGGTCAAAGCCACCGTGGTCTCGGCCGATCTGAAAGAATCCGGCCAGCGGGAGTATCTCAACTACGGGCATACCCTGGGCCATGCGATCGAGCTGGTGGAGCGCTATTCGTGGCGGCATGGTGCAGCGGTTTCGGTCGGCATGATGTTCGCGGCGGAGCTGTCGCGCAGCGTGGGCCGGCTCTCCGACGAGGTCGCCGACCGGCACCGGAGCGTCTTGGCGGGGCTGGGGCTGCCGACCAGCTACCGGCGCGACCGGTGGCAGGGGCTCCTGGACGGGATGCGGCGGGACAAGAAGTCCCGCGGCGATCTGCTGCGTTTCGTGGTGCTGGACGGATTGGCCAAACCCGGCATTCTGGAGGTGCCGGATACCTCGTTGCTTTTTGCGGCCTATCAGGAAATCGCCGAATAGGCAGTGGGAGTGGAATTCATGAACGCAGCACGCGATGGACTGAGCCGGCCGGATGCCAGATTCCCGGATTGGCCGAGTTCCTATTTCCCCGGAATATCGTTCAATCCGGACAGCCTGCGCAGCGAAGTGATCGACGATCAGCTGTGCGAAGCGGCCCTGAATGCGGCGCCGGACCCCGGTGACCGGGTATTCGTGCTGCTGGCCCGGGGTCGGAGCAACGAGGCCGCGGAACTGGTCGCCGAACTGCGCATGGCGGATCCGGGTTCGCTGCGCCTGCAGGTCCTGGAAGCCGATGTCGCGGCCTCGGTCAACGATACCGATCGGGCGATTCGCTTGCTGCAGTATCTGGCCAAAGAACAGCGCGGGCAAGCGTCGGAGGCCAGCGTCCGGCAGCATTTGGGCCGGGCATATTTCCGGGCCGGGAAATACCAGTCCGCGGCCGGGAATTTCGCCTCGGCCCTGGACTTGCGGGTTGCCGCCGGGGCGTCGGCCGCGCTGATCTACTCTTCGACAGTAGCCTTGCAGAGAGCACGGGAACTGTCGGAAAGCACGGCTTCGGTCGCGTAATACTGCGGCCGGTGGTCGGGCCCGGCAGATCCGGCCGCAGAAACGCGGTAGAATCAATGCTGGATTTTTGACATTCTGAACATGCACGATGCAATCATGCTGCGCTCCGGCGTCAGCGGCGCATCGCCGAGGCGGGAGAGACACCATGGCAACAACCAATGACATCAAGAACGGAACGGTGCTGAACCTCGACGGTCAGCTCTGGAACGTGATCGAATTCCAGCACGTGAAGCCGGGCAAGGGCGGCGCTTTCGTGCGTACCAAAATCCGCAATGTGCTCTCCGGCAAGGTCGTCGACAAGACGTTCAACGCAGGTCTGAAGATCGAAACCGCCACGGTGGACCGTCGCGATTACCAGTACCTGTACCAGGATGGCGAAGATTTCGTCTTCATGGACACCCAGGACTACGACCAGATCACGGTGCCCGGTGCCACTGTGGGCGATGCAGTGAACTTCATGCTCGAGAACCAGAATGTGAACATCGCGCTGCACGAAGGCACTCCGTTGTACCTGGAACTGCCGGCGTCCGTGATCCTGGTGATCACCTACACCGAACCGGGCCTGCAAGGCGACCGCTCGTCGGCGGGCACCAAGCCTGCCACGCTTGAAACCGGCTATGAGATCCAGGTTCCGTTGTTCGTCGAGCAGGGCACCAAGGTCAAGGTGGACACCCGCGACGGCAGCTACCTTGGTCGGGTCAACGACTGATCGTGGCGGAAAAATCTGGAACCAGCGCCCGGAGCAAAGCGCGCCGCCGGGCCTTGGACATTCTCTTCGAAACCGAACAGCGCCCGGGCAATTCCGCGGACGCTCTGCAGCGCCGTCGGGACAGCACCGACCAGGTGATCAATCCGTACACGGTGGAAATCCTCGACGGATTGGCGCAGAAACAGGAAGAAATCGACGAGTTCCTGCAGACGTACGCCCAGGGCTGGACCCTCGAGCGGATGCCGGCCGTGGATTTGATCGTGCTTCGGATCGGTGCCTGGGAATTGCTCTACAACGATGACGTGCCGGATGCCGTAGCGGTCAGCGAAGCGGTGGAACTCGCACGCACGCTGTCCACCGACGAGTCGCCGCAGTTCGTGAACGGGCTGCTTGGCCGCTTGCAGGCGCTCAAGCCGACGCTGCTGGCCTAGGCAGATCCGGCAGCTGGGTATTTGCCGTAAGCGAGAACACTTTGGCTGGGCGAGAAGACTGGTCTTCTCGCCCAGCCAAAGTGTTCTCGCAGTGCTGCCCGCAGGGCATGGCGCAGGTCAGCCGAGCACGCTGGGCCGCAGCGCGGTCAGCTCGTCCAGCAGTTGGCGTTCGTCCAGCTGGTTCTGCTCGAGATTCTTCCCGGTCAGGATGCGTTGCCGGGTGTAGGCCAAGGTAGTGGCCCGGCGGATGAACCGCTTCATGACGGCTTCCCGGCCGACCCGTTTGGCCCAGGCAGTCGCGGTCCGGCGACCGGACTGAGTGGCGACCATGTTGACTTCCTCCGGGGTGAACCAGCCCTGCTCGCGGTATTCGGTGAGCCGCCGATGGGTCAGCTTGGCCTCGCTGCGCATCAGGAACACCAGGCCGACCACCCACAGCACGATCAACGGGAATTGGTAGACCGCAGACTGCAGGAAGATCGCGCCCAAATAGCCCGGAATGTCGTTGACCTCGGCGAGCAGAGGCGCGCTGTTCCAGACCATGTGCAGGTACATCGCCGGGATCAGGCCCAGGAAGAAGGCGCCGATGATCTGCCCGGTTTTGCCCTTGCGGGCAGCGAAACCGATGATCAACCCGGTGCATGCCGTGTACAAAGCATGCCCGAAAGGGCTGAACACGCCGCGCGCCAGGAAGCTGATGCCCAGACTCAAAGCGCCGTCGTCCGTGGCTTCGGCGACCGCCCGGCCGAAGTATTGGATGTTCTCGGTGAACGCGAATCCCGCCGCGATGACCGTGGCATAGACCACGCCGTCGAGCGGTCCGTCGAAATACTTCTTGGCGAACAAGGCGATCAGCAGAATCCCCAGGCCCTTGGAGAACTCCTCGACCGGCGGCGCTTCGAAGGTGGCTAGCCATTGGTCGGCCATCGCCGGGCTCAATCCTTTGGGCCGGAAGACGGCCACCCACACCGGTTGGATCAGCAACGTGGTGCCGATCGAGCCCAGGGCACCCCAGAGCAGGGCGAAACCGAGCATCCATTTGGGTTCCGGTTCCCAGCGATCGATGAAATAGGCGGTCAACAGCACCGCGGTGAGCGGGAACAGCGACAGGATGAAGCCGATCGTCATCCCGGCCAAACCGCCGCTGTGGTACAGATTCGGCAGAATCAAGAAGACGCCGAGCAAACCGGCTACTGCGCAGGTGATGCCGATCAACAGGATCAAGTTCAACGAGGTCGTGGTCCGCTTGGCCTGCTGCGCGGTCCACACCGGCTGCAGCGGGACCTGGCCGAAATGGCTGTTCGGTGCCGGAAAGTTCGGTGCCGGAAAGTAGCCGGCCTGGTCGAGCTGGCCCGGCCAGGCCGGGCTGGCCGGATTCGGGGCGGGGGGTTGCGAGCCGGGCTGTGGGAAGCCGGCCGGCTCCGGCTGCTGCGGTTGCCTCGGCGCATTCGGATCCGGCCACTGCGGGGAAGTCATAGCCATACTTTACGATGCGGGTACCCGGAATGCGGCGCTGCGGTCCGGTTGGGCTAATCGGCAGATGAACTTCGTGTGGTATTTTGAAGTCGCATTGATCCACTTTAATTCCGTCCCGTGAGGCGGGGAAGGGGGCATCGGCACATGAGCAACTCTCCGCAGGAAAAGTCCACCGTGGCACACGGCAGGACGGTCCTGGGCAACGCTGACATCGACCGTGCACTGACGCGCATCGCGCATGAGATTTTGGAATCCAACAAAGGTTCCGAGGGATTGGTCCTGTTGGGCATCCCACGGCGCGGCTATCCGCTGGCGCAACGTCTGGCCCGCAAAATCGCCCTCGCCGAACCGTCCGTCGATCCGGACCGCATCGTCGGCCAGCTCGATGTCACGATGTTCCGCGACGATCTGGCCCGGCAGCCGACCAGAGCCCCGCAGCGCACCGCCCTGCCGGCGTCGGGCATCGACGACAAAGTGGTGGTCCTGGTCGACGACGTGCTGTATTCCGGGCGGACGATCCGGGCAGCACTCGATGCCCTGGTGGACCTGGGCCGCCCGCGGATCGTCCGGCTCGCGGTCCTGGTGGACCGCGGACACCGGGAACTCCCGATTCGCGCCGACCACGTCGGCAAGAACCTGCCGACCTCGTCGAGCGAGCGGGTCTGGGTCCGGCTCACCGAGACCGACGGCGGCGAAGAGCAGGTTTCGATCCAAGGCGCCGGGCCGCTCGCGGACGCTGCGGAGCTACCGCGATGAGGCACCTGCTCTCCACCCATGACCTGAGCCGCGGCGCGGCAATCCAGATCCTGGACACCGCGGAGGAAATGGCGGCGGTGACCGAACGCGAGGTCAAAAAACTCCCGGCATTGCGCGGCCGTACCGTGGTCAACCTCTTTTTCGAAGACTCCACCCGGACCCGGATTTCCTTCGAGGCGGCGGCGAAGCGGCTCAGCGCAGACGTGATCAATTTCGCCGCGAAAGGCTCCTCGGTTTCCAAAGGCGAATCACTCAAAGACACGGCCCAGACCCTGGAAGCGATGAGTGCGGATGCCGTGGTGATCCGGCACGGTTCCTCGGGCGCCCCGCAGCGATTGGCCGACTCCGGCTGGATCGACGCTGCGGTGATCAACGCCGGCGACGGCACCCACGAACATCCCACCCAAGCATTGCTGGACGCGTTCACGATGCGCCGCCACTGGTCGGCACTGCGCGGGATCGGTTCGACCGGCAGCGATATCGCCGGGTTGCGGATCGCGATCGCCGGCGACGTGCTGCATTCCCGGGTGGCGCGGTCCAACGTCTGGCTGCTGCACACCCTGGGCGCCGAGGTGACGCTGGTGGCTCCGCCGACGCTGCTGCCGCTGGGTGTGGAAACCTGGCCTTGCCGGGTCAGTTACCACCTGGACGAAACCCTGGAAGCCGGCGTCGACGCGGTCATGATGCTGCGCGTGCAGGGCGAACGGATGCACGCTGCTTTCTTCCCCTCGGAACGCGAGTACTCCAGGCGCTGGGGGTTCGACGATGCCCGGCTGGCACGGCTCGACGCGCTGGGCCTCAAGGACACCATCATCATGCATCCTGGTCCGATGAACCGTGGCCTGGAGATCTCCTCGGCTGCCGCCGATTCGCCCCGGTCGACCGTGCTCGAACAAGTGCGAAACGGCGTTTCGGTCCGGATGGCGGCGCTGTACCTGCTGCTCAGCGGCGGGCTCGGCGACCATCCTCCGGCCGATTCCGGCCGGACCCAGGACAACAGCAACCGGCGGGAGGCCGATTCATGAGCGGACAGCGTTATCTGATCAGGGGCGCGAAGGCGCTCGGCGGGCAACGGGGCGACCTGCTGGTCGGCGACGGCGTGATCCTGCAGGCCGGCGACACGGTCGACCCGGCCGGCGCGGTCGTGATCGATGCGGACGGCCTGGTGGCGCTGCCCGGCCTGGTCGATCTGCACACCCATTTGCGGGAGCCCGGCCGGGAAGACGCCGAAACCGTGCTCACCGGGTCCCAGGCGGCGGCCAGGGGCGGATTCACCGCGGTCCACGCGATGGCCAACAGCGCCCCGGTGGCCGACACCGCCGGAGTCGTCGAACAGGTTTATTCGCTGGGGCTGGAAGCGGGTTGGACCGAGGTGCGTCCGGTAGGCGCGGTGACCGTCGGTCTGGCGGGCCAACGTCTTGCGGAACTCGGCGCGATGGCCGATTCCCGGGCCCGGGTCCGGATCTTCTCCGATGACGGAATGTGCGTGTGGGATCCGGTGCTGATGCGCCGGGCGCTGGAGTACGTGAAGGCCTTCGACGGCGTGATCGCGCAGCATGCCCAGGAGCCGCGGCTCACCGAGGGGGCGCAGATGAACGAGGGCGCGGTGTCCTCGGTGCTCGGTTTGCAGGGCTGGCCCGCGGTGGCCGAGGAAAGCATCATCGCCCGGGATGTGCTTTTGGCCCAGCACGTGGATTCCCGCCTGCATGTCTGCCATGTCTCGACTGCGGGCAGTGTGGATATCATCCGTTGGGCGAAGGCCAAGGGGATCAAGGTCACCGCCGAGGTCACTCCGCACCACTTGCTGCTCACCGATGAATTGGTGCGCAGCTATGATCCGGTGTATAAGGTCAATCCGCCGTTGCGCACCGGAGAGGACGTGCAAGCATTGCGGGAGGCCTTGGCCGACGGCACGATCGACGTGCTCGGCACCGACCACGCGCCGCATCCCAGTGAAGCCAAGGAATGCGAGTGGGCGCAAGCGGCGATGGGCATGACCGGTCTGGAGACCGCCCTGTCCGTGGTGCAGCACGCCATGGTGGAAACCGGCTTGCTGGACTGGTCGGGCGTGGCCCGGATCACTTCGCAGACTCCGGCCGTGATCGGCCAGCTGCCGTGGCAAGGCGGATCATTGCAAGCCGGCGAACCGGCGAACCTGGTGCTGCTGGATCCGGCGGCGCGCTGGATCGTGGATCCGGGCCGGATGGCGACCAAAGGCCGGAATTCGCCGTTCGCCGGGCTGGAACTGCCCGGTGCCGTAGTCGCGACCTTCTTCGCCGGGCACCCCACGGTGCTCGACGGAAAGCTGAATTCGCCGGCCGGGGCCGGTGCCTGATGGAGTATCTGTGGCCCACGCTGTTCGCGATCGCTTTGGTGCTGGCGATCTTCGCGTTGATGGCTGCCGGGTGGCGCAGCCGCAAACGTGCCCAAGCGGCTTTCCCGGAGCTCCCGGCGGTTCCGGAACTGGCCGATGCCGGTTTGACGATCCCCGGGCAATACGTGTCGACGACCAAAGCCGGCGATTGGCTGGACCGGATTGCCGTGCACGGTCTGGGCGTACGCTCCGGCGCCGAGCTGGAACTGCATCCGGAAGGCGTTCTGCTCCAGCGCTCCGGCGGCGTCCCGCTGTTCCTGGACCGGGAGTCCATCGAAGAGATCCGGACCGAAGGCGGGATGGCCGGGAAGTTCGTGGAGAAAGACGGCTTGGTGGTGCTCACCTGGCGGCTGGGCGAAGAACTGCTCGATACCGGCTTCCGGACTAGGAAAGCCGAGGACCGCAGCCGCCTGTTGGCTGCCCTCGAAGAATTGACCCGGACCAATACCGAAAAGAACGGCTGAGATGACGAATAGCCCAGTAGACCTTGATCCAGTGAACCAGCCGAAGGCCGTCCTGGTCCTCGAAGACGGCACCCTGTTCCACGGCCAGCCCTACGGCGCCATCGGAACAGCCCTCGGCGAGGCGGTGTTCGCCACCGGAATGACCGGGTACCAGGAGACGATCACTGACCCGTCCTACGCCCGGCAACTGGTGGTTCAGACCGCCCCGCACATCGGGAACACCGGAGTCAACGACGAGGACGCAGAGTCCCGCAAGATCTGGGTTTCCGGTTACATCGTGCGGGATGCGGCCCGCCGGCCGTCGAACTGGCGCGCGCAACGCAGCCTCGACGAGGAACTGATCGCCCAAGGCATCATCGGGATCCAAGGCGTCGACACCCGGGCAGTGACCCGGCATCTGCGGGAACGCGGTGCGATGCGCGCTGCGATCTTCTCCGGTGCCGCGGCCGAAAGACCGGTCGACGAGCTGCTCGCCCAGGTCCGGGCCAGTGCACCGATGGAAGGGGCGAAGTTGGCCGAAGAGGTCAGCGTGCACGAAGCCTATGTCGTGGAGCCGGCCGAGCACGGCTGGACCGGGCCGGTCAAACACACGGTGGCAGCCTTGGACCTGGGCATCAAGGCGATGACCCCGCAGCGTTTCGCGGAGCGCGGCGTACGCGTCCACGTGCTGCCGGCGAGCGCCACTCTGGCGGACATCCGGGCGGTTGCGCCGGACGGCGTTTTCATGTCGAACGGTCCCGGGGATCCGGCGACCGCGGACGACCAGGTCCGGGTTTTGCGCGAAGTCCTGGATGCCAAACTGCCGTTCTTCGGCATCTGCTTCGGCAATCAGATCCTCGGCCGGGCGCTGGGCTTCGGCACCTACAAGCTGCGCTACGGGCACCGTGGAATCAATCAACCGGTGCTGGACCGGGCCACCGGCAAAGTCGAAATCACCTCGCAGAACCACGGGTTCGCGGTGGATGCACCGAAGGAACGGATCAGCGATGCCCCGGAGGCGCGCTTCGGCCGGGTCGAAGTCAGCCACATCAGCCTCAACGACAATGTCGTGGAAGGTTTGCGCTGCCTCGACGTGCCGGCGTTCTCGGTGCAATACCACCCCGAGGCCGCGGCGGGGCCGCATGATTCGGCCTACCTCTTCGACCGGTTCATCGAACTGATGTCGAGCACCCCGAAACCCGGTGCCGAAGGCGCCGATCAGGATTCCACGCACGGCGAGATGCAGGCTGCCGGCTCTACGCAGGACAAGGACGCGAAGTAATGCCCAAGAGAGACGATTTGAAATCAGTCCTGGTCATCGGCTCCGGCCCGATCGTGATCGGACAGGCCGCGGAGTTCGACTATTCGGGAACCCAAGCGCTGCGCGTTCTGAAGGAAGAGGGCCTGCGGGTCATCCTGGTGAACTCGAACCCGGCCACCATCATGACCGACCCGGAGTTCGCCGATGCGACCTACGTCGAGCCGATCACTCCGGAGGTCGTGGCCAAGATCATCGCCAAGGAACGCCCGGATGCGATCCTGCCCACGCTGGGCGGGCAGACTGCCTTGAACACCGCGATCGCGCTGGACAAGAACGGGGTATTGGAGAAGTACGACGTCGAGCTCATCGGGGCCAACATCGCGGCCATCGAGCTCGGTGAAGACCGGGAGAAATTCAAAGGCGTGGTGGAGCGCTGCGGGGCGGAATCCGCCCGTTCGCACATCGTGCACAGCATGTCGGAGGCTTTGGCCGCTGCGGCCGATCTGGGCTACCCCTTGGTGGTCCGACCGTCCTTCACGATGGGCGGCCTGGGCTCCGGACTGGCCTACAACGAGCAGGACCTGCACCGGATCGCCGGTGCCGGATTGCAATACAGCCCGACCAATGAAGTGCTGCTCGAAGAGAGCATCCTGGGCTGGAAAGAATACGAACTCGAGATGATGCGGGACAAGAACGACAACGTCGTGGTGGTCTGCTCGATCGAAAACTTCGATCCGGTCGGCGTGCACACCGGCGACTCGATCACGGTGGCTCCGGCGATGACCTTGACCGACCGGGAGTACCAGAACTTGCGGGACATCTCGATCGCGGTGATCCGGGAAGTGGGCGTGGACACCGGCGGCTGCAACATCCAGTTCGCGATCGAACCGGATACCGGACGGGTCGTGGTGATCGAGATGAACCCCCGGGTCTCCCGTTCCTCGGCCCTGGCCTCCAAAGCGACCGGCTTCGCGATCGCGAAGATCGCGACCAAGCTTTCGCTCGGTTACACGCTGGACGAGATCCCGAACGACATCACCCAGAAAACCCCGGCCAGCTTCGAACCGACCCTGGACTACGTGGTGGTCAAGGTCCCGCGTTTCGCCTTCGAGAAGTTCCCGGCGGCGGACGCTACCCTGACCACCACGATGAAGAGCGTCGGCGAAGCCATGGCGATCGGCCGCAATTTCACCGAGGCCCTGCAGAAGGCGTTGCGTTCCTTGGAACAGAAGGGCAGCCAACTCGATTTCGGCAGCCTCAATGCGCTCGACGTGCCGGCCCTGGTGGAGGCTGCCAAACGGCCGAGCACGGAGCGGCTGGGCCAGGTGCAGCGGGCGCTCTCCGGCGGTGCCACCGTCGAGGAGCTGTATGCCGCGACCGGAATCGATCCCTGGTTCTTGGACCAATTGCAGCTGCTCAACGAAATCGCGGCCGAGCTGCGCGGCGCCGCGCAGCTGGACGAGGCGCTGTTGCGCCGGGCGAAACGGCACGGCTTCTCCGATGCGCAGATCGCGGAGCTGACGCATCACGCGGAATCGGTGGTGCGCGGCGTGCGGCAGGCACTCGGCGTCCGCCCGGTCTACAAGACGGTGGACACCTGTGCTGCGGAATTCGCCGCCTACACGCCATACCACTACTCGTCCTATGACTTGGAAGACGAGATCGCACTGCACGAGAAGCCCTCGGTGATCATCCTGGGCTCCGGACCGAACCGGATCGGGCAGGGCATCGAGTTCGACTATTCCTGCGTGCACGCCTCGATGGCCTTGCGCACAGCCGGCTATGAAACGGTCATGGTCAACTGCAATCCGGAGACGGTTTCCACCGACTACGACGTCTCCACCCGGCTCTACTTCGAACCGCTCACGCTCGAAGACGTGCTCGAGGTGATCGCCGCCGAGGAGCGCACCGGGGGAGTCCTGGGCGTCTTCGTGCAGCTGGGTGGGCAGACTCCGTTGAAGCTCGCGCAAGACCTGGCCGACGCCGGGGTGCCGATCCTGGGCACTTCGCCGGAAGCGATTGATCTGGCCGAGCACCGTGGCCAGTTCGCCCGGGTTCTGGAACAGGCCGGATTGGTGGCGCCGAAGAACGGCACTGCGGTATCGTTCGAAGACGCCAAGCGGGTCGCCGACGAGATCGGGTACCCGGTGCTGGTCCGGCCGTCCTATGTGCTGGGCGGCCGGGGCATGGAGATCGTCTACGACGAGGCGAATCTTTCCCGCTACATCAGCAACGCCACGGAAATCACGCCGGATCACCCGGTGCTGATCGACCGGTTCCTGGAAGACGCGATCGAGATCGACGTCGATGCGCTTTTCGACGGCAAAGACATGTACCTCGGCGGAGTCATGGAGCACATCGAAGAAGCCGGCATCCATTCCGGGGATTCGGCCTGCGTGTTGCCGCCGATCACCCTGGGCAAAGCCGTGGTGGACCGGGTGCGCGAAGCGACCCGGGCGATCGCGGAGGGCGTGGGGGTGCGCGGTCTGATCAACATCCAATTCGCCCTCGCCTCGGACATCCTGTACGTGCTCGAAGCCAACCCGCGGGCCTCCCGGACGGTCCCGTTCGTCTCGAAGGCGACCGGGGTGCAGCTGGCCAAGGCCGCAGCGTTGATCGGCACCGGGGTGACGATCAACCAATTGCGCACCGCCTACAAAATGATCCCGCCGGTGCCGGGCCAGCCGGGCTCCTTCGACGGCGGTTCATTGCCGCTGGGCGCTCCGGTGGCGGTGAAGGAAGCGGTGCTGCCGTTCAGCCGCTTCCGGACCCCCGAAGGCGCGGTGGTGGATTCGCTGCTCGGCCCGGAAATGCGCTCCACCGGTGAGGTGATGGGCATCGACATGCATTTCGACACGGCTTTCGCGAAAAGCCAGGCCGCTGCGAACAACGCTTTGCCGACCGAAGGCAAGGTCTTCGTTTCGGTGGCCAACCGGGACAAACGGGCGGTGATCATGGCGGTCAAGCTGTTGGCCGATTTGGGTTTCGAAATCGTCTCCACGGGCGGCACCGCCGATGTGCTGCGGCGCAATGGCATCCAGTCCACGACCGTGCGCAAGGTCGCCGAGGGTGCCGGCGCGGACGGCGAGGGCACGATCACCGACCTGATCATCGCCGGCGAGATCGACATGGTCTTCAACACGCCGACCGGCGGCGAAGCGCGTGGCGACGGATATGAAATCCGGGCGGCCGCGACGTCGATCGGGATTCCCTGCATCACCACGGTGGCCGAGTTCAACGTCGCGGTGCTGGCGATCGAAGCGATGCGCAGTTTCGAATGGAATGTTTCCAGTCTGCAGGAACACGCGAAAACGCTGCTCGAAGCAGTAGCCGCTGCGGCACCGGAGCCGGGCAATGCCTGAGCAACCGTCGGCTGCGGAGGGGTTTGGCGCCCGGCTGGCAGCGCTGATTGCGGAACGCGGCCGGTTGTGCGTCGGCATCGACCCGCATCCGGCCCTGTTGCAGGCCTGGGACCTGCCGGACACCGCTCGCGGGGCGCGGGATTTCAGCTTGCGGATCCTGGAGGCTTCGACCGGTCTGGTACCGGCGGTGAAACCGCAGGTCGCGCTGTTCGAACGGTTCGGTTCGGCCGGGTTCCTGGTCTTGGAGGAACTGCTCGGTGCGGCTCGGGATGCCGGCGTGCTCAGCATCGCGGATGCCAAACGCGGCGACATCGGTTCGACCATGGCCGCTTATGCGCTGGCCTGGCTGGACGACGAATCGACCTTGGCCGCGGATGCGGTGACGTTGAGCCCGTACCTGGGCTTCGAGTCCCTGCGGCCGGCACTCGATCTGGCCGCCGCACAGGGCCGCGGCGTGTTCGTGCTGGGGCTGACCTCGAATCCGGAAGGCGCAGCCGTGCAGCATGCCGGCGGTTCGACGGCCGGAGATTCGGTGGCGGCCCGGATCGTCGCTGCTGCCAGCGCGGAGAACCGTGCCGAAATGGCACGGAGCGGAACTGCTTTGGGTTCAACCGGACTGGTGATCGGCGCTACGGTCGGCACCGCGGTCCGCGATTTGGGCCTTGACCTGACCGCGGTCCGCGGCCCGATTCTGGCTCCCGGGCTAGGTGCGCAAGGCGCTACCGGCGCAGATCTGCGGGCCCTTTTCGGCACCGCATTCGACCAGGTGCTGGCAACGTCGAGCCGTGGCATCGGGATGGCCGGTCCGGATCTGACGGAGCTCCGCAAAGCGATCCTGGCCGCTACGGCGGATCTCCGCGGGGCATAAAAAATTGCGTGTCGCGATCGGCGCCCCGATTCGAGGGGTGCCGATCGCGACACGCAACGGTGGCCTTGCCTGGCTCAGTGCGTTGCTTCGGCGTTCTCCGGTTTGCTGATGAAGAAACCGATCACGATGTTCACCGTGAACAGGATCGCGCCGATCATGAATGCGGCCCGGATGCCGCCTGCAGTGGCTACCTCCAGGTTGGCTCCGCTGCTGGTCAGGCCCGCCGTCGTCGAACTCATCACCGCAATGAACAGCGCGGTGCCCGCAGCGCCGGCCACCTGCTGGACCGTGCCGACCGTCGCGGAACCGTGGGAATACAACTTCGGTTCCAGTGAAGACAGCCCCGCGGTGAACAGCGGGGTGAAGGTCAAGCCCAGACCAAGGCTCAGCAACATGTGCATGGCGAGCACATAGTAGGGCGAGGTGGTGGCGCTGACCGTGGCGAGCAGCCACAGCGACGCGGTCACCACTATGGTGCCCGGAACGATCAGCGGCCGGGGACCGTACTTGTCGTAGAGCCGGCCGACGATCGGGGCGGAAAGCCCCATCAGCAATCCGCCCGGCAAGAGCAGCAGGCCGACCCACAGGTTTTCCACGTGCAGCACCTTCTGCAGGTAGATCGGCAACAGGATGATGGTGCCGAAGAGCGCCATCATGGCGATCATCATCATCACCACGGTCGCGGTGAACGAACCGTTCCGGAAAGTCCGCAGATCCAGCAGGGCCTCGTCCTTGCGCTGCAGCCGGAGCTGCCGGAAGACGAATCCGGCCAAAGCCGCGATGCCGACGGCCAGCGAGATCACCAGTACCCAGGCCGAACCGCCGGTGCTGCTGTGCGCCATCTGGCTCAAACCGAAGACCAGGCCGCTGAAACCAAAAGCGGACAGCACCACTGACGTCAGGTCCAACGGAGCATGCCCGGGCTCATTGACGTTGCGCACCCAGCGGATGCCCACAGCGAGCATGATCAAAGCGATCGGCAAGACCACGCCGAACATCCAACGCCAGGAGCCGAGGCTGAGGATCACCCCGGCGATGGTCGGGCCGATCGCCGGGGCCACCGAAATCACGATGCTGATATTGCCCATGGTGCGGCCGCGGGATTCTGCCGGGACCAGCTGCATGATCGTGGTCATCAACAACGGCATCATGATCGCGGTTCCACTGGCCTGGATGATCCGGGCGATCAGCAGCACGCTGAAACCGGGGGAGACCACGGCCAAGGCGGTGCCGATGCTGAACAGGGTCATGGCCAGGATGAAGACCTGGCGGGTGGTCAGCCGTTGCAGCAGGAAGCCCGTGGTCGGGATGATCACCGCCATAGTCAGCATGAACGAGGTGGAGAGCCATTGCACGGTCGATTCGTCGATGCTCAAATCGTTCATCAGCGGCACCAGGGCGACGTTCATGATGGTCTCGTTCAAGAACACCACGAAGGTGGCCGCGAGCAGCAAATAGATGACCTGGTTGTTCCGGCGTTTCAGATCGGCACCGTTCAACGGTGCTGTGTCCGGGCTGGTAGAACGTGGACTAGGCGGATGGTTTTGCGTGGTTTCAGTCATGGATCTCCCTTAAGAATCATTGGCACAAGCGATCAGGGGCCACCGGTATTCCCGGCTCGGAGACTTCCGGAACGGATTGCGATGGACTACCCGGATTGATGTCGGGAAGGCCGCAGGAGCATCGCGCTGTGGCGGAATCCTGGGGCCGGCGTCTGCTTCCGCAAGCGGCAGCGCGAAGGCGCGCAGCAAGGGAGGCCGCAATCAAATGGTCATAGCACGATGATAGACGATCAACCGGCAGGCGTCGACGGTTTTGGCCGGGAAAGCAGCGGTAGGCTGTGCGCATGCAGACGGTCAGCGAACAAATGCATCTGGATTCCTTGGACGGCGCCCTCGGTTTCCTGGAAGGCAAGCTGTCCCGGGCCCGCGCAGCGCCGGGGACCGCGGTGCCGGCCTGCCCCGGATGGACGGTTGCCGATCTGTACGGGCATCTGGGTACCGTGCACCGGTGGATCTCCGAGATTCTGGAACTCGCCGGGACCGGTCAGCGCCCCGGACCGCGCAGCGACGGTTCGCGTCCCCCGGACGCGGATCCGTTCGACTTCTTCGCGGCTTCCGCCCGGGAGATGTTCCGAAAACTCTGCGCTGCCGACCCGGCCACGCCGAGCTGGACCTTTGGTCCGCCGCCGCGCACCGTGCGGTTCTGGCTCCGGCGGCAGAATCTGGAACACCTGATCCACGCCGAAGACCTGGCCCAGGCCTTGCGGCTTCCCGCGCCGGAGCTCTCCGCCCAGATGGCGCTGGACGGTGCGGACGAAGTGCTGGGCATGCTGGTTCCGCAGCGGATCCGGGCCGGTTCGGTTCCGGCGCCGAGTCCCGCTCTGGCTTTCGAGTCGGCCGGCCGACGTTGGTTGATCGGCGACGGCGAACCGGTGGCCGAGCTCAGCTCCGAGCCGGTTCCGCTTTTCCACGGGCTCTGGGGGCGTTCCAGACTGCTTGAATCGGCGACCGTTGCGGGCCCGGTCCGCGGCTTCACCGAATTTCTCGCGACCGACTACGTTCCGTGACCGGTGCCGGGACCGCCGGCGGCCCGGAGCGGCAATGGATTGATTTTGCCGGTGCCGAGCGGCTAAGTTCAGTGAAAGTCTTTAGTCACCTAATGACGCCTGACGGCGAAGCCAAGCGAGGGTACCCGTGAGTTTGCGACCATTGACAGCGCAGGAACGCGCAGTCGCCCTGGAGAAAGCCACCAAAGCGCGTGCCATCCGGGCGGAAGTGAAGCAAGGGGTCAAAAGCGGGAAAACCAGCGTCGCGCAAGTGATCAGCGCGGCCGACAAGGAAGAGGCATTGGGCCGTTTGAAAGTTTCGGAACTCCTGGCCGCGCTGCCCGGCGTAGGCCAGGTCCGGGCCAGTGCGATCATGGCCAAGATCGGGATCGCACCGACCCGGCGGATCCGAGGGCTCGGGGTGCACCAGCGCAAAGCCCTGATCGAATTGCTCAGCGCCAACAATCCGCGCGCCGCACGGTAGTTTAGTATCCGTGTCTGATTCACCTTATGCAGCCGGGCTCACCGTCCTGGCCGGGCCGACCGCCGTCGGCAAAGGAACCGTTTCCACTTTCATCCGGGACAATTTCCCCCAGGTTTGGCTTTCCGTGTCGGCGACCACCAGACCTCCTCGACCCGGTGAAATCGAAGGCGTGCACTATTTCTTCAAAAGCCCTGAGGAGTTCGACCGGCTGATTGCCGACGGCGCCTTCCTCGAGTGGGCGGTGGTGCACGGACGGAATCGCTACGGTACGCTGCGCTCGACCGTCGACGCGGCGGTTTCGGCCGGGAAATCGGTACTCCTGGAAATAGATTTGCAGGGCGCACGCCAGGTCAAGGCGGCGGTTCCAGAGGCCAGATTCGTCTTTCTGGCACCGCCTAGTTGGGACGAATTGGTGCGCCGGCTGATCGGTCGCGGCACGGAAACCGCCGAAGAGCAGCAACGTCGGCTGGAAACCGCTAAAATAGAACTCGCTGCCGAAGCAGAGTTCGATCACACCATCATCAATGACAGTGTGCACAGGGCAGCGGAGGAACTCGTTTCCCTCATGGGAGTCTCCGGTACGTCCGTATCGGAGAACACGTAATTTTTGGAGTATTTGTGTCTAATCCTGCCGAAGGCATCATCAACCCGCCGATCGATTCGCTGCTCGAGGCCGCGGATTCGAAATACGGCCTGGTCATCTTCGGTGCCAAGCGCGCCCGCCAGATCAACGCCTACTACGCACAGCTCCACGAGGGCTTGTTCGAATACGTGGGCCCCTTGGTCGACACCAAGTTGAACGAAAAGCCGCTCTCCATCGCCTTGCGCGAAATCAACGAGGGCATGCTCGTGGCCAAGCCGGTCGAAGCCCCCGCAGACGGCGCCGAATAAGCCCCCGATGCGCATAGTCCTCGGTGTCGGCGGTGGGATTGCGGCGTACAAGGCCGCTTCCTTGCTGCGTTTGTTCACCGAATCGGGGCATTCGGTCACCGTGATTCCGACTGAAGCCTCGTTGGCGTTCGTCGGCAAGGCCACGTGGGAAGCGCTGTCCGGCAACCCGGTGAGCAATTCGGTGTTCGATCAGGTGGACAAGGTCAACCACGTCAGGCTGGGCCACGAAGCCGATCTCCTGGTGATCGCACCGGCAACTGCGGACCTGTTGGCCCGGGCGGCCGGCGGACATGCCGATGATCTGCTGACGAATACCCTGCTGATGGCGCGCGGTCCGGTGCTTTTCGCTCCGGCGATGCATTCCGAGATGTGGGCGAATCCGGCTACCCGGGCCAACGTCGCGACCCTCCGGGATCGCGGCGCGAATGTTTTGGAACCGGCAGTCGGCCGGTTGACCGGCGCTGACTCCGGACCGGGCCGGCTGCCCGAGCCCGAGGCGATTTTCACCGCTGCGATGGCCTTGCTCGACGGGGTTGCGCCAGGCGGCAATGGCGGTTCGAACGCCGTCGCCGCAGCAGATCCGCGGTTGCGCGGCAAACGCGTTGTGGTCACCGCCGGAGGCACCCGTGAGGCCCTGGACCCGGTCCGGTATCTCGGCAACCGGTCCTCCGGGAAACAAGGCATAGCGGTGGCGCTTGCTGCGCGCGCTGCCGGCGCCGAGGTCACCTTGATCGCCGCACACGTCGAAGTCGCCCTGCCGCAGGGAATCGACCTGGTCCAGGTGGAAAGCGCCCTGGAGTTGCAAGCGGCCGCACAATCGGCCAGCAGTACTGCGGACGTCCTGGTGATGGCAGCCGCGGTGGCGGATTTCCGTCCCGACCACACCGAGGGCGCGAAGATCAAAAAACGCGATGACAGTGCGGACCCGGTGATCACCCTGGTGCGGAATCCGGATATCCTGGCCGGGTTGGTGGCCGATCGGAACGCCGCCGGGCGCCGCCAGCTGATCGTCGGATTCGCGGCCGAAACCGGCGACGATCGCGGTGGGGTGCTCGACTATGCCCGCGCGAAATTGGAGCGCAAAGGCTGCGACCTCCTGGTGGTCAACCAGGTGGGCCCGGGCGCCGGCGGGCAGGAACTGACTTTCGGACAGGATTCCAACGAGGTACTCATCCTGGACCGTGACGGCTCCGAACCACTCGCGGCGCTAGGGACGAAACAAGAAGTCGCGAACGCCGTCATGGCACGAATCGCCGAAAAGCTCGGCGTCGAGAACTGACCACTACCGAAATTCCTGGATTCCGCGCGCGTCCGCGGGTCCCGCATGAACATCTGTGACTGGCGGTTGCTTCCCAACGGGGCAACGGCCGGCCCGGGAAGTAGAGTGAACTGTGAGCTCAACCAAGGAATCCCCAGCAGTCCCGAACGGACTCCGGCTTTTCACTTCGGAATCGGTCACCGAAGGGCACCCGGACAAGATCTGCGATCAGATCAGCGACGCGATCCTGGATGCGTTGTTGGCCAAGGACCCGGAATCCAGAGTGGCGGTGGAAACGCTGGCGACTACGGGCCTGGTGCACGTCGCCGGAGAAGTCACCACCGAAGCCTATGTGGAAATTCCGCAGATCGTCCGCGAGACCATCCTGAACATCGGCTACGATTCCTCGGCGAACGGATTCGACGGCGCCCGGTGCGGCGTGTCGGTGTCGATCGGGCAGCAGTCGCCGGAGATTTTCGACGGTGTGTTCAATTCGCTGGAAGCCCGGGAGGGGACCGACGTCGACGAATACGACCGTCAAGGGGCCGGTGATCAGGGGCTGATGTTCGGCTACGCCTCCGATGAGACGGCCAGTCTCATGCCGACGCCGATCTTCTTGGCGCACCGGCTCTCCGAGCGGCTCGCCGAAGTCCGCAAGAGCGGGGTGCTGCCGTACTTGCGACCGGACGGCAAGACTCAGGTGACCATCGGGTACGACGGCGACCGCCCGGTGAGCGTCGAAACCGTGGTGATCTCCAGCCAGCATGCCGAAAACGCTTCCCTGGAGCAATTGCGGTTCGACCTCGCCGATCTGGTGATCGCGCCGGTTCTCGCGGAATCCGGCCTGGACACCACGGCGACCCGGAGCATCCTGAACCCGGCCGGCCTGTTCATCGTCGGCGGGCCGGTCGGCGATGCCGGGTTGACCGGCCGGAAGATCATCGTCGACACCTACGGCGGGATGGCCCGGCACGGCGGTGGTGCCTTTTCCGGAAAAGACCCGTCGAAAGTGGACCGCTCCGCGGCCTACGCGATGCGTTGGGTAGCGAAGAACGTGGTGGCCGCAGGCTTGGCCAAACGTGCGGAGATCCAGGTGGCCTACGCGATCGGGCAGGCCCGGCCGGTCGGCACCTATGTCGAAACCTTCGGCACCGAGACCGTGGATCCGGAGAAGATCGGCCAGGCGATCTCCGAAGTTTTCGACCTGCGCCCGCAGGCGATCATCCATGATCTCGATCTGAAACGCCCGATCTATGCGAAAACCGCCGCACACGGGCATTTCGGCCGCAACGAGCCGGAATTCACCTGGGAACGCACCGACCGGGTCGCCGCCCTGCGGTCCTTTTTCGGGGCGTGATTGTCCTTGCCGCGTGATTGACTGTTGACGTCGATCAGAGTCGCATACGGTCTCAGGCGGGAGGACTAGTGAACACCGACGCATTGCTGCCGCTCCCCGGGGAATCCGACGGTCTGGAACTGCCGATCGCCCAAGTGCTGGTGGATTCGCCGCTGCCGCATTTGGACCGGCTTTTCGACTACCGGGTGCCGATGGAACTTGCCGAGGCCGCACAGCCCGGCGTCCGGGTCAAGGTCCGTTTCGCGGGGCGCGAATTGGCCGGCTTCCTGGTTTCCAGGAGTGCCCGGCCGAGCACTTCGCATCGGCTGACGCCGCTGGGCAAAGTCGTGAGTCCGGTCCAGGTGTTGACCCCCGAGGTCTGGCGACTCGCCCAGGATGTCGCAGCGCGTTACGCCGGTACGGTCTCCGATGTACTACGGGTGGCGGTGCCGGCACGGATGGCCAAGGTCGAGCAGGGGTTCGCCATGGACGCCGAACCGGTGGCTTTGGCGCCTTTCACACCGGACCCGGTGCCGTTCTCCGGCTATGACCGCGCAGCGCCGTTTTTGGAACACCTGGCCGCGGGCGGCTCGCCACGGGCAGTGCTCACCTCGCTCAAGGGCTACGGGAAGAGCTCCTGGGAGCAGCAGATCGCCCAGGCGATCGCGGTGTGTTCGCTGAGCGGCAGGGGAGCGATCGCGGTGGTTCCGGATCAGCGCGATCTCGACCGGCTCTGCCGGGCGGTGGCCGAACTGCTCGGGCCGGACAGTTTTGTCCGGCTCAGCGCCGAGCAGGGTCCCACGCCGAGGTACCGGGGCTTTCTGCAGTTGCTTTCCGGTGAGCGTCGGATCGCTTTGGGCACTCGTTCTGCGGCGTTCGCCCCAGTGCGCGATCTGGGTCTATTGTGCTGCTGGGACGACGGCGACGACCTGCTGATCGAGCGACGAGCGCCCTACCAGCATGCCCGGGAAGTGCTGTTGCTGCGCGCGGAGCAGCAGCAGGCCGCGTTGCTGCTCGCCGGGCACAGCCGGAGCACCGAGGCGCAACGCCTCGTGGACAGCGGCTGGGCGCAGACCATCGATCCGCGTCGCCCCGCGGTCCGGGCTGCGGTGCCGCGGGTGATCAGTACCAGCGACAGTTTCGAACGCGAACGGGATCCTTTGGCGGCCTTGGCTCGATTGCCGCATCGGGCCTGGTTGAGCGCGCAGGAAGGCCTGCAGCGGGGGCCGGTGCTGGTCCAGGTGGCCCGCGGCGGTTACGCCCCGGCTCTGGCCTGTGATCGTTGCCGCGAATCGGCCCGTTGCACACTCTGCCAAGGCCCTTTGTCGCAGGCAAAGTCGGCCGCTTCGGCGGTGCGTTGCGGTTGGTGCGGCACCCCGGAAAACGACTTCCATTGCCGGCATTGCGGGGGCACCAGATTGCGTCGCACCGTGGCCGGCATCGGTCGCACCGCAGAAGAATTGGGCCGGGCCTTTCCCAAGGTCACGGTGGTCTCGTCGGCCGGCGATCAGGTCAAGGACACGGTGCCGGACAAGCCGGCGTTGGTGGTGGCCACAGTCGGCGCCGAACCGGTCGCCGAGAACGGTTACGCTGCAGCCCTGCTGCTCGATGGCGACGCCCTGATGCGGCGGGAAAACTTGCGCGCGGCGGAGGAAGCGGCACGGCGCTGGTTCAATGCGGCAGCCTTGGTCCGACCGATCGAGCTCGGTGGGGTCGTGGTGCTCACCGCGGCGCAGAGCGAAGCCGCGGCCGCCTTGGTCCGATGGGACCCGGCGGGTTTCGCGGAGCGGGAACTCGCACTGCGCCGGGAACTGGGTTTGCCGCCGGCGGTGCGTTTGATTGCGGTCACCGGAGTGCTCGCCTCGGTCACCGACTTCATGGCGCGGCTGGACCTGCCGGCCGAAGTGCGCCAGGTTGGCCCGGCGCTGTCGGAGACCGGTGCCGGTGCTCCCGCTGCTGCCGAATACCGGGTCCTGGTTTTCGTGCCATATGCGCTTGCCAGTCGGGTATTGGCCGAGCTGCGGGCGGTCAAAGCGAGCCTTTCGGCGTCCCGGCCGGCGGCACCGGTGCAGATCCGCTGCGATGGGCTTGATGTGCTGTGACCCGGCGGCGAAAGCGCACCGGGCCACAGGACGGGCCGGGCTAGGCTGCCAGTTTCGCCGCGGAACGGATCCGGAACGACATCGCGATCTTTGAAATTCCGAAGAGCACCGCGAACAATCCGAAGATCCACAATACGGCCAGCAAACCGGCTCCCGGTGCGGACAAGACGAAAATCCCCCAGACCACGACGATGATTCCGGTGATCAACAACCAGACCCACACGCCGCCGAGGGAGCGCCGCAGCATGATCGACTCGACGATCTGCGATACTCCGAGGAACAGCGCCCAGAAGCCGATGATGAATCCTACCGCCAAAGCGCTGAGCCCCGGCAAGACGAGTGCGAAGACGCCGGCGAGCACCGAGATCAGGCCTTCGACGATCAGCCATCCCCAGAGCCGTTGTTTGCCACGCGAGCCGATCGCGATCACCACCGCGGAGATCCCATCGATGATGGCGTAGAAGCCGAACACGATGACCAAGGCGATAATGGTGGCTCCGGGCGAAAACAATGCGTAGAGGCCCAGGATTACCGCGAATATTCCGCGGATCAAAACCAGCCACCAAAGCCGTCGGCTACCGGAATAAACTTCCCCCATGATTATTCTCCTATGATTCGTCGGACGGTATTTCTGCAATACTCTACGCATTGTCAAAAATACTATCGCAGGCAACGGAGCAGGGCATCGCAACGGTGGATCGGAGGCCAGGCGATTCGGCCGAAGGACGATCCGGCACAGGGGTTTCGACGGAACCTGCGTCGCCGCGAATCGACCGGCATCCGGCCTCTGTTGTACCGAGGCCTAGCCGTCGAAAGCTTCGCGCAAGACGTCCACGGATAATCTGCCCAGTGCGTTCGAAGCCAGCGGGCTGTCGCCGGTCAGCAAATGCCGGTCCTGATGGACTTGGCCGGTCATTTGCTGGTTGATCACCACGAGCCCGCGTTCGTGCAGTTCTTCGGCGACCAACCACGCCATCGGTCCGGGCAGATATCCGATGTCCAGATTAGCGCCCTGGTCGAGCGAGTCCGGGAAGACGCATACTTCGTAGCCGGCCAGAGGGTTCTGCCCGGCGTCATCGCCTGCCGCGAGTAGAGCGGCCGGCCCATGGCACAGCGTGATGATGAACCGGTCATTCTCGAGCGCCCAGTTCAGGACTGCGCCGACCTCGGCGCTTTGCGGAATGGCGATCGTCGCGGCATGGCCGCCCGGGATGAACACCGCTGCATAGGGCGAGTCGGGGCCGAGGTTGTTTTCGAGCACATCGGCAAGCCGGAGCGGCTGGTCCAACTTCGGCAGGAACTCTTCGTAGGCCGCTTTGACCGCCGGATCGGAGGGCGGAAACGCCCAGAGCTCCAGCTTCGCCATGTTCCCGGACAACGTGGCGACATCGAATTCGTATCCGGCCGCGGCGAGATGCATCATCGGGAGCAGCATTTCGAGCGGATGGTTGCCAGTCGAGAAGAAGTTGCCGTCCGCCAACGGCAGGTATCGCTCATCGCTGGCGATAACCAGGATCTACTTCGGTCCGCCGATGATCTTTTCGTGCTGGGCCCCGTCGAAATCACTGTGTTCGGGCACGTATTTCGTCAGAGAGTATTCGGAGGGAAAGAAGGCGCGGTGTTCTGCGCGGTCAGGAACGGGAGTTTTCGATGACATGCTTTGCCCCTTTTCATCGGTGGCTCCCTGAGCGGAGCTGGTATTCGGCTCAGCGTGCGGCGAGCCGAAATAGTTCCGACCGGTACTGATTACCCTTGGTCAGCTTCCCCTTGGGTCAGCGCCGCTTGCCGCGGTGGATCGCAGCGGCTTCTTCGGCCATCCGCAGCAGCGATCGGGCAGAGGCCTCCCAGGTGTACTTCCCGGCCTGGACCAAGGAAGCCGCGGAGCGACGGCGCCATTCCTCCGGATCTGCGAGCGCCCGGACCTCCCGGGCGAAGCTTGCCGGATTCTCGGCGTCGGCATAACGGGCCGCGGTGCCGCCTACTTCGCGGAAGATCTCGGTATCGGCGACGACCACGGGCGTGCCGAGCGTCATCGATTCGACCAACGGCAGGCCGAAACCTTCGGCTTTGGACAGCGTGACCAGGGCGGTGGCGCGGGAGACCAAGTCGTCGTACTCGGCATCGGTGACCCCGTTGTGGTAGACCACGGTGGCACCCGGCGGGGTCAGTAGTTCGAGCTCGACCCGGCGCTCCGGGGTGATCCGACTCAGCAGGTGCAGGCTGAACCCGGGCAGGAACTCCATCGCCCGGATGATGGTCTGCACATTCTTGTAGGGCATGAAGGAACCCATATAGACCAGGCTGGCTTCGGGTTCCGCGGCGCGCGGAGGCTTGCCGGGTTGCGGAGCATTTCCGATGATCCGGATCGGCCGTCGGGTCAACCGGAAGCGTTCGATCAGTGATTGCGAGGTCCGCGAAATCGTAGCGACCAGGTCCGCGCGGTTGAGCAACAGCCGCTGCGGCCAGTAGGCCAAGTGGTAGAGCCGCCAAAGCACTCGAACCGGCAGCGGCAGGAATCCCGGCGGTTGCGGGTGCAGGTAGTAGATCAAATCCTGCAAGGTCAGGATCAAACCGTAGCGCCGTCCCCAGCTGCCCATGGTCTGCAGCGGGCTGAAGACCGCATCCGGGTTGAGCTTGTTGATCTGATGTGCCACGAAGAGTTCCCTGGGGGAGAGCGGGCTGTTGACCTTGATCCAAGGCACGTCGGGCAACAGCGCGAGTTGGCGTTCGTCGTTGATCAGCATCGTGACCTCGGCGATCTTTGCCGTGGCTTCGATCAGGCTCGAACCGTAGCGGCTGATTCCGTCGTGGTAATCGGTGCGGGTGAACCGCGCGTCCATCACGATTTTCATGCGTCCTCCGCCGGGTGTGCTTGCAAAAAGCTCAGAATTGCCGATGCCGCCTCGAGCGGCGTCTCGTAGTGGATCAGGTGACCGACGCCGTCGATCACCTGCAGTTCGCCGTCTGGCAGCATGCCGAGCAGTACGCGCTGCTCGGGCAATGCGGTGACGTCGTCCTTTTCGCCGGCTACGAGCAGCGTGGGCAGCTGAAGCCGGTCCGCCACTTGGCGGACGTTGCCGCTGATCGAAGCCTTGAACGATTCGAGCAGCATCGTCCGGTTGGCGAAGGAACTGAAGTGGGCATGGTGTTGCGCATGGATGAATCGGCGCAACTCCGGATCTCGGGTTTTGGCCATGGCTACGCTCATCACCTGGACGATCAGGCTGCTGCGCAGGATCGCCTGCCCGGCCCGTTCCGGAAGCTTCGAGGCGGCCCAATAGTAGAATTGCGCCAGTTTCGACAGCCCCCCTTTCGGGCCCTCCAGGGCCGGGGCGGCAATCGGGTTGACCAGGATCAGTGCGGCCACCCGGCCCGGGTGCGCGGCCACGAAATGGCTCGCCACGATGGAGCCGAAAGAATGGCCCAAAAGCACGGTGCTGCGGTCCAGGCCGAGCGCATCGAGCAGACCGGCGACCGTGTCGGCATAGGAATCGATGCCGTGTTCCCGGTCGGGGAAGGCAGGCGATTCGCCGAAGCCGGGCAGATCCGGAATCAGGATCCGAAGACCGGGCAGCGCCTCGACCACGCGTTCCAATCCATGGTGGTCGCCTCGGAAGCCGTGCACCACGAGCATGGTCCGGGTTTCGGCGGAGCCGGGAATCGCGGGATATTCCCAGTAATGGACCGGTGAGCCGCCGACGTCGACGGTGCCGGCGATCACCCGGCTGCTCAGTTCCGGCGAATACCGGTTCATGAAACGGATCGCGGATCGGAACCGACCCGTTGTGCGCGGTCGAGTCCGGAGATCCGGTCCAGGACCTGGCTGCTGAGCGCCTGCTGCGGCAGTTCGAGGTTGCTCCGGATCCGTTCCGCCGAGGAAGCTTTCGGGATTGCGCTGATCCCGCTGTCCCGCAACCAGCGCAGGATCAATTCGGCTGGATCGGCGCCGAGTTCAGCGGCCAGTGCGAGTAGCGCCGGATCCTGCAGGGCTTTGCCCCGGGCCAGCGGACTCCAGGCCTGGGTCGCGATGCCGTGCCTTTCGTGGAAGGCCCGGGCTTCGCGTTGTTGCAGCAGGGGGTGCAGTTCGATCTGGTTGACCGCCGGGACTATGTCGGCGGCTCCGAGCAGCCGGTCCAGATGTTCCGGGAGGAAATTGCTGACCCCGATCGAACGCACCCGGCCCTGGGCCAGGAGCGCTTCGAAGCCGCGCCAGGTGTCGAGGTATTTGTCTTGGGCCGGGCTTGGCCAGTGGATCAGGTAGAGATCCAGATAGTCCAGGCCCAATCGCGCCAACGAAGCCGTGAAGCCTTTTTGCGAAGCTTCGAAGCCGTGTTCGTCGTTCCACAGCTTCGACGTGATGAAGAGTTCTTCGCGGGTCACCAGGCCATCGGCGATGGCGCGGCGGATTGCGCTGCCGAGCGCGGCTTCGTTGCCGTAAAACCTGGCGGTGTCGAACAACCGGTAGCCCGCGGCGATGGCGGTCCGCACGAGCGCTTCGGTGTCGGTCGCCGGAACTTTGTACAATCCGAAGCCCTGCAACGGAAGCTCGGCGCCGGAATTGAGCCGGACTGCGGCGGGCGGCCGGGGAGTGGACTGATCGGCGCGGTGGTCTGCGGAATGGTCGGGCACGGATTTGGAGGACACAGTCAAACCCTACCGTTTCAGAGCGGGCCGGCCGGTGGTTTGCGCCCCGCGTCGGCTTCGACGAGTCGTCGCGCGGTCGCTTCGTCGAGAATCAGTTCGGTGGCCAGCCCGGCGGCCAGGGCGCCGAGCAGACCGTTGATCTTCGAAGGTCCGGAGACCACGCACACCCTGCGCCGGATCGAACTGAGCAGCGCCAACGGGGGTCCCGAGGTTCGTTCGTTGAGCGGGATTCCGCGGTCCTTGCCGTCCGCACGGAAGAACACGGTGGCGACGTCGCCGACGACGTTGCCCTGGGCCAAGCTGTCGAGTTCGCTGTCGTCGAGGTAGCCGCCGGAGTAGACATGGCTCGGCACGTCGGAATCGATCGACCCTACGCTGAAGATCGCCATGGTCATTTTTTCCTGCAGCTCCAAAATCCGGCGCACGCTGCGTTCGGCCCACATCGCTTGTTTCGTGGAGGCCCGGTCGAAAAATGCCGGGACCGGAAATTGCACCACGCGTGCGCCGTAAGCCTGACCGAAGCGGCGCAGGATCTCCGAGGCGTAGGCGATGCCGCTGGTGCGGGTGTTCCCGGCGCCATTGAGCTGCACGATGGTGCAGTCATGCGTGGGTTTCGGCACCAGATGCCGGCTCACCGCACTGAGCGTGGATCCCCAGGCAACGCCGATCACCGCATTGGAATCGACCAGCGGCCCGATCGTCCGGGCGGCCTGCATGGCGACGCGTTCCAGGACTTCGCCTTCGTTGAGCGTGTCCGGCACCGGGACCACGTGCGCATCAACGCGGTACCGGGCGCGGATTTGGCGTTCCAATTCCGGGGTGCGTTCTTGCGGCGAGCGGATCTGGATCTGCACCAGTCCACTCTGCCGGGCGGAAGCGAGCAGCCGGGAGACCGTTGATCGCGAGGTGTGCAACTCCCGCGCGATCGCATCCATGGTGAGGTCTTGCAAGTAATACATCTGTGCAGCACGGAGGCTCTCCGAGTTGCTGAAAGATTGCGGTCTGGCCAATCCCGGCCTCGATTCTGCACGTTTGTGCATTGAGCTTGACTATATTTTCAGGTCTTTCAAAGAATAGAGGAAAAGGCGCCGAGCTCCGGCATGGAGCCGGCCCGAAAATCGATTCCCGCACCGAAAGGTCACCCAGAATGCCCGGCACCGGCCAGCAGCCCAGTTTCTTCCCAGCAGACCAGGAGCGGGACGCTGTCCGTGCGCTCCGGGAACGCCCGCGGGCCAAGGTACTGGTGATCGGCGGCGGAATCAACGGCGTCGGGACTTTCCGGGACCTGGCGTTGCAGGGCGTGGATGTGGTTCTGGTGGAGCGCGGCGACTATTGCCAGGGGGCATCGGGGGCTTCCTCGCATATGATCCACGGCGGCATCCGCTACCTGGAGAACGGCGAGTTCCGTTTGGTCAAGGAATCCGTCGAAGAGCGCAACGGCCTGCTGAAGATCGCGCCGCACTATGTCAAACCGCTGCAGACCACGATTCCGATCTTCTCCACGGTTTCCGGGGTGCTCAGTGCGCCGCTGCGCTTCCTGACCCACAAGCAACAGGGTAAGCCCAAAGAACGCGGCGCCTTTTTGATCAAACTCGGATTGAGCCTGTACGACTCCTTTTCCCGGGATGGCGGAACCGTGCCGAAGCACCAGTTCGCCGGCCGGAAGCGGGCGCTGCAAACTCTGCCCGCGCTCAACCCGGGGATCAAATATGCCGCGACCTATTTCGATGCTTCAGTGCACAACCCGGAGCGGCTGACCCTGGATGTGCTCCGCGACGGCGAGATCGCCGGACTTTCCGCTGCTGCGGATTCGGCTCGGGCCAGCAACTACCTGGCGGTGACCGCGCTCACCGAGCAGGGCGTCGAACTCACCGACCAGCTCACCGGCGAGAGTTTCAGCTTCACCGCCGACGTCGTGGTCAACACCACCGGCGCCTGGGTGGACCAGACGAACCAGGCGATCGGCTCCGGAACCTCCTTCATGGGCGGCACGAAAGGTTCGCACATCGTGCTGGACCACCCAGAGCTGCTCGCCGCCTGTGCTGGCCGAGAGATCTTCTTCGAACACACCGACGGCCGGATCGTCTTGATCTACCCGATGGGCGACCGAGTGCTGGTGGGCACCACGGACCTGGAAGCCGACATGCGCGAAGACGCGGTCTGCACCGAAGCGGAGATCGACTATTTCTTCGATCTGGTGAAACACGTCTTCCCCAAGATCGTGGTAAGCCGGGATCAGATCGTCTACAGCTTTTCCGGGGTACGGCCGTTGCCCAAGCACGATGAGACCCAACCCGGATTCGTTTCCAGGGACTATCGGATCGAACGGGCGGACCGGCAGATCGCCGGCGTCGCCACTCCGGTGCTCAGCCTGGTCGGCGGGAAGTGGACCACCTTCCGCGCGCTCAGCGAGCACCTGTCCAATGAAGTGCTGCAGATCCTGGGCCTGGGACGCAAGGTCTCCACCGCGAAGCTGCCGATCGGCGGCGGCGTGGACTTCCCGCGCACCGGTTCCGAAATCGAAGCCTGGATCAGTGCGCATACCAGCGCGACGGTCAGCGCCGAGCGCGCCTCGATCCTGCTGACCCGCTACGGCACCCGGGCTGCGGAGGTCATCCGGTTCCTTGATGCGGGGCAGGATTCGGTACTACATTCGACCCATGAGCTGAGCACCAGGGAAGTCGCTTACATCGCGGAAAACGAACAGGTCGGCCACTTGGTCGACGTGCTCATCCGCCGGACGTCACTGGCCTTCCGGGGCCTGGTCAGCGCAGAACTTCTGGCCGAACTGGCCGCCGCACTGAGCGGACCATTGGCATGGGATGAAGCCCGGGTCGAGTTCGAAATCGGGCATGCCGCAAAGATTCTGGACCGGTTCCACCGGGTCCAGGTGCAGAACTTGATCGCCTAAGGGTTGCGGGGGCCCTGGCAGCAAGAGCTGGCCATCACTCGAGGCCGGTAATAACTACACATTGAGGAGTCAATGACGATGAATCTTCTGGAGATCTTTTTCTCTGAATTGTTCGGCACCGCCATCCTGATCCTGCTGGGCACCGGCGTGGTCGCCAATGTGGTGCTCAAAGGCACCAAGGGCAATGCCGGCGGCACCCTGATGGTCAATTTCGGCTGGGGCATCGGCGTCTTCGCCGGCGTCTATGTGGCGTTCAAATCCGGCGCCCACCTGAACCCGGCGGTCACCATTGGCGTGGCGATCAACAATTCGCTCAACGGCAACGGTGAATTCGTGGCCGGCGTAGGCATCAATGCCGGCAGCATCGCCTTGTACATCGTGGCGCAATTACTCGGCGCGATCATCGGCGCAGTGCTCTGCTGGGTCGCCTACAAGCAGCACTTCGATGCCGAACCGATCGCCGCGAACAAGCTCGGAGTCTTCTCCACCGGCCCGGCGATCCGCAACTACGCCTGGAACGTCGTCACCGAGGTCATCGCGACTTTCGTGTTGGTCTTCGTGATCATCCTGTTCGCCAACACCCCATCGCAACTGGGCCCGTTGGCGGTGGCCTTGCTCGTGGTCGGGATCGGCGCTTCGCTCGGCGGCCCGACCGGATATGCGATCAACCCGGCGCGTGACCTGGGTCCGCGCATCGCGCACGCCTTCCTGCCAATCAAAGGCAAAGGCTCCAGCGACTGGGCCTATTCCTGGGTGCCGGTCGTGGGTCCGATCCTCGGCGGTGTTCTGGCTGCCCTGATCGCCCCGATCGTGGCAGTCTGGGTCAAGTAGCAGTCGGCCCATCAGCTCGAGCAATCAGCACAGCAGTAGCAATCACTGGCATCGACGAAGGAGTTTTCCATGCCGCAGTACGTCATCGCAATAGACCAGGGGACCACCAGCAGCCGGGCGATCATTTTCGACCACGACGGCAACATCGTCTCCACCGGCCAGCTCGAACACGAACAGATCTTCCCCAAAGCCGGCTGGGTGGAGCACAATGCCGCCGAGATCTGGAACAACACCCGAGAGGTCATCGGGACCGCGTTGTCCAAAGCCAATCTGACCCGGCACGACATTGCCGCGGTCGGCATCACGAACCAGCGCGAAACCGCGGTGGTGTGGGACAAGACCACGGGCGAACCGGTGTACAACGCGATCGTCTGGCAGGACACCCGCACCCAGGACATCGTGGACCAGCTCGCAGCCGACGGCGGGGTGGAGCGGTTCAAGGACAAAGTCGGTTTGCCGCTGGCCACCTACTTCTCCGGCACCAAGATCAAGTGGATTCTGGACCATGTCGAAGGTGCCCGCGAGCGGGCAGAAGCCGGCGACTTGCTTTTCGGCAACACCGATTCCTGGGTTACCTGGAACCTGACCGGCGGCGTGGACGGCGGGGTGCACATCACCGACGTGACCAATGCATCGCGGACCATGTTCATGGATTTGGCCACCTTGACCTGGGACCAGGAGATCTTGGACGCTTTCGGGGTCCCGGCTTCAATGCTCCCGGAGATCAAATCATCCTCCGAGGTGTACGGCACCGTGCACACCTCGCAATTGCTGCGCGAGGTGCCGGTGGCCGGCATCCTGGGCGATCAGCAGGCGGCAACCTTCGGCCAGGCCGCATTCAACTCCGGCGAGGCCAAGAACACCTACGGTACGGGTTGCTTCTTGATCTTCAACACCGGAGAGGAGATCGTGCATTCGAAGAACGGCCTGCTGACCACCGTGGGCTACAAACTGGGCGATGCGCCCACACACTACGCGCTGGAAGGTTCCATCGCCGTCGCCGGTTCCTTGATCCAGTGGCTGCGGGACAACCTCGGAATGATTGCCTCCGCCCCCGAGGTCGAGACGCTCGCCGCCTCGGTTGACGACAATGGCGGCGTCTACATCGTTCCGGCGTTTTCCGGCCTGTTCGCCCCCTATTGGCGTTCGGACGCCCGTGGCGCGATCGTCGGCATGACCCGTTACGTCAACCGCAACCACATTGCACGTGCGGCGCTGGAGGCCACCGCCTTCCAGACCCGGGAAGTGCTCGACGCGGTCAATGCGGATTCCGGTGTGCCGCTGACCGAGTTGAAGGTCGACGGCGGCATGGTCGCCAACGATGCCCTGATGCAGTTCCAGGCCGACGTCTTGGGCGTCCCGGTGATCCGGCCGAAGGTCACCGAGACGACGGCTTTGGGCGCGGCCTATGCCGCCGGGCTCGCGGTCGGCTTCTGGAACGACCTCGGAGAGCTGTCGGCCAACTGGGCCGAAGACAAGCGTTGGGAGCCGGCCATGCCCGAAGACGAGCGGGACCGGCAACTGAGGCTGTGGAAGAAGGCCGTGACCAAGTCGATGGACTGGGTCGATGAGGACGTGCGCTGAGCGCTGATTTCCGCCGGCTCCACCTCTGCACCGCTTCTCCTGCCCGATGTCCGGGCCGGGGGGAGCGGTGCAGTCGTTTGCGCCGGAATCCGGCACGCTTTGCATTCGCGGTGCAAATTCAGGTAGGTTGACTACATATTCCGATATGCAGATAAATCGACCTAGTGCATAGATATTCATTGCGGAAACACATTGTCTCCTTTTGTTCGCCGGATCTCCAGCGCATTTGTGGTAAACCGCAGTCGGCCAGGTTGATCCGGTCGCCTCGAGTCGGCCGAGGCTACTGTTCAGTAACATATTGTTGTGATTTGCGTCACCTTTGTGCATGCCGTTAGGTACGCTTTATTCGCCTTCCGACGCGAGCGCGGGTTAGCTGGCAGCCCGATTGCGCGGTCAGCTCGAAAGCCGATCCCTCTTGTCCCAGTTGGTCGGATGCCGTACCGTGCGGTCGGCCGCCGGCGGGACTTTCGGTGCGCTGCACTTCTGGTCCGATTTCCGGGACAGCGCCAAATATGAAAGCCGCCTGTGAATCTGGTCATGAGTTGTGGTTTTTTCATCTGGAAGAATTGTTAGTGGGCCAAATGCGGTCTTGAAAGTTGTCAAAGTCAAAGTTTTTCAATTGGGGGGAAACTATGAACAGAATGTCCAAAGGTGCCGTCGCCGTCGGTGCGGGTGTAGTACTGCTCCTCGGCGGTGGCGGAACCTTCGCATATTGGAATGCCAACGTGGCCAGCACCGGTGGCAGCATCGTTGCCGGAGATCTGGATTTGAAGGCGAACGGAACCGGTACCTGGACCGATCGAAATGGCGCTGCCGTGGACATCACCAGCTACAAGGTGGTCCCGGGCGATTTGCTCACCTACACGCAAAAGCTCGATGTCACCTTGGTCGGCAACAAAATCGCCGCCAACTTGACCGTCGACGCACCGGCTTCCAGTGGCACGTTCACCGCAACGAACATCAAGACCGGCGTGATCACGCTCAAGGACGGCAGCGGCAATGCCGTGACCAACCCGCTGCGCGCTTCGGCGAGCGGGTTGACCGCGAGGACGACTTTCGAGTTCCTGTCCTCCACGGTCAATCGGGACGATGTGAACGCCACCTACGATTTCAGCAAGGTCGCGTTCAAGCTGCAGCAAATTCAGCAGACCGGGCTCCAGTAGCCCGATGCGGGAGCGTAGACGGAACCCACGTCACGCTTCCCGGAAAATCAGCAATCCCAGCCCGCGCCGGCGGAAGCTGCTCAAAGCATGGGGCTGGATCGGCGCCGGCTTGGTGCTGGGCCTGCTCGGCAGCCAAGGCACGTATGCCTTCTGGAACACGTCGGTGACCAGTTCGGGCCAGCAGGTGCAAGCCGCTGATTTCCGGGTCTCCGTGGCCAACAGTGCGGGCAGCAATGTCCAGATGCCGGCCGGCGTGAACCTGAGCCAAGGTGTGCCGGCAACCGGGTTGTTCCCCGGTCAGTCGCAGTTCAACGAAGTGCGATTCGGCAACCAGGGCACGGCCCGTGCGGATGCCGCGGCTGTGCGGTTGAGCATTCCGAGCCGGCCCTTCGCGCGAGACAGCGCGAGCTCGGCGAACCGATCGTTCGCGGGCAGTCTGTCGCTCAGGGTCGCTACCGGGGTGCCAGCGGCGACGTCGTGTTCCGCGGCCGCGGGCTACCAGGATGTCCCGATGAGCGCTGCCGGAAACGACGGCGAAGCTCTCACCGGAGGTCCGGCGGCAGTATTGCCGAAAGACGGCAGCACCAAATGGTGCTTTCAAACCATGTTGTCGGCCAATGCGCCCGACGGCGCACAAGGCCGCGCGGCTGTGATCAGTGTGACGATCGGCGCAGACCAGGTACCGGCGTCGTGAGCGCGGCGCTGAAAGCCCTGTCCCTGGGCGGGCGGCTGGTGTCCTACGCGGCGCTGCTGCTGGCTGTGTTCGCAGCGCTGCTGCTGGTCGCGGTCCCGATGCTGACCGGCTCGCAGACCTACACCGTGCTCACCGGATCGATGCAGCCGAATTATCCTCCGGGCACGCTGGTGGTGATCAAGCCGATTGCCGCTGACCAGCTCGCAGTAGGCGATGTGATCACCTATCAGATAGCACCCGGACAGCCCGAGGTGGTGACGCACCGGATCACCGGCTTGGGCGTCGCGCAGAACGGCGAACGCAGTTTCGCAACCCAAGGGGATGCGAACAACGCGCCCGACGATCGCGCGGTGATGCCGGTGCAGATTCGCGGCAAACTGTTTTATTCGGTGCCGCTTTTGGGCTATCCGGCCAATTGGCTGAACCAGGGCTTCGACCAGGTGGGCGGAAAGGGCCCGGTTATCTTGATCGTGGTCGGCCTGCTGTTCGGCTACGGCTTCTGGATGTTCTTCCGGGCCTGGCGGGAGCGCGGTGAAGCAGCTGCGGCGCGCAAAGCGGATTCGGCGGACAGCCCGGCGAACCTGGAAACGACCACTGAGGCAGAGAGGGCGAGAGATGCGGCAATCAGCTAATCGGGCGGCCCGGCTGCTCGGGGCGCTGCTGCCCGCGGTGCTGCTTGCCTTGTTCTTCGTTCAGGGCGGTGCCGGCAAGGCCGCTGCCGACCGAGTTCCGGAACTGTCCTTGAGCACCGATGGACGGAACTTCGGATCCGGGCTGGGTGGGCCGATCCTGATCGGCATTGAGCGATATGTCCCCGGCGATCGAAACCAACGTACCGTCTGGGTCCGTAACCACAGCGGCGATCCGGCATGGCTGTGGTCCGGCTATTGGACCACCTCCGGCGATCCCGTGCTGCTGCCATTCCTAACCGTCTCGGCGAGCTACGGCAGCGGAACGGCCCCGGCGGAGATCGGCCTGCTGCCTGGTGTCGGCCAATGCCGCACCTTGCTCCCCGCGCAGAAAATCGCCGCCGGGGAAACCGTGCCGATGGTGATCGGCGCAGCGTTCGATCCCGCCGCGCCGAATGAGACCCGGCTGAGCTCGGCCGAGTTCGCGGTGAACATCGGGCTGACCCAGGACATCGGACAGCCAGCAGGGCCCGATGGCTGCACCGGGTCCGGCAACCCGGGCACTGGCGCTGAAAGCGCCCGGGACGCGACCGGCCAACTCCCGGAGACCGGAGCCGGCGGAATGTTCCCCTGGCTGTCCCTGGCCGCGGCGACGATGGTGGCGGGATTCGGTTTCGTCGCGGCGACCCGGAAACGACGGATCCGGGAAACTTTCGATGGCGGGACTGAGGAGCGACGATGACGGCTTTCCGGAACAAACTGACCCGGCGAGGCATCGCGGTGCTCGCCCTGAGCCTGGCCGCGCTGCTGGGATCCTCTGCCTTGGCCGGGTATGCGTATTGGGGACTGCGCAGCAGCTCCACGATTTCGGTCAGTGCCGGTTCGGTGGAGACGCCCGCGGTGAGTTGCACGCAGGTCGGCCGGAACGAAGTGCGGATCAGCTGGTCCGGCAATCCGGGCAATGGCGTGACCGGCTACAGCTTGGTGACTTCGTCGTCGAGCGGTGGTTCGAACACCCGGAACTTCGGGCCGGGGACGACCTCGATCAATGATTCCTTCAGCGGGAGCGGCGGCATCATCATCAGCGGCAGCGCGACCTGGACCTATACAGTCACGGCGGCGTACGGGTCCTGGACCTCCCCGGAAAATTCGACCTCCGCCCGGGGCACCGGGGCCACTTTCCTCCGCTCGGCCACGCTTACCTGCAACTGAAAACCGCCCCGGCCGGCGCGCGTGAAGCGGCTGGCCGAGGCGGTTCCGAGTCCGTCGCGGATCAGAAGACCGTGTGCGAAATATTGTCCGGGTTGCCGAAGCGGTGCGCCGTGATCGACACTGCCTGCTCGTGCAGGAACGGCAGCATTTCGATCCGACCGGCTTCGGTCACCGGTCCGGCATAGACCGCGACGTCGGGGCTGCCTCCGGTGGCTTCCAGCAACGCGGCTTCGGCACTTCGGGTGCGGTCGCCGACCAACCGCACGCGGAGGGTGCCGGCACTGCGCAGCCGCCCGGCCCAGTCGGACTCGGTTTCGATTGTCACCGTGCTGCCCAACTGGATGAGCGCATTGCGTACACCGGGCGTCGGGGCTTCGCCGAGCGAAACCGTCACCGGGGCGCCGGCCCGGTTGCCGGCCGATGCCACCCGGATCAAGTCGCTGGGCCGGTCGCCGTCGAAACGCACTTCGACCGGAACTGGCAGATAGCGGAAGACGTTGCGCTCCACGCCGAGGCCGGAGACGTCTTTTGCCACGCCGAACTCGGCGTCCCAATGCCGCTGGTCATCCGCCACGGCCCGGGTGAGCGAAGCCAAATCGGCATCCGCGAGTTCTGCGGCGACCGCCTTCACCGCCTGCTCGACCGCGGGCCGCGCCTGGGCCGCCGGCAGCTGCTCGGGGAGGGCGGCTGGTTCCCAGCCGCCCAAGTGCAGGAGGTAGTTCGGGCCACCCGCTTTGGCACCGGCGCCGACCGAAGAACGCTTCCAACCGCCGAAGGGCTGGCGCTGCACGATCGCCCCGGTGATCCCGCGGTTGACGTACAAATTGCCGGCCTGGACTTTCGACAGCCAGAGCGAAAGCTCTGCGGCGTCCATGGTGTGCAGGCCAGCGGTCAGTCCATAGGCCGAAGCGTTCTGCAGCTCGATGGCCTCATCCAAAGTCTTGGCGGTCATGATGCCGAGCACCGGCCCGAAGAATTCGGTCAGGTGGTAGTAGCTGTTCGGGCGGACTCCGCTGCGCACTCCGGGGGAGAAGAGCCTGCCTTCCTGATCGAGCTGACGCGGTTCGACGAGCCAGGACTCGCCGTCGCCCAAGGTGGTCAGCGCGCTCTTGAGTTTGCCCGAAGCGGGTTCGATGATCGGGCCCATTTCGGTTTCCGGATCATCCGGGAAGCCGACCTTGAGCGAAGCGGCGGCGTCAATCAGCTGGTTGCGGAAACGTGCCGAATCCGCCACCGAACCGACCAGGATCACCAACGAGGCGGCAGAACACTTCTGCCCGGCGTGACCGAAGGCCGACCGCACCACGTCCTTGGCGGCAATGTCCGGGTCTGCGCTCGGGGTGACGATGATGGCGTTCTTGCCGCTCGTCTCGGCCAGCAGCGGCAGATCCTTGCGCCAGGACCGGAACAGCTTCGCGGTCTCATATGCTCCGGTCAAGATCACCCGGTCCACGGCGGCGTGCGCAATCAGGCTCTGCCCGATCGGGCCTTCTTCGAGGTCCGCGAAGATCAGCACCTCTTTCGGGATTCCGGCGTCCCACAGCGATTGCACCACCTGGGCGGCGCAGCGCTTGGCCTGCGGTGCGGGTTTGACGATGACCGAGCTGCCGGCTGCCAGCGGAGCCAGAATCGAGCCGGCGGTGATCGCGATCGGGAAGTTCCACGGGGGAGTCACCACGGTGAGCTTGGACGGCACGAACCGGGCGCCCTGCACCGCGTCGAGGTTTTCCGCGCCCAGTGCGTAGTAGTTGGCGAAGTCGATCGCCTCGCTGATTTCGACGTCGCCTTCGGCCAGGGTTTTGCCGGTCTCGCTGGCCGCGACTTCGATCAGGGCGCCGCGGTTGGCGGCCAGCTCGACGGCGGCTTTGCGCAGCAGCTGCGCCCGTCCGCTGCCGCCCAGTCCGGCCCAGTCCGGCTGGGCGGCCAAAGCGGTGGAAACCAGAGCTTCGACGGCTTCCGGGCTGGTGTGCGCGGAGCCGGCGACCAGTTCCGAGCCGAGTTCCGAGCCGGGCACCCGCTCCAGGATTTCCCGGCCCCAGGCTCGGATGTTCGGCAGTGCGGAATCCGAGTCATCGGCGTTGCGGAAGAGCCCCGGTGCGGATTGCGGCGCCCGGTCGGTGCGCTGCTGCCGGTTGGGCTGCGGAACCACGGCGTCCAGTGCGGCGAGCGAATCCAGGAAGCGTTGCTTTTCGCGCTCGAACAGCGCCGGATTCGAGGTCAATTCGAAGACCGCGGACATGAAGTTCTCCGGGCTGGCGTTCTCTTCGAGCCGGCGGATCAGGTAGCTGATCGCGACGTCGAACTGCTGCGGCTTGACCACCGGGGTGTAGAGCAGCAGCGAACCGACATCGGCCCGGACCGCCTCGGCTTGGTCCTCGGCCATGCCGAGCAGCATTTCGAATTCGATCCGGTCCGAGACGCCGCGGGCTTCGGCGAGCAGATGCGCGAAGGCGATGTCGAAGAGGTTGTGCCCGGCAACACCGAGCCGGACCGCAGCCGCGTTCTCCGGTTGCAGCGCCCAATCCAGGCAGCGCTTATAATTGGTGTCGGCGGCTTGCTTGGACTCCACGGTGGCCAAGGCCCAGTGGTGCAGCGCCGCGTCGACGCGTTCCATGGCGAGGTTCGCGCCCTTGACCAGGCGCACCTTGATGCTCGCACCGCCGTCGGCCTGGCGTTGTTGCGTCCAAGCGGTCAGATCCTGCAGCGCGCCCAAGGCGTCCGGCAAATAGGCCTGCAGCACGATGCCGGCTTCGAAGTTCTTCAGCTCGGGCCGGTCCAGAATCCGCTTGAACACTGCGACCGTGAGGTCCAGGTCGTGGTATTCCTCCATGTCCAAGTTGATGAACTTCGGGCCGCCCGCTGCGGCTGCGGCGCTCGCGTAGAGCGGAACCAATCGGTCGGTGATCTTCTGCACCGACTCTTCGAAAGCCCACATGTTCAACTGCGAAACCACCGAGGAGACCTTGATCGAAACATAATCCACATCGGGGCGTTCCAGCAGTTCCTTGGTGCCGGCCAACCGGGCATCGGCTTCCTTGTCGCCCAGCACGGCTTCGCCGAGCAAGTTGATGTTGAGCCGAGTATGGTCGTGTTTCAGCTTGGCGATCGAAGCGCCGAGCTGTTGCGGGCGGGCGTCCACGATCAGGTGGGCGACCATCTGACGCAGAATCGCGCGGGCGACCGGTACCACGACGGCGGGCAGGGCCGGGGCGAGAACCCCGCCGATCCGGACGCCTGCCTTCATGTACCAAGGCAGGAAGGTCGGTGCCTCTTTGGCCAGCAACGCCAGATTGCGGGCCGCGACGCCCAAGTCTTCGGGACGCACCACGCGGTCGACGAAGCCGATGGTGAAGTCCAGACCGCGTTGGTCTTTGAGCACTTCAGCCAGCAGCGCTGCTGATTGGGAACCCTTTTTGGCCCCTTCGGACGGCGGCGTGGCCAACCATTTCCGAACCAAGGCAACCGATTCATCGGCCAATTGGGTAGGGCGGGGATTTGCGGGGGCAAACGTTTGAGTCATGTCTACGTTGACCTATCGATGACGGGCCACAACCGGGATTTGAGGTAGACGGGTGGCCGATCAGCCGCGGGAGCACTCCTCCTCGGCATGGGCGCGCAGGCACCCAGGTAAAGAATAGCCCCGGCTGTGCGCCTGCGCGAAAGCAATGCGCTAAAGTTGCTTCATGCATACGTTCCTGTTGCTTAGCTAGCCGTCCGGCCAGCGCCGCGATCTCGGCGCCGTCGAACGGCATTCCCCTTGCTCTGGCCTCATCTCAGGCGTAGTCGAGGGGTTTTTCTTTGTCACCAGCAGGAATTGGACGGAAGGCAACACTCATGAGTCAGAACACCAGCCAAACCGAGGCTGATGTCCAGGACGGCAACAGCTACGACATCGCCTCGATCGAAGCGAAATGGCTGCCCCGCTGGGATGAAGCCGAGATCTTCGCGCCGAGCGATGACGGCAGCAAGGAACGGCGTTACGTCTGCGACATGTTCCCTTACCCATCGGGCGATCTGCACATGGGACACGCCGAAGCCTTCGCGCTGGGCGATGTGGTGGCACGCTATTTGAAGCTGAAAGGCTTCGATGTGCTGCACCCGGTCGGCTGGGATTCGTTCGGCCTGCCGGCGGAGAATGCCGCGATCAAACGCAATGCGCATCCTGCCGAGTGGACCTATGCCAACATCGACACCCAAGCGGCGTCCTTCAGACGCTATGCGACCAGCGTGGATTGGTCCCGCCGGCTGCAGACCTCCGATCCGGAGTACTACCGGTGGACCCAGTGGCTGTTCCTGCGCTTCTACGAACGCGGATTGGCCTACCGGAAGAACTCGCCGGTCAATTGGTGCCCCAAAGACCAGACCGTGCTGGCGAACGAACAGGTGATCAACGGCGCTTGCGAACGCTGTGGCACACCGGTCACCAAGAAGAACCTCAACCAGTGGTATTTCAAGATCACCGACTATGCGGACCGGCTGCTCGACGACATGGCCGAGCTGGAAGGCCACTGGCCCGAGCGGGTCCTGGCGATGCAGCGCAACTGGATTGGCCGTTCGCAGGGCGCGCATGTCGACTTCGCGATCGACGGGATGACCGATCCGGAAACCGGAGAGGCCAAGAAGGTCACGGTTTTCACGACCCGGCCGGACACGTTGTTCGGAGCCACGTTCTTCGTGGTCGCGGCCGATGCCGCACTGTCCAGCGAACTGGTCGATCCGGAGCACCGGGCCGCATTGGCGGCGTACCAGGAGCAGGTCAAGAAGCTCTCCGACATCGAGCGGCAAGCCACCGATCGGGAAAAGACCGGGGTCTTTTTGGGCCGCTACGCGGTAAATCCGATCAATGGCCAGTTGCTGCCGGTTTGGGCCGCCGACTACGTCCTGGCCGACTACGGCACCGGCGCGATCATGGCAGTTCCGGCGCACGACCAACGGGACTTGGACTTCGCCCGCGCCTTCGGCCTGCCGGTGACGGTCGTGGTGCAGACCGGTGCCGAGGATCCCGCCGAAACCGGGATCGCCGCCGTCGGCGATGGCTTGCTGGTGAACTCCGGGCCGCTTGACGGATTGCCGAAAGCCGAGGCGATTCCCGCTGCGATCGAGCTGGTGGCGGCAGCCGGTACCGGCGAAGCGACGACGAACTTCCGGTTGCGGGATTGGCTGTTGAGCCGCCAGCGGTTCTGGGGTGCGCCGATTCCGATCATCCATTGCGCCGAATGCGGCGAGGTGCCGGTTCCGGACGATCAACTGCCGGTGAAACTGCCGGAGGATCTGCGTGGCGAGCAATTGGCGCCGAAGGGGACGTCTCCCTTGGCATCGGTCGCGGACTGGGTCAACGTGGCCTGCCCGGCGTGCGGCGGCACCGCCACCCGGGACACCGATACGATGGACACTTTTGTCGATTCGTCCTGGTATTACCTGCGTTATACCTCGCCGGGATACACCGAGGGTCCCTTCGACCCGGCTGCGGCCGACCGCTGGATGGGGGTCGACCAATACGTCGGCGGGGTGGAGCACGCGATTCTGCATCTGCTCTACAGCCGGTTCTTCGTCAAGGTGCTCAACGACATGGGGCTGCTGAAGGCCAACGAGCCGTTCAAAGCCTTGTTGAACCAAGGCCAGGTGCTCAATGGCGGCAAAGCCATGAGCAAGTCGCTGGGCAACGGCGTGGATCTGTCCGAACAGCTCTCGCAGTTCGGCGTGGACGCGGTCCGACTGACCATGATCTTCGCTTCGCCGCCGGAAGACGACGTGGATTGGGCCGATGTTTCGCCGGCCGGTTCGGCGAAGTTCCTGGCCCGGGCCTGGCGGCTGGCGCAGGACGTCGATTCGGCTCCCGGCACCGATCCGGCGGCTGGCGACCCGGCATTGCGCGCGATCACGCACCGAACGGTCGCCGAGGCCGGTGCCCTGATGGACGCGCACAAATTCAACGTGGTCGTGGCGAAACTCATGGAACTGGTCAATGCCTCGCGCAAGGCGATCGACTCGGGTCCCGGGGCGCAGGACCCGGCAGTGCGCGAGGCCGCTGCGGCGGTTGCGGTGCTGCTGAGCTTGTTCGCACCGTACACCGCGGAAGACATGTGGGAGCGGCTGGGCGGAACCGGCTTCGTGGCACAGGCGAGTTGGCCGGCGGTCGAGGAAAGCCTGCTGGTTCAATCCACGGTGACCGCCGTGGTGCAGATCCAGGGCAAAGTGCGGGATCGGCTCGAAGTGCCGGCAGAGGTGACCGAAGACGAACTGCGCCAGCTGGCCCTGGCCTCGGCCAACGTGCAACGGGCGCTCGACGGCCGGGACATCCGCACGGTCATCGTGCGCGCGCCGAAACTGGTGAATATTGTCCCGGCTTAGCCGGAAGCCGGTGAGCCGGGGATCGCGGTGAGCGACGCTTCCTCCGCCTTCGGCTGGCTGCGCAAGCGGCTCGCCGAACTGCGCGGTGCCGGCGCCCGGGACGAGCCACTGCTTCCCCGGGTCGCCGTGGTCACCGATTCGGCGGCCGCGCTGCCGGAGGAGGTGCAACAGGCTTTCGCCGCGGGAGCCCTGACCGTGGTCCCGATGCCGGTGATGGTCGACGGCGAAATCTTCAGCGAAGGCGATGCCGAGCTCGGCGAACGGCTGAGCCTGGCCCTGGCTGCCGGGAAACCGGTGAAGACCTCCAGGCCTTCACCGGGGCAATTCGAGCAGGTGTACCAGTCGTTGGCCGACCAGGGGTTCGACGCCGTGGTCTCCGTGCACATTTCGGCTGAGCTTTCCGGCACCGTCGACGCCGCTCGACTGGCGGCCCGGCGGGTCGCGATCCCGGTCGAAGTCCTGGACTCCCGCACCGTGGCCATGGCCATGGGTTTCGGCGTCCGGGCCGCTTTGGTGGCTGCTGCGGCCGGCGGCGGCAGCGCTGCGGTGGCGGAGACTGCGCGGCAGGCACTGGCCGGCAGCAAGGTGTTTTTCTACGTCCCGTCCTTGGAACAGCTGCGCCGGGGCGGCCGGATCGGGAATGCGGCGTCATGGCTCGGCACGGTGTTGGCGATCAAGCCGTTGCTCAGCGTTGCCGACGGCCGGGTGGTGCCGCTGGAACGAGTCCGCTCCGCCAGCCGGGCGATCGCCCGGGTGGAAGAACTGGCGCGGGAAGAACTCGGCTTGCGGACCAGGCCGACCAGCGTGGCGGTCCATGATTTCGGCAATCGGGAGCAGGCACTTGAACTGCTCGCCAAGATCGAGGACTCGGCGGCGCCGACGGAAATCTTCATCAGTGATCTGCCGTCGGTACTGGCGGCCCACGTGGGACTCGGCGTTTTGGCAGTGGTGATCAGCGACCTGAATGGGCCACTGGATCCGGACATCGGTCCTCCACAGCCAAGCGAATAACTCAGTTTCCACACATGCCCGGCTCCTAGCGTGCGGGACGCAGGGTAGGCCGACTAGGGTCGTCGCATGGCTCGGCGGATCAAGAACCTCGCAACGGCTGCCCGGATGGCAGAGCTTTTCCCGGTGCCCGGAGACCCGTCGGCGCCGAGCCCGGAGCCGGCGGTGGCCGCGCAAACCGACACCGAAGCGGCGGTGGGCTACCGGGAGCGGTACGAATTCCCGGAACCGGCAGGCCCCGAGCTGAAACGGCAGGCGTTGCGGCTGCGGGTGACCTGGGCGGCGACCGCCTCGGTCATCGTGCTGGCCCTGGTGATCGGCGCCGGCGTCCTCTGGCTGGGAGCCGGGACCGGATTCGGGTCGGCGGCCCCGAGCGTGGTCGAGCAGCCGGTTCCGGCGGTGGCGATTCCTGCCCAGGGCCGTAACCGAACCACTCCGGGCTCCGAGACCGGCCAGGTCGGCTCCGGCCAGGACGCCGGGAATCTCCTGATCGTGCACATCGCGGGTTCGGTGGCCAAACCGGGCATCGTCCGGATGGCACCCGGGAGCAGGTTGTTCGAAGCCCTGGAAGCCGCGGGCGGGGCGCTTCCGGACGCGGCTTTGGTGACCGTCAATCTGGCCGCTGAACTGCAAGACGGTATGCAGGTCCTGGTGCCGAGTGCCGCCGAGGCGGCGGCGAACCCGCAGGCCGCCGTCCCCTCATCACCAGGTGGTGCGGCGCTGGGCCGCCCCGGCCCGGTCAACCTCAACCGGGCGAGCATCGAGGAACTCCTGGCGTTGCCCCGGATCGGACCGGTGACCGCGCAACGGATCCTCGAATGGCGTGCCGCCAACGGGCGGTTCCGGTCGGTCGACGATTTGGCTGCCGTCGACGGCATCGGGATGAAGACCTTGGAATTATTGCGGTCCCTGCTGGTGGTCTGAATGCCGGTGGCCGCGGTCCGTCGGTTGCCGAGGCAGCTTCGCGCGCGGGGTGAACGGCTGTTGGCTGATCGGCGCCGCTCCGCAAGCGTGGCCGTTCAGCATTCGCCGCGTTGGACGGATCTGCGATTGCTGCCGGTCACTGCAATGGTCTGGCTGACGAGTTGGTTCGGGATCCGGTTGAACGCCACGTTGGCGGTCGTTTCGGGTTTGCTCATGCTGGGATTGGCCTCCGGCGTGGTGCTCTGGCATTTCGGTTTCGCCGTCCGTGCTGCTGGAATCCGGATCGCTGCCGGAATCCGGATCGCTGAGCGACGTCGGCCGAAGGTGACCGCGGCCGTCGTACTCAGCCTGAGCCTGGGCGGCATCGCGATGCTGTCCGGGTACGGGCAGGCTGCGCAACGGGAGGCGGACCCGTTGCACCGGATTGCCGAGCAACGGATGTTGCTTCCGGTCATTGTGGAATTCCTGGAAAGCCCGCGCAACTCCGGTGTGCCCGGCAAGGTCTCGGTCCTGGGCCGGGTGTCGCAGGCCGGATTGATGGGCCAGGAAGTCGCCGGCGGCCTCAGGGTCGAGATCAGTGCCGGCTCCGAGTGGTCCGGTTTCCGGCGCGGTGACGTAGTGCGCACCGTGGGCGCGTTCAGGCTGAGCGAGTCCGGCGAGGCCGTGACGGCCAGAATGTCCGTACGGGGTCCGGCGCAGCGGATCGCCGAGCCTCCGCTGGCCACTGCCTGGCAGTCCGAGCTGCGGGAGCGGTTTTCCGACGCCTCCCAGTCGGTCTGGGGCGAGTGGCTGCCGGATGCGGCGGCACTGCTGCCGGGGATCGTGTTCGGCGACCGGAGCCGGCAAAGCGCCGATCTGCTCGACGCCATGAAGACCACCGGGCTCACTCATCTGACTGCGGTCAGCGGTACGAATTGCAGTATCGTGCTGGTCGGATTGCTGCTATTCGCCCGGAGCTGCCGGTTGCCGAGATTCTGGAGCGCGGGTCTGGCCGCCGTGGGGCTGTTCGGCTTCGTGAGCTTGGTCGGCCCGGATCCGAGCGTGCTGCGCGCGGCGAGCATGGGATCCCTGGGTGTGCTGGCCCTGCTCTGCGGACGCGCCGGTCAGGCGGGCCCGCTGTTGTGCGCGGCGGGCACAGCGCTGCTCCTGATCGACCCCTGGCTCTCCGGAAGCTTCGGATTCGTCCTGTCGGTGCTGGCTACCGCCGGATTGATCGCGCTCGGGCCGCCCTTGCGGCTCTGGCTGGGTCGATGGCTGCCGGACTGGTTCGCGGTTCTGCTTTCGATCCCGTTGGCAGCCCAATTGGCGGTGGCCCCGGTGATCGTGCTGCTGCAACCGGCGCTGGCCAGCTATGCGGTGCCCGCGAACCTGTTCGCCGGGCCGGTGGTGGCCTGGAGCACAGTGCTCGGAATGCTGGGCTTGCTGCTGCTCGCCTTGGCGCCGTGGGCGGCCGCTGGACTGATCGGGCTTGCCGGACTGGGCGCCGCGTGGATTGCGCTGGTTGCCCGCTTCTTCCAGGGGATTCCGGGGGCAGCCCTGCCGTGGTGGGAAGGCTGGCCCGGTGTCTTGGCGATGGCGGCGCTGTCCGGCAGCATCCTGGTGCTGCTTGCGGTCTTCGGCGGCACTCCGGCGTTCCGGCAACGGCTTTCGGCCGGTGCCGCCCGGCTGTCCGACGCCGGACTGCTGCCTGACGTCGTCCTGCTACGCAAGGGGATCGTCTGGTTTCGCAGGTCGCTGGGTTGGACGCTGGCGGCTGCGGGGGCGATGTTCCTGGGCGGATCGGCGGCCGCCTTGGTGCTCGGCTCGCTGATTCCGCTGCCGCCATGAGACCACCGGAAGCTGCCGGATTTTCAATGTCGGTGCAGCATGGCAAGCTTGAGCTGTGCCAGCATCGAAAAGCAGCAGTGCCAAGCCAGCCGCCAACACGGTGAGTTGGCGGGCCATCCCAGCAGCTCCGATCATTTTGATCCAGGGGCCGGAAGAGTACATCGCGTACCGGGCACTGGATGCGGTGCGCGCTGCGGCCCGAGCGCAGCACCCGGATCTGGAACTGACCCGGATCGATGCTTCGAGTTACGCCGTCGGAGCCCTGGCCATGGCCACCAGCCCCTCACTGTTCGGCGAGCCGAAGCTTTTGGAAATCAGCTCCTTGGCGAGCATGAGCGACGCCTTCTTGACGGACATGCTGGAATATCTCGCGGCACCGGAAGCCGATTGCACGTTGGCCTTGCACCACGGCGGAGGGGTTCGCGGCAAAAAGCTGCTGGACGCGCTCAAGGCGGCTGGTTTTCCGGTGGTGGAATGCCAACCGCTGAAGAAAGACGCTGAAAAGGCAGATTTCGTGGTCGCCGAGTTCCGGGCTGCCGGGAAACGGATCGATCAAGAAGCAGTGCGTGCCCTGGTAGCTGCTCTGGGCTCGCAGCTTTCCGAGCTCGCCGCGGCCTGCAGCCAGTTGATCGCCGATGTGGAAGGCCCGGTCAGTGCCGATCTGGTCGACAAATATTACGGTGGCCGGGTCGAGGCGACGGCATTCAAAGTCGCAGACGCCGCGGTAGCCGGAAACGGCGCCGTCGCGTTGTCCAGTCTGCGTCACGCATTGGCTACCGGCGTCGATCCGGTTCCACTGGTAGCTGCCTTGGCGATGAAGGTCCGCGGGGTGGCCAAAGTGCACGGCGTGCGCGGCAGCTCGGCGGGACTGGCCAAAGAATTGGGGATGGCACCCTGGCAAGTCGACCAGGCGCGCCGGGAGGCGGAGCGGTGGAGCGGCGAGGGCTTGGCCGAAGCGGTGCGGGCTTTGGCGCTTGCCGACGCCCAGGTCAAAGGGGCCGGCCGGGATCCGGTGTACGCGGTGGAACGCGCCGTCACGATCATCGCAACTGCGGCGCGCGGTCGCTGAGCGGTCGCTGATCAGTTCAGCTGGCTCCGGCCCGGCGTTCGGTACGGGAGTGGCCGGAAGGCTGCCCCGCCGGTCGGCGGTCTGCGAATTCCGGGTTAAACAAATTCCGGAGTTAAACACTAGTGGCCGGCCCTGAAGGACCGGCCACTAGGGAAAACGCAATTAGCCGTTCAGGCCGCTGACCTTCTTGGCGATGGCCGACTTGCGGTTGGCAGCCTGGTTGCTGTGGATAACACCCTTGCTGACCGCTTTGTCCAGCTTGCGGCTGGCGTGTGCCAGTGCGGTGCCAGCGGTTTCCTTATCACCGGCGTCGATGGCCTGGTTGACGGCGCGAACGGCCGTCTTCAGCTCCGACTTGACCGCGTTGTTGCGCTGACGCGCCTTCTCGTTGGTGAGAATGCGCTTCTTCTGGGACTTGATATTAGCCACGTAGTTAACTCTCTGTGTAAAGCGGAATTGGTCTAGAGGGCGTTGGCCCAGCCATTGACAGAGTGGGGAAACTCGATTTCGGTGAACGTCCGGCTGGCCCGTCGTGCCCGCCGACCTGCGCGGACACACAGCAATAAACTTTAGCAGAAATTCAGGCAAAGGGCTGAATGGTCGGCCAGCGCCGAGGAGAAATCCCGGCGACGGGTGTCCGGACGGTAAGCCATCGGGCACCCGCGCGAGCCGGATGCGCGCACAATGCCCGGAACATGGGAGAATTGAATTTGCCTCGAAATGCGCGCACCCGCGCGAGGTATGTCCGTCAACAGTGAGGAACCATCCAGTGTCACCCATGGCCCGCACCGCGCCGGTGCCCGCCGCGACCGATCCGGCGATCATCAGGAACTTCTGCATCATCGCCCACATCGACCACGGGAAGTCCACCTTGGCGGACCGGATGCTGCAGTTGACCGGCGTCGTCGAGCAGCGCGACATGAAGGCGCAGTATCTGGACCGGATGGATATCGAACGGGAACGCGGCATCACGATCAAGTCGCAGGCGGTCCGGATTCCCTGGGAGGTCGACGGCGAGGCCTTCTGCCTCAACATGATCGACACTCCCGGCCACGTGGATTTCACCTATGAGGTCTCCCGCTCGCTGGCCGCCTGCGAAGGCGCGATCCTGCTCGTGGACGCGGCACAGGGCATCGAAGCGCAGACTTTGGCGAACCTCTACCTCGCGATGGAAAACAATCTGACCATCATCCCGGTACTGAACAAAATCGATCTGCCCGCAGCGCAGCCGGAGAAATACGCGGCAGAACTCGCCGGCTTGATCGGCGGCGACCCGGAGGACGTGCTGTTGGTGTCCGGCAAGACCGGAGTCGGTGTGGAGGCGCTGCTGGACAAGATCGTCCGCGATTTGCCTGCTCCGGTCGGCGACCCCGATGCGCCAGCGCGCGCGATGATCTTCGACTCGGTCTACGACACCTACCGCGGCGTGGTGACCTACGTCCGCGTCGTGGACGGCAACCTGAGTCCGCGGGAGCGGATCCAGATGATGTCCACCCGGGCCAGCCACGAACTGCTGGAAATCGGCGTCAGTTCACCGGAACCTACGCCGTCGAAAGGCCTGGGCGTCGGCGAGGTGGGCTATTTGATCACCGGCGTGAAGGACGTGCGGCAGTCGAAAGTCGGCGATACCGTCACCAATCTGGCCAAGCCGGCAGCCGAATCGCTGGGCGGGTACCAAGATCCCAAACCGATGGTGTTTTCCGGCCTCTATCCGATGGACGGCACCGATTATCCGATCCTGCGGGACGCTTTGGACAAGCTCAAGCTCAACGACGCCGCCTTGATCTACGAACCGGAGACGTCGGCGGCACTGGGCTTCGGCTTCCGGGTCGGCTTCCTGGGTCTGCTGCACCTGGAGATCGTCCGGGAACGCTTGGAACGCGAATTCAACCTGGACCTGATTTCCACCGCGCCCAACGTGGTTTACGAAGTCACGCTCGAAGACAAAAAAGTGGTCACCGTGACAAATCCGAGCGAGTTCCCGGTCGGCAAGATCGCCGAAGTCCGGGAACCGATGGTGTCCGCGACGATTTTGGCGCCGAACGAATTCGTCGGTGCGATCATGGAACTGTGCCAGAGCCGGCGGGGCATCATGGGCGGCATGGATTACCTGTCCGAGGATCGGGTGGAGATCCGCTACCGGCTGCCGCTCGCGGAGATCGTTTTCGACTTCTTCGACATCCTCAAATCGAAGACCCGCGGTTACGGGTCTCTGGATTGGAAGGCCGACGGCGAACAGGTCGCCGACCTGGTCAAAGTGGACATCCTGCTGCAAGGCGAGCAAGTTGATGCGTTCAGTGCGATCACGCATCGGGACAAGGCCTACCCGTACGGCGTGATGATGACCGGCAAGCTGCGCGAACTGATTCCGCGGCAACAGTTCGAGGTGCCGATCCAGGCCGCGATCGGTGCCCGGATCATCGCCCGGGAAAGCATCAGAGCGATCCGCAAAGACGTGCTGGCGAAATGCTACGGCGGTGACATCACGCGTAAACGCAAGCTGCTGGAAAAGCAGAAAGAAGGCAAGAAGCGGATGAAGATGGTGGGCCGCGTCGAAGTCCCGCAGGAAGCGTTCATCGCCGCGCTGTCCTCGGATGAGCACGTCAAGGACAAAGCGAAGAAATAGCCATGCCCAGTACTCTGCCGGAAGGCGAAAAGGCCCCGGCCGACGGCGTGCTCCCGGCCCAGGCGGCCGCGGGTGCCGCCGAGCGCGGATTCGGCCTGTATGCGCACATTCCGTTTTGTGCGGTGCGCTGCGGGTATTGCGACTTCAACACCTATACCGCGAAGGAACTCGGCGGCGGGGCTTCGCAGGCAGCTTACGCCGGCACCGCGGTCGCGGAGGTCGAATTCGCTGCTGCGGCGTTGCGCGCTTCCGGCGTTCCGGAGCGGAAACTGCAGACCGTGTTCTTCGGCGGTGGAACCCCGACATTGCTGCCGGCCGCAGACTTGGCGGCGATGCTCAAAGCCGCGGTCGCGCACTGGGGAATCGCCGAGGGCGCCGAGGTCACCACCGAGGCGAACCCGGATTCGGTGACGCCCGAATCGCTGCAGGAATTGGCCGCTGCCGGATTCACCAGGGTTTCCTTCGGCATGCAATCCGCGGTTCCGCACGTGCTCCGGGTGCTCGACCGCACGCATCAACCGGAGCGGGTGCCGCAGGCCGTCGCCTGGGCCCGGGCAGCGGGCCTGCAGGTGAGTTTGGACTTGATCTACGGAACACCGGGGGAGTCGGCAGCGGACTGGCAGGTCTCGCTGGAAACCGCCTTGGCCTGTGAACCCGATCATGTCTCCGCCTACGCCTTGATCATCGAATCCGGGACCAAGCTGGCTGCCCAGATCCGCCGCGGCGAGGTCCCCGGAATCGATGATGACGACCATGCCGAGAAGTACGCAACAGCCGATCGGCTTCTGGGCGAAGCCGGCTTCACATGGTACGAAGTGAGCAACTGGGCGCGGACTCCGGCCGACGAATGCCGGCACAATCTCGCCTATTGGCGCGGCGACGACTGGTGGGGGATCGGGCCTGGTGCGCATTCCCACGTAGGCGGGGTGCGCTGGTGGAACGTCAAACACCCGATCGCCTATGCGCAGCGGCTCCGCGATGGCTTGTCGCCGGCCGCCGGGCGGGAAATCCTCGACGCCTCGACCCGGGAGTTGGAACGGGTGATGCTCGCGGCGCGACTGGCCGTGGGGATCCCGATCGCTTCCTTGGCAGACGGCGGCAAACGCGCGGTAGCCGGATTGATCGCCCGGGAATTGATACAACCGGCGGCCGCCTTCGCAGGGCAACTCGCATTGACGCTCAAAGGCCGGCTGCTTGCCGACGCGGTGGTCCGCGAATTGCTTCCCTGAACCGGATCGGCTGGTTGGCTCAGTGGATGAGCCGGAGATTCACCGGATAGCGGTATGGGTTTCCGCGATTCACATGGATTGCTGCAATCACCGAGAATACCGTCAGGAAAACCCAGATGAGCACGGCGAGAATCGCGAAGACCGAGCCGGCAACCGGAATTAGCAAGGCCAGGATATTCGCCAATGCGGCGAGAATCGTCGGCGGCAAGGTGAAATTGAGTGCTTCTTTGGATTCCTGCGCGGTGAATGGTCCGCGGTCCCGGAAAATGAGATAGATCACCAATGACGGAATGAACCCGAGAATGCCTCCGCAATGCGCCAGAAACGCGAATTGCCGGTCTTCGCTCGCCGTCAGCGGCAGGGCATCGGGGGAAACTGCCTGAAACTGCTGGGTCCGGCGCTCCTGGTGCCTCGGCACACCTTGGTCATCTCTGCCCGGAAAAGTCACGATCCCCGTCCTCGTTCATGCGCTGCCGAAACCTGCCGATCAACGTCCTGTTGTCCATCTCAGGATACGTCAGTGGTGAGGAAATCTATGACTTCCTCGACTCGGGCGAGCAAAGAAGGTTCCAAATCCGCGTAATTGTCGACCTGCCGAAGAATTCGTTGCCAGCCCAGGGCGATATCTTTGGGGCTTGAGCTGGGCCAGCCGAATGCCTGGAGAATGCCGACTTTCCATTCCACCGAGCGCGGGATGCTGGGCCAGGCCGGGATGCCCAGCGACTGCGGTTTGATCGCCTGCCAGACGTCGACGTAGGGGTGGCCGACAATCAGCACATTGCCTGCGGCTCCGGGCAGCTTGAGCGCCTGATCCGCGATCCGGGATTCCTTCGAGCCGCTGACCAGGTGGTCGACCAGAATGCCCAACCGGCGCTGGGGCCCGGGATTGAATTCCCGGATTGCTCCGGCCAAGTCGTCGATGCCGCCCAAGGGTTCGACGACGATCCCTTCCACCCGCAAATCGTCGCCCCAGACTTTCTCGACCAATTCGGCGTCGTGCTTCCCCTCCACCCAGATCCGGCTGGCCCGGGCGATCCGGGCCCGCTGCCCGGCTACCTTCACCGAGCCGGAGGCGGTGCGTTGGGTGGTCGGGACGGCGGCCGTGACGGCCGGCACCACTTCGACCGGTGCGCCGTCGAGCAGGAAGCCGAAGCCCAATTGAAAGGATTTGGTTTTGCCCCGCCGATCTTCCAAAACCATGATGTGCATGCCGCCGGACTTCTCGGTCCGGACGATGGCGCCGACCCATCCGGAACCGACGTCCTCGAGGACCAACCCTGGGGCGGCCGGCACCTTGGGCAGCGTTCGGCGGGCCTGCTTGGTCATCTCCTGGGGACCCCAGTTGCCGTAATCATAGGAAGAATTCACCAGATCAGTCTGCCGCACTGCGGCACGCCGGCGCTGCGGACACGCTTGGACTCAGCCTGGCCGCGAAAGTATTAGACTTAGCAGTTGGACAGGGTGAGTGCTAATCGCCGGCCCGGTCCGCTGTGGAACCATGCAGCCGCCGGATGAGCAGAGTCGAGGAGGTGCCCGGATGAGCGATCTGCGAAAGCTCGAGGTCTTGCGGGCGATCGTCGAGGATTACGTCCATTCCAGGGAGCCTGTCGGCTCGAAAGCCTTGGTGGACCGGCACCACTTGGGTGTCTCCAGCGCCACGATCCGGAACGACATGGCGGCGCTGGAAGAAGACGGCTTGATCACCGCGCCGCACACGTCGGCGGGGCGTATCCCGACGGACAAGGGCTACCGGATCTTCGTGGACCTGATCACCGAGGTGAAACCGCTTTCCAGTGCCGAAAAGCGCGCGATCCAGACCGTGCTTTCCGGTTCGACCGACCTCGACGATGTCCTGGAGCGGACGGTGCGCACCCTGGCCCAGCTGACCAACCAGGTGGCCGTGGTGCAGTACCCGACCTCGTCGAGCGCCACGGTGCGGCACGTCGAGTTCGTCTCGCTGTCTCCGCACCAAGTGCTGATCGTGCTGATCCTGGACAACGGCAAGGTCGAACAGAGCGTGTTCGACGTCGGGCAGCAGCTCAGCAGCGAGGAACTTGCTTCCTTGCGCAACCGCTTCCTGCCCTTGCTCAGCGGAGTTCCGGCCCAGCAGATTTCGCTGGTCCTGGAAGCTGCGGTCGCCCTGGTCCCGCTCGGCCTGCGCAAAGCGGCCCAGGTTCTCTCGAACAGCCTGGTGGCACTGTCCCAAGCCGCCCGAGAGGAGCGCTTCATGGTCGCCGGGACGGCGAACCTGGCGCGCTCGAACGTCGACTTCCCGCTGAGCATCGGTCCGGTCCTGGACGCTTTGGAAGAGCAAGTGGTGATGCTCCGGCTGCTTTCCGAGATGGCCCAGGACGCCCGTGGTGTGGCGGTCAGCATCGGCCGGGAGAATCCGCATGATTCGCTGGCCGAGGCCTCAGTCGTGGCGACCAGCTACGGCCCGGACTCAAGCGCGAAAATCGGCGTACTGGGACCGATCCGCATGGACTATCCGAACACCATGTCCTCGGTGCGAGCCGTGGCCCGATATCTGTCCCGCATCCTTGCCGGCTGACGTGGACCTGAACCGCAGAAACAGAAAGAGAACGAGCAACTTTGAGTAATCACTATGAGGTATTGGGTGTCTCCCGTGACGCGACCGGTGAGGAAATCAAGAAGGCCTACCGCAAGCTCGCGAGGCAGTACCACCCCGATGTCTACAGCGGTGACGACGCGGAAGCCAGATTCAAAGAAGTCACGCACGCCTATGAAGTGCTCTCCGACCCGCAGAAACGACGGGTCTACGACACCACCGGAAACGAAAACGGCACGCAGAACGGAAGCGCTGGCTTCTCCGGCGCCGGATTCGCGTTCCAAGACATCTTCGAGACCTTCTTCGGCGGCCAAGGCGGCGGCCAAGGGCCGATTCCGCGTACCCGTCGCGGCCAGGATGCGCTCATCGCGGTCCGGATCGAACTGCGCGATGCCGTTTTCGGAGTGAACAAGAAAATCGAGGTCGAAACCGCGGTGGTGTGCCCTACCTGCAATGGCTCCTGCTGCCGCGAAGGCACGAGTATGGAAACCTGTGAGATCTGCCGCGGATCCGGACAGGTGCAGCGGCCGGTCCGGTCGATTCTGGGCCAGGTCATGACGGTGGCTGCCTGCACTACCTGCCAAGGGCACGGCACCGTGATTCCGGACCCGTGCAATGAATGCATGGGCGAAGGACGCGTCCGCTCGCGCCGTTCGCTGACCATCAAAGTCCCGGCCGGGGTGGATACCGGAAACCGGATCCAACTTGGTGGCCAAGGCGAGGCCGGCCCGGCCGGCGGCCCGGCAGGGGACCTGTTCGTGGAGATCCGGGTCAACCGCGATGCGAAGTTCGACCGCGAAGGCGATGACCTGCAGGCCGTGGTCTCGGTGCCGATGACCGCCGCCGCGTTGGGCACGGATTTGAACATCGACACTTTCGACGGGGTCCAACCGTTGAGCGTCAAACCCGGCACGCAGTCCGGCGAGGTGGTGACCTTGCGCGGCTTGGGCGTCACGCATCTGCGGGGCCAGGGCCGTGGCGATCTGAAGATTCAATTGACCGTGGAAACGCCGACCAAGGTCGATGCGGCCCAGGAAGACCTGCTCCGGCAATTGGCTGCATTGCGGGGCGAGCAGTTCACCGAAGGGAAATTGGTTTCCTCAGGCGGCATGTTCGCGAAACTGCGCGACAAACTGGGCAACCTCTGACCGGCGATGACCAATCCAGTCTTCTTCGCTGATTCGCAGGACCTTTCCGGCCTGGATGCCGGCGACGTCTTTGAACTCGGCGGAGCCGAAGGGCACCACGCCGCGACCGTGAAGCGGATCGCGGCCGGAGAACCGGTCGACCTGGTCGACGGTTCGGGACTGCGTCTGGTCTGCTCGGTCGTGCAGAGCGGGGCGGGCATGCTGTTGCTGCAGATCGATCGGCGGATCGAGGAACCCCAGCCTGCGCCCCGGCTGGTTTTGGTGCAAGCGTTGGCCAAGGACGGGCGGGACGAGTTGGCCATTGAGACGGCCACCGAACTGGGCGTGGACGCGGTGATCCCCTGGCAAGCGGACCGGTCGATCGTGCGTTGGCGGCCAGAGCGCCTGGAGAAATCGATGGCGAAATGGCAAAAGACGATCCAAGCGGCAGCAAAGCAGGCCCGGCGTGCCAGGATCCCCGAGCTGCACGGCTTGCTGGACAGTGCCGGTCTGGTCCGCCATACGGCATCGGCGGAGGCCACCCGCTTGGTGGTGCTGCATGAGGATGCGGCCGCGGGCCTGGCAGCTCAGCTGGCAGATTGGCGCGAAGCCCGGCAGCTGCTGTTGGTGGTCGGACCCGAAGGCGGCATGAGCGATCGGGAGTTGGCGCTTTTCGATGCGGCAGGAGCCGATCGCTGGCGTTTGGGGCAGCATGTGCTCCGGTCTTCGACCGCGGGGCCGGCCGCGTTGGCGGTGCTCGGCGAAGCCTTGGCGCGTTGGTGAGCGCCGGACGGTCAACGGCTCGCTATTTGACCGTGAAGGTCTTGTCTTCCAGATACAGCTGAGCGCTCGGATTGTTCGAGTCGGTGCCGAAAACCTTCAGTTGGTACTTCCCCGAAGGTAGGTCGAGGCTGAAAGCGAAATTGCCGGCTTGGGCAGCGGCCGCAGACGATGCGCTGCCTTTTTGGGCCAGGCCCGGCACGCCCTGGGCGTCCACGAGGTACAACTCCCATTGCAATGACCCGGAACTCAGCGACGCGCGCCCGCCGATATTGACGGTATTGCTTTCGAAAACCGCGCCCTGTTGCGGGTCGATGATCCAAATCGGGGCTTGCACGCCGGCATCCCTGGTCAGTGGCCGATCCAGTTTGACTTGGTCGAAGGCGTTGAAGTCGGTGTGCCCGTCGACCAACACGGTCACTTGCACGTTCTGGCCCGAATCCACCAGCCCGGCGTTGGAGGCTGCCGCGGTGGCGGTATAGACCAGTTGCTGGACCGCCAGCTGCGCGGTTTCATTGCTGACTTTTCCGGCGAAGGCGTCCGCGGACAGGTCCACCGTGATCGAGGTGCGGCCGGAAACCGAAGCGGCGATTTTCGAGGCCTTCGACCAAGGCGTCATATACCTCGGATCCAAGGGCTTGGTGCTGGTCATCAGCTGCAAAGCAGCCCGGATCGGATCATCGCCGGAGTTGAGCCGGAGGAATTCGCGATAGAGGAAGCCCCGGTTCGCCGCGCCGAGCCAATACACCGGAACCTTGTTGTTCGCCTGCGCGGTTTCGATCGGCAACGGGATCGCGGAGCCGTTCGAGGAATTCGAATTCAGCGGCAGGTTGCTCGCCGGTGTCGTTTGGCTGATTCCGGAGCAGGCGCCGAGAAAGAAGCAGAGAAAGACCGCGACGACGGCCTGCAGACCGCGACGCTTGCCCTGCCCGGAGCTTTTCCCGAAAAACCTGCTAATGATGCTTCCTTACGCCAACCGACAAGATCGGTGCCCGTCGACGCATTACGGCTGCCGGTGGATGCCGGGCCCAGCCGAGGGCACCATGACAGCTTGACACAGCAAGGTAGGCGTCGGCTTTGAGATTCGGCGCCTGCGGCCAACTGCAACCGGATCGAAATAGATCTGATATCAGACTGAGATCTGGACCGGTTTCGCCAAAGCCATGGATGATCCGGAGCCGCTACCGCATAAGATGGGAGTGACCGGTTGGATGATGGCTGCGCGGCAGCACTGTCCGGCCGACCAGCCAAGACATCGTGAATCGGAAGCGAGAATGAAGGCCGAGCGGCCGGGACCATGACCGAACCTAATACTTTCCCACGCACCATCGACGGAATCCGGACCGAAACCATAACCTTCGATTCCACAGAGCAGATGGTCGCGTCCTTGGGTAGCCAAGACCAAGCCTTGCGCGCCGTGGAGATGCACTTCCCAGGCATCGACTTCCACGCCAGAGGCAACGAGCTCGCAGTCTCCGGTCCGGAAGCCGATGTGCCCAGGATCGTCAGGCTGTTCGCCGAAATCCGTGCCCTGGTGCTGCGGCAGACCGTGATTACGCCGCAAGTCATCGAACAACTTGCCAGCATGCTGCGGGCTCAGACGCCGGACCGCCCGGCAGATGTCTTGACCCACAACATCCTGACCAGCCGCGGCCGCACGATCCGGCCGAAGACCCTGAACCAGAAGAGCTATGTCGACTCCATCGACCGGAACACGATTGTCTTCGGCATCGGACCGGCCGGAACCGGCAAGACCTATTTGGCGATGGCCAAAGCAGTTCAGGCCTTGCAGCAGAAAGAAGTCAGCCGGATCATCCTGACCCGGCCGGCAGTGGAGGCAGGCGAGCGCCTGGGCTTCCTGCCGGGCACTTTGAACGACAAGATCGATCCTTACCTGCGCCCGCTCTACGATGCGCTGCACGACATGATCGATCCGGAGACGATTCCCCGGCTGATGGCCGCAGGCACCATCGAGGTCGCTCCGCTGGCCTATATGCGCGGGCGGACCCTCAACGATGCGTTCATCATCCTGGACGAAGCGCAGAACACCACTGCGGAACAAATGAAAATGTTCCTGACCCGGCTCGGTTTCGGATCCAAAATGGTGGTCACCGGCGACGTCACCCAGGTCGATCTGCCCGGCGGGGTCCGTTCCGGGCTCCGCGTCGTGGAGGGAATCCTGACCGGGATCGACGGCGTCGACTTCGCGCAATTGGAAGCCGCCGATGTGGTTCGGCACCGACTGGTCGGCGACATCGTCAAGGCCTATGCGCTGTGGAGCGAAACCGCCGGCACACCGAAAGCGAGCGAACACCATGAGCATTGAAATCAACAACGAATCGGGCGTCGAATCGCCGGACGAAGAATTGGTGCGGCTGGCGCGTTTCGTCTTCGAACAACTCCATTTGCACCCGCAAACCGAATTGTCGATCATCCTGGCTGACCGCGAGGCGATGGAGAAATTGCATCTGGAGTGGATGGACGAGCCCGGGGCCACCGATGTGCTGTCGTTCCCGATGGACGAGTTGCGTCCGGGCACCATCGCCAGGCCGGCCCCGGCCGGTCTGCTCGGCGATATCGTGATCTGCCCGCAGGTGGCGCAGGAACAGGCGGATGCCGGTGGGCACAGCCTGGAGGACGAATTGCTGCTCCTGGCCACACACGGTTTGCTGCATCTGCTCGGGTTCGACCACGAGGAACCGGAAGAAAAGGCAGAGATGTTCGGCTTGCAGCGTCAGCTGCTCAGCAGTTTCCTGGGCCGGCCGGCGCCGGCGGAGACCACCACGTGATCACAGCCCTGCTTTTGGCCATGGCTTTGGTCTTCGTGGCCATTGCGGGAGTGCTGACTGCGGCGGAGGCGGCGTTGAACTTCTTGCCGAGAAACGTGGCGGAGGCGATCCGGGAGGAGCGTGATCCTGGGTTGCGGCAACGGCAAACTGCGTTGCGGGCAGTATTGGCGGCACCCGGGGACCATCAGAACGCGCTGCGGTTTTGGCGCATCTGGTTCGAAACCGCAGCCGCGGTCGCTGTGGCGATGCTGTTTTTGAACCTGATCGACCATCTTTGGCTGGCCGGCCTGCTGGCCACCGTGGTGATGGCCGGCGTCGGCTTCGTGCTGGTCGGAGTTTCACCGCGCCAGATCGGCAGGCTGCACGCCCTCGGCGTGTTGCGCGGCACTGCTTGGCTGGTCAGGTTCCTGCGTTTGGTACTCGGGCCGGTGCCGGGATGGTTGATGCGCCTGGGCGGAGCGGTGGCTCCTGGCGCGCCCCGCGTGGAGCAGGACTTCGTGAGCGAAGAAGAATTCCGCGAGTTCGTGGACCGGGCCAGCGAATCGGACATGATCGAAGATGACGAGGTGGAACTGATCCAGAGCGTCTTCGATTTGGACGAGACCTTGGTCCGCGCCGTGATGGTGCCCCGGACCGACATCGTCGGGATCGAACGGGGCTCCACGCTGAAGCAGGCTTTGGCGCTGTTCATCCGCTCGGGCTATTCCCGGGTTCCGGTGTTCGGTGAGGATACGGACGAGGTTTTGGGCGTGCTGTACCTCAAGGACGTGGTGGCCACCCAGCAGCGGCTTTCCGAAGGCGGTCGGGAGCCGACGGTGGAGAACTTGGGCCGCCAGGTGCGCTACGTCCCCGAATCGAAGCCGGTGGGGGAGTTGCTCCGCGAATTGCAATTGGAATCGACCCACGTGGCGATCGTGATCGATGAGTACGGCGGCACCGCGGGATTGGTGACCTTGGAAGACCTGATCGAAGAAATCGTGGGCGAGATCGTGGACGAGTACGACGCCGAAGGTCCTGAGGTCGAAGAACTCGGCCCGAACCGCTACCGGGTGAGTGCGCAGTTGGGCATCGACGACCTCGGCGAACTCTTCGGGCTGGATCTGGAAGACGATGAGGTCGATACCGTCGGCGGATTGCTCGCGAAGCAGCTGGGCCGGGTACCGATCGTGGGTAGCCGGGTGACCTTCGACGGGCTGGATTTGCTCGCCGAGCGGCTGGAAGGCCGGCGGAATCGGGTCAGCCACTTGATTGTCAGCCGCGGTCCGGCGGTCCACACTGAAATTGAACCAAGCGACAACGAGGCAGGCAGGGAGCACAACCATGAACGCGACTGAGGGGTACCGGGCCGGATTCGCGGTACTGGTGGGCCGGCCGAATGCCGGCAAATCGACTTTGACCAATGCTCTGGTGGGCCACAAAGTTGCCATCACCTCGGCGAAGCCGCAGACCACCCGACACACGATCCGCGGCATTGTGCACCGCGAGGATTTCCAGTTGATCCTGGTGGACACGCCCGGTCTGCACCGGCCCAGGACTCTGCTGGGCCAACGGCTGAACGACCTGGTCGCCGGAACGCTGTCCGAGGTCGATGCGATCGGATTCTGCCTCCCAGCGAATGAGAAGATCGGTCCGGGCGATCGCTTCATCGCGGCCCAGTTGGCCCAGGTCGGCCGCAAGCCCGTGATCGCCTTGGTCACCAAAACCGACACGGTCTCCAAGGAACAGCTGGCGCAACAGCTGCTCGCGGTCAGCGAGCTGGGCCGGGAAGCGCTCGGCGGTGAAGGCTTCGCCGACGTGGTGCCGGTCTCGGCGGTGAAGGACCACCAGGTCGGCATCGTCGCCGAAGTGCTGGCATCGCATTTGCCGGTGTCACCGGCGTTGTACCCGGATGGCGAGTTGACTGATGAGCCAGAGGCCGTGATGGTCGCCGAGCTGGTCCGGGAAGCGGCGCTCGAAGGCGTCCGGGACGAGATGCCGCATTCTTTGGCCGTGGTGGTGGAGGAGATTCTGCCCCGGGAAGGCCGCAGCGAGGACAAACCTCTGCTGGACGTCCGGGTGAACCTGTACGTGGAACGGCCGTCGCAAAAGGCGATCATCATCGGCAAAGGCGGCGCGCGGCTGCGCGACGTCGGCACCAAGGCCCGGCAGGGCATCGAGGCGCTGCTCGGCACGAGGGTGTACCTGGACTTGCACGTCAAGGTCGCCAAAGACTGGCAGCGGGATCCCAAACAGCTGGTCAAGCTGGGTTTCTGAGCTTCCGGGGAGGGCAGCCCGAGCAGCGGGCTGTTGCCGGGCTGTTGCAATCCGCACAGCGAGTTCCTAGTGCCCAGATCAGGTTTGCAGAGGCAATCAGTCTGCTCGGGGCGTAGAATAAACGGGTTCTGTACCCGATGAAAGGTTGCTGCATGAGCGGTCGCCGAGTTGACGGAGGCAATGGCGCCTCGAGAAAGCGCCTCCCCGAATCTTTCGGCGAAAGCGATGCCATCCGGCCGCGGCATTTGCGTGCCCGACGGCGGTCCCCGCTCTGGTTGAAGATCTCCGCCGGATTGGTCAGCCTGGCTCTGGTTGCCGGAATCGGTTTGGCCGGCGTGCTGTTCCTGCGCTTCCAGGGCAACATCAAGGGGGAACAGCTCAATGCCGGTTTGGGCGGCAATTCCGCCCCGGTGGCGGACGACAACCGCGATGCGATCCAGATCCTGATCATGGGCACGGATACCCGTTCCGGCAAAGATGCCAGCTACGGCAGCGAGGATGATTCTTCCGGTTACGGAAACTCGGATGTGATGATCCTGATGAATCTCTCGGCGGACCGGAAACGGGTCTCCATGGTGAGCTTCCCGCGCGATCTGATGGTCCCGTTTCCCGGCTGCAAAGATGCCAAGACCGGGCAGATCTTCCCGGCCCAGAGAGCCATCCAACTGAACTCGGCGTTGAGCATGGCCGGGCCAGGATGCACGGTGGAGACGATCAACAAATTCACCGGCCTGACCATCGACCACTTCATGATGGCCGATTTCACCGCGGTCAAGGACCTCACCACTGCCTTGGGCGGAGTCGACGTCTGCGTGGACCTTCCGGTCGTCGATCAGGCCTCCGGGCTGAATCTTCCGGCCGGCACTTCGAGCATTTCCGGTGACCAGGCACTGGCTTTCCTCCGCACCCGGCATGCCTTCGGCGACGGCAGCGACTTGGACCGGATCCAGTCGCAGCAGGCTTTCCTGGCCTCGATGACCCGCAAGATCAAGTCCGAAGGCACCTTGGCGAATGTGCCGAAGCTGCTGCAGATCGCGGACATCGTCACCAGCAATCTGACCGTGGACCAGGGTCTTTCCAACGCACCTGCGCTGATCGCCATGGCGAACCGCCTCAAAGACGTGGACCTGGCCAAAGTGGCGTTCGTGACGGTTCCGAACGAGGCCTACGCGCTGGACCCCAACCGGGTGCAGCTCAAACCCGAAGCCAACCAGCTTTTCGCGGCGCTGCAGGCGGATGCAGATCTGACCCAGCCCGCGCCGCCGAGCAGTACGGCACCGCCGGCTACTGCGAACAGCCAGCCGCCGGTCCAGCCGGCCTTCGACCGGTCGCTGCAACCGGTGATCGTCAGCAACGCTTCCGGGCTGGCCGCCCGCGGAGCCGAACTGCGGCAGAACCTGGTGTCCGCCGGCTACACCGATGCGGTGCGCAACGATTCGGTGGCGGTCCAGCCGACGACGCAATTGCTGTACGGCCGCGATTTCGCGGACGTGGCCCAGGACATCGCCGCGAAATACGGCATTCCGAGCAGCGCACTGGTTTCCGCACCGGCGCTGGCCGGGGTGCAGTTGGTAATCGGGCAGGACTTCGTCTCCGGCACCGCCTATGGGCAGGTTTCAGTGCCGAGCGACCTTCAGGTCAATACTGCGCAGCAGCCGACGCAATGCCGGCAAGTGACCAACTCCGGCGGCTGACCGGCGAAGCGGAGTTTCACCGCAAACTGCTTGCCGCGGCCGCGGCTCGGCCCGGGCGATCGCGCCGAGCCGCGGCCTGATCGGGCTTCGATTACCAGATGCTGACCCGTTCCGCCGGATCCAGCCAAAGCCCATCACCGGGAGCGGTGCCGAATTCCTGGTGGAACTCCGGCAGGTTCTTCACCACCTGGTTGCAACGCCAGCTGGCCGGCGAGTGCGGGTCGATTGCAATCCTTTTGACCGCGTCTTCCGGCCGATTTTTGCTCTGCCAGCAGGATGCCCAGGCGAAGTAGAACCGCCGGGCTCCGGAAAGCCCGTCGATTTCCGGAGCGGCCTGGCCAGCCAAAGCCAATTGCCAAGCCTTGTAGCCGATGCTCAATCCGCCCAGATCCCCGATGTTTTCGCCAAGCGTGAGCTTGCCGTTGACCCGTTCCTCCGGAGCCGCGATCGGGCTCAGCGCATCGTACTGCGCCACGAGTTTCGCGGTGCGCTCCTCGAAGGCCGCCCGGTCCTGATCGGTCCACCAGTTGCTGAGCGCCCCGTCGCCGTCGTACTGCGATCCCTGGTCGTCGAAGCCATGGCCGATTTCGTGCCCGATCACCGCGCCGATACCGCCGAAATTCGCCGCGTCGTCGGCCGCTGCGTCGAAGAACGGCGGCTGCAGAATCGCCGCCGGGAAGACGATTTCGTTCATCGTGGGGTTGTAGTAGGCGTTGACGGTCTGCGGCGTCATGAGCCATTCCGTGCGGTCGATCGGTTGGCCGATCCGGGCGAGTTGCCGGGCCAGCTCGAACGCTTCGGCGCGGGCCAGATTGCCCAGCACGTCGTCAGCGGAGATCTCCAGACCGGAGTAATCCCGCCAGACGTCCGGATAGCCGATTTTCGGCACGAACTTGGCGAGCTTTTCCAGTGCTTTCGCCTTGGTGGCTTCGCTCATCCAGTCCAGGGCCCGGATCGATTGCCGGTATGCCTCGATCAATCCGGCGACGAGCTTCTCCATCTTGGCTTTGTGCTCCGGGGGAAAATGCTTGGCCACATAGAGTTGGCCGACGGCTTCGCCCAAGGCGCCTTCGACCAGCGCGGTACCGCGCTTCCAGCGTTCTTTGTTCTCCGTGGTGCCGCTGAGCACGGTTCCGTAGAAGGCGAAGTCTTCGGCGACGAATTCTTCGGCCAGGTAGGGGGCAGCTGAGGACGCCACGCGCATGGCCAGCCAGTCCTGCCACTCTCGCAATGGACGTTCGGCGAGTAGTTGTGCCGCGGTGCGGAAGAAATCCGGTGTCGCCACGATGATTTCGGCAGTCTGCGCCTCGCTGGCGCCCAACTCGTCGAGCCACGGCGCCAGCGGCGGGAACAGTTCGAGCGCTGCCTGCCGGGTCAGCAGGTTGTAGCGTTTTTGCGGGTCCCGCAAGGTGACTTTGTCCCAATGGCCGGCAGCCAACGCAGTTTCCAGGTCGAATACCCGGCTCGCGGCCTGCTCGGCGTCGGGCCGTCCGGCCAATTCCAGCATCCGGGCGATATGGTTCCGGTACCCGCTGCGGATGTCCGCGGATTTGTCCTCGCGGTAATAGGCCTCGTCCGGCAGGCCGAGGCCGCTTTGCTGGATCTGGAACAGATAGCGGCTCGGGTCGCCCGGATCGTTGTAGACGTAGAAGCCGATCAGGCCGGCGGTGCCGCGGCCCTGCAGCTTTGCCAGCAGTCTGATGAACTGGTCCGCGTCCGCAGTGGCGTAGACCGCTTCCAAGGTCGCCCGGATCGGTTCGATGCCGGCCGCATTGATCTGATCCTCGGCCATGAAACTGGCGTAGAGATCGCCGATCTTCTTCGCCAGCGGATCGTGCTGCGCCTCGGCTGCGGTCTCGATGATGTCGCGGACCGCGGCTTCGGAGCTGTCCCGCAAGCTGATGAAGGAACCGATCGAGGCACGGTCGGCCGGAATTTCGTTCTGTTCGAACCAGCGGCCGTTCACGTGCATGAACAGATCGTCCTGGGGTCGGAACTCTGTCGCAAAACTGCTCTGGTCGATTCCTGATGCTGTGCCTGACGGCGCCATAGATGCTTCCCTTGATCGCGGTTGACGGACGGAAGAACCGCTTGCTGACACGGTTCACCCTCATCCTATTCGCCATGCTAGGCTACTTCCGTGCGCGCTGGAATCCTTCTTCTTAGCTGCCGCGGCGAGGCCAAAGCCCGTTGATCCACAGGGTCTGTTCATCTGCAGACCAGCTCAACGGGAGGCCGATTCCTCGCCGCGGTGTTCGTCGTACCCGGCCAGGAATTCATCCAAGAGAAAAGGCCTGCTGACTTGCGAAACGCTCAAAAACCTTCTGGAATGCCAGTACACCGGTACCTGCCCTTTCACGAACAAATCACCGTGGAACTAGCCGACCGGACCTGGCCGGACCGGCGGATCAGCAAAGCACCGCGCTGGTGCGCGGTGGATCTCCGGGACGGGAACCAAGCGCTGATCGATCCGATGAGCCCGGCCCGGAAACTCAAAATGTTCCAGTTGCTGGTCAAAATGGGCTACAAGGAAATCGAAGTCGGGTTCCCCTCCGCCTCGCAGACGGACTTCGATTTCGTCCGGCAGCTGATCGAGGGCGGCCACATCCCGGAGGACGTCACCATCCAGGTGCTGACGCAGGCCCGGGAACATTTGATCGAGCGGACCTATGAGTCGCTGGTCGGCGCCAAACAGGCGATCGTGCACCTCTACAATTCGACGTCGGTGCTGCAACGCCGGGTGGTCTTCAATGAGGACGAAGCCGGGGTGATGGCGATTGCGACGCAAGGCGCGCTGCTCTGCAAGAAGTACCAGGAGACGTTGACCGACACCAAGATCACCTACGAATACTCGCCGGAATCCTTCACCGGCACCGAACTGGAGTATGCGGTCCGGGTCTGCAATGCCGTGGCGGACATCTTCGAAGCCTCGGCGGACAACCAAGTGATCGTCAACTTGCCGGCCACTGTGGAAATGATCACGCCGAACGTGTATGCGGATTCGATCGAATGGATGAGCCGCAATCTGCATCCCCGGGAAGGCATCATCTTGTCCTTGCACCCGCACAATGACCGGGGGACCGGCGTGGCCGCGGCGGAACTGGGCTATCTGGCCGGCGCGGACCGGATCGAAGGCTGTCTGTTCGGCAATGGCGAACGGACCGGCAACGTCGACCTGGTCACCCTCGGCTTGAACATGTTCAGCCAGGGTGTGGACCCGATGATCGATTTCTCCGACATCGACGAAATCCGCCGGACCGTGGAGTACTGCAATCAGTTGCCGGTCCCGGAGCGGATGCCCTATGGTGGCGATCTGGTGTTCACCGCCTTTTCCGGCTCGCACCAGGACGCGATCAAGAAGGGACTGGAAGCACTCGAACGGGATGCCGCAGCAGCGGGGCAGGCGGTCTCCGACGCGGTCTGGGCAGTGCCCTACCTGCCGGTCGATCCGAAAGACCTGGGCCGCAGCTACGAGGCAGTGATCCGGGTCAATTCGCAGTCCGGCAAGGGCGGCGTGGCCTACTTGCTCAAGAGTGAGCACAGCCTCGATCTGCCTCGGCGCGCGCAGATCGAGTTCTCCGGCGTGATTCAGCGCCGGACCGATTCGGTGGGCGGCGAAGTCAGCGCGGAACAGCTCTGGGATGCCTTCACCGATGAGTATTTGCCGAGCCCGGCGGACAGCCCGAACGGACAATGGGGACGCTACGCGCTCGGTTCGATGAATGCGGACACCGCAGAAGACGGTACGACGACGCTGAGCACCGTGATGCGGATCGACGGCGTCGAGCAGCGCAGGACCGGGGTGGGCAATGGGCCGATCGCGGCACTGCTGCAGATCTTGCACGACGACGGCGTCGACCTGCGCGTGCTCGACTACACCGAACATGCGCTTTCCGAGGGTGGAAGCGCCAGCGCGGCATCGTACGTCGAATGCGCGGTCGGGGATCGGGTGCTGTGGGGCGTCGGGATTGACCCGAACACCACGGTGTCATCGCTCAAAGCCGTGGTTTCCGCGGTGAACCGGGCGATCCGGGATCATCGGCTGAGCTGATTCCAAGCCGTGGGACTCCGCCTGTCGGCTCGGTATTGCGGCTGCCGGGGTGAGAGAATGGACGGGTGTCCGGATCTTCCAGCTTCGCAGCGCGCACGTACCGCGATGACGCGGTGGTGCTCCGTACCCACAAACTGGGTGAAGCAGACCGGATCATCACGCTCTTGACCAGGGAGCACGGGCAAGTCCGTGCCGTGGCCAAAGGCGTCCGCCGTACCAGCAGCAAGTTCGGCGGCCGCCTGGAGCCGTTCATGGTCGCAGACCTGCAGCTGATTTCCGGGCGCACTTTGGACATCATCTCGCAAGCGGTGAGCAAGGGATCCTACGGGCAGCAAATCGCGGCGCACTACGACCGTTACACGGTCGCCACGGCGATGGCGGAGACCGCGGAGCGGCTGACGGATTCCGACCAGGAATCCGCGGGCGCCCAGTACCGGCTGTTGATCGGCGCCTTTTCCGCGTTGGCACGCGGCGAGCACGCAGCCGAATTGATTCTGGATTCGTATCTGCTCCGGGCGCTGTCCACTGCTGGTTGGGCGCCGAGCTTCACCGACTGCGCCAGGTGCGGCAACCCCGGGCCGCACAGCGCATTTTCGGCTGCGCTCGGCGGCGCGGTCTGCCATGATTGCCGGCCACCCGGATCGCCTTCGCCGGCAGCGCAGACCATGGTGCTGCTGGCCGCATTGCTGACCGGTGATTGGCCGGTGGCAGACGCGTCTGACCCGGCGAACCGCCGAGAGGCAGCGGGCTTGGTTGCGAGCTATGTGCAATGGCATCTGGAGCGCGTGGTGCGTTCCTTCCGACTGGTAGAAAGACTTTGATGGTTCGCCGTTCAAGCCGAGATCCGAACAAACCTCCAGTGGTGGCACCGTGGCAGCACCCTTCCGGGGACCCGATGCCGCAAATCCCGGCGGAACTGGTGCCGGAACACGTGGCGATCGTGATGGACGGGAATGGACGTTGGGCCAACCAACGCGGTTTGACCCGGATCGAAGGGCACCGTGCCGGCGAGCCGGCGTTGCTGGATGTGATGGCCGGTGCGATCGAAATCGGCGTCAAACATGTCTCGGTGTTCGCCTTCTCGACGGAGAATTGGCGCCGCTCGCCGGATGAAGTGCGGTTTTTGATGGGCTTCAATCGGGATGTGCTGCGCCGGCAACGCGACCAACTGGATGCCTGGGGAGTACGGGTGCGTTGGTCCGGCCGGAAACCCCGGTTGTGGGGATCGGTGATCAAGGAACTTGAGATCGCCCAGGAGCGTACCCGGGACAATGACGTGATCACCTTGAACATGTGCGTCAACTATGGCGGCCAGGCAGAAATCGCGGATGCGGTCAAAGCCATCGCGGCCGAGGTCGCGGCCGGCAAACTGAAGCCCGGTGCGATTTCGGAAAAGACCATTCAGAAGCATCTGTACCAACCGGATCTCCCACCGGTGGACTTGTTCCTGCGCTCCAGCGGGGAACAGCGGATCTCGAATTTCGTGCTTTGGCAGAGCGCTTATGCGGAATTCGTCTTCCTGGATACCCTCTGGCCGGATGTGGACCGACGCACCTTGTGGCAGGCGATCGACACCTACGCCAAACGGGACCGGCGCTACGGGGGAGCAGTCGATGCGGCCGCTCCGGACGGGCATCAGCCGTAGGCGCGCAACCACTCCTGCACGTCGGCATAAACCCGGGTGCGCACCGGTTTCGATGACAGGAAGGCGTCGTGCAGCGCTCCGGCGTAGCGGTTGACCATTACCCGGCGACCGATCTGCAAACCCAACCGCGCCATCTCCTGGACATCGATGACCGCGTCGACCGACATCATCTCCTGGCTCCAGTCGGCCTGGATCAGGGTGCGTTCCGAAAGCAGCATCAGGATCGGGACGTCGATCCGCAACCCCTTGGAAACCTGGGCGTGCCCGTTCAGCACGGCTTTGATCCAGCCGGCGCGGAACGGGAAGGAGTTCGCCGGCCGCCACACCGGGTCGAGGTCCCATTCGCCGTGTGCGGTTTTGCTCACCGACTGCCAGTAGGCCGTCATGTCCGGAAAGTGGAACACCCGGCGCGGGTCCGATCGGACGAACGGGTCGACCAGATGCGTGGCGATTTGCCGGACGAACCGGCTGCCCTGCAATTCGAGCCAGGGACCGTTGAGGATCAAGGAGCTGAGTATTCCGGGGTTGCGGTCCGCCCAAAGACAGGCGATCAGGCCGCCCAGGGAATGCGCCAGCAGATGGATCCGGTGGCCGGGACCCAGATCGGCTTCGATCGCGGCCAAAGCCGCGGCCAAGTCTGCGTCATAGACAGCCAAATCATCGGTGAAGCCTTCGGACTGCCCTGGCCGCAGGCTGCGCCCGTACTTGCGCAAGTCCAAGGCGTAGAACGCGACTCCGTGCGCGGTGAAGAACTCCGCAAGCTCGGTTTGGAAGAAATAGTCGGCCCAGCCGTGCAGATAGAGGACCACGTCCACGGCCGGATCCGGCTCACCGCCGTCTTTGCGCAAAAGCCGTTGCAGCCAGGACGGCGGTCCCTGCCGACGCTCCGCCCGGTGGCGCACCAAGGTGGCGACCACCGGGCCTTCGTCGTCCTGCCCCAGCTCCAAGGTCAGTTTTTGGAACTTCGGGCCCAAGTGGTCGGATTCCCAGTCAAGACGCTGTCCGGTCGCTGTTGTGGTCATGCATCGTCCCTTCCGGGCGCCCCGGTGCCCTGTTCCAACATGTAACCGCGCAACCAGCGCAACAATCTCGAGTAGGCCAATTCGCGGACCGGCTTTTGGGACAGCAGCACATCATGCAGACCGCCGTCGATCTTTTCAATCGTGACGCTTTCGCCCAGCGTAATCGCCCGGGCCGCCATGGTCTGGATATCCAGCACCGCGTCGGCGCTGCGCATGCCCTCGCGCCAGCGCGGACCATTGAGGCTGCGGGCGCTCATCAGCACCAGGATCGGGACTCCGATGTTCAGGCCTTTGGCAACTTGTGACTGTCCAGCCAGGATCGCGCTCATCCAGCCGAATCGGATCGGAAAAGCCAGCGGGGGCCGGAGCGCGTCGTCGAGTTGCCATTCGCCCTCGGCGCTGGCCGAGATCGAGCGCCAGTAGAAATTGCGCTCCGGCAATTTGATCCGGCTCTGCGGCCACCAACGTGCGAATGGCTCCACCATGGAGTAGGTGGCATGCCGGACGAATGAGCTGCCGTGCATCTCCAGCCAAGGACTGTTCAGGATCAGGTGGCTCACCGTGTCCGGGTGCCGGCTGGCCCACAATGCGGCCACCAGACCACCGGTGGAATGCCCCATGAAGGCGACTTTCGGAGCGGTCCCGCGGTAACGGGCCTGCAGGTCTTCGGTCACCGCGCTGAGCGATGCATCCAGCTCGGCGTCGTATTCGGCCAGATCGGCCACGAAGCCGCCCAGATCGCCGGTTCGGAGGCTGCGTCCGTGGTTGTGCAAGTCCAGGGCGTAAAACGCGATGCCGAGTCCGGTGAAGAATTCCGCCAACTCGGTGTTGAAGAAATAGTCGCTCCAGCCATGGATGAACAGCACCGCCTGGCCGGGCATCGAGGCTTGGTCTTCCGGCAAATGGCGCACCAGAGTGGCCACCCGGCCTGGTTCGTCCTTCCGGCCGATGCTCAATTCGGTGGACTCGTAGCCGGTGCCGAGAACATCCGGTTGCCACCTTCGCGCCTGCATCGAGCTGCTCCTGCCTTAGTCCTGCCTGTTGACCCGGTCACCGACCGCAGTGGTTCCATGCTATCTCCGCGACGGCCGCGGTGCTGCGCGCATTTTGAATCGCGGCGTCCAGACGGAAAACTAGACCCATGCGTCTTTACCCGCTCTTCTTCCGCGTCTGCTTCTCCTGGATGGACGCCGAAAATGCGCATCGGATCGGCTTCGGTTTGATTCGGTTGGCACACCGATGCGGGGCCGGTCCGGCGCTGCGCGCGATCACCCGTCCCGCGGCCTCGCTGCAGGTCACGGCTCTGGGCCGGACCTTTCCCTCGCCGTTCGGCCTGGCGGCAGGTTTCGACAAGGAGGGCCACGGGGTGCAGGCTTTGGCCGATCTCGGCTTCGGCCACGTCGAAGTGGGTACCATCACCGGGCAGGCGCAGCCGGGGAATCCGAAGCCGCGGCTGTTCCGTCTGGTGAAAGACCGGGCGCTGATCAACCGGATGGGGTTCAACAACGACGGAGCGGCAGCGGTGGCTCCTCGGCTGGCCGAGGCGCGGGCCGGACTCGAACGCAGTTCCCGTGCGGCGCGGCCGGTGGTCGGGGTGAACATCGGGAAGACCAAAAAGGTCGACCTGGCAGAAGCCGTCGGTGATTACCTGATCAGCACCCGGGCGCTGGCCGCAGTCGCCGATTATCTGGTCGTGAACGTCTCCTCGCCGAACACGCCAGGCTTGCGGCTGCTGCAAGACGTCGAGACCTTGCGCCCTCTGCTCACCGAGGTCCGTGAGGTTTCAAGCGAGGCGGCGGGGCGGCGGGTACCGTTGTTGGTCAAGATCGCACCGGACCTGTCGGACCAGGACATCGACGAGGTCACCGCGTTGGCTCTGGACCTTGGCCTGGACGGCATCATCTGCACCAACACCACAATCACCCGCGAAGGATTGCAGACCGCCTCCGAGCAGGTGATGAAATACGGTGTCGGTGGACTGTCCGGCGCACCGTTGCAGCAGCGTTCGCTGGAAGTGTTGCGTCGGATCCGGGAACTCGCCGGCGAGCGGCTCACCTTGATCTCCGTGGGCGGGGTGGAAACTGGCGCCCAGGTGCAGGAGCGGCTGGATGCGGGAGCCACCTTGGTCCAGGGTTACACCGCGTTCCTGTACGAAGGGCCGTTCTGGGTTTCCCGGATCAACAAATATTTGGCGAAGCGGGTCTGAGTTCCGGTCAGCCGGGCGCTGCTTCCCGCGCGGCGACGATCAGTCTTCGACGACCCCGCCGCGCTTGACCTGCGGCTTGGGCAACCGCAGCCGACGGAATTGCAGCGAACGGATCACGCCGTACCAAACCACGCCTTGGTCGACCGAGCCGAACTTGGCGATCACCCGCTTCTTCAGCCGACGGGCGAAGAAGAACGCGTCGACTGCCACCAAAACCACGATGGCCCAGAAACCGATGAAGATATACGACTGGAATTCGATGCTGCCGGGAACGAACAAAGTCAGCACCACGATCGCCAGTGCGATGAACATGACGAATTCGCCCAGGCTGGTCCGGACATCGACCACGTTGCGGGCGAACCGCCGCTGCGGACCCTTGTCCCGGATCGGCAGGTAGCGCTCATCGCCGGTGTCCAATGCGGCCCGGGTTTTCAATTGGGCCTCCCGCCGGGCTTCCCGGTCCGCAGCTTTGGCTGCGCCGCGGTCATTCGGAACCAGCGGACGCTTCCGCGCGGCTTCCTGCTCCTTGCGGCTCGGAGTGGGGACGCCTTTTCCTGCACGGGGGTCATTTTTCGCACGGTCGGCTGCAAGCTCGTCGACGACGTCTTGGGCGGGCGTGGCTTCCTTGTTTCTTCCAAACACCCTTCAAGGATACCCGGCTGGGCAGTGCCCTTGGAGCGGGCCGGGCCGCGCGGTAAGGTTCGGTTCATGACCACGAGTTCAACCATCCCCGAATCCAACGTGCCCACGCCCAGCCAGCCGTCACCCGAGGTCGTTGACGCCCTCCGGGCCGCTGTGCACCAAGACTTCGACCGTACGGTTTCCGCCCTGATCGAATTGGTGAAGATCCCCGGCATCGCCTGGGCCGCCTTCGACCAGGCCCAGCTGGACCGCAGTGCCGAAGCGGTCGCCGCTTTGATCCGCGAAGTCGGCGTGGACGAGGTGCAGATCCTGCGCGAGAACAAGGACGACGGGACGCCGGGCGGGCCGGCCGTGGTGGCGCGAAAACTAGCGGCACCCGGCAAGCCCACAATCCTGCTCTATGCGCACCACGACGTGCAACCGCCCGGCGACTCCGCACTGTGGGACTCGGAGCCGTTCGCACCGGTGGCCAGGGCGGGCCGGCTGTGGGGGCGCGGCGTCGCGGACGACAAAGCCGGGGTGCTCGCGCACGTCGCGGCACTCCGCGCGGTGTCCGAGGTTCTGGGCGACGATTTCGGCGTCGGGGTGACATTGTTCATCGAAGGCGAAGAAGAAGCCGGCTCACCGACGTTCCGCCGCTTCCTGGAAGCGCACCAGGAACTGCTCCGCGCCGAGGTGATCGTGGTTGCCGATTCGGGCAACTGGAAGGTCGGCGTGCCGGCTCTGACCACGAGCCTGCGCGGCCTGGTCGACGGCGTGGTCGAGGTCGAGGTGCTCGACCACTCGGTGCATTCCGGGATGTTCGGTGGACCGGTCCTGGATGCGCCGACGCAATTGATCCGGTTGCTGGCAACCTTCCACGATCAGAAAGGTTCGGTGGCGATCGAGGGCCTGCACCGGGCAGCCGATCCGGAGATCGACTACCAGGAGGCAGATTTCCGCGCCGACGCTTCGGTCTTGGACGGCCAGGAGCTTTCCGGGGAGGGCAGCATCGCGGCGCGGCTGTGGTCCCGTCCGGCGCTGTCGGTGATCGGTTTCGACGCGCCCGCGGTCGCCGTGAGTTCGAATACCATCCAGGCTCGTGCCGCAGCGAAGATCAGCCTCCGGCTGGCCCCGGGGCAGGTTCCGCAGGACGCCATGGACGCGATCGCCGCGCACGTCGAAAAGCACGCACCGAAGACGGCGCAGGTCCGCTTCGTGCCGGGGGAGCAGGGCAATGCCTTCGCCACCGACACCGCGGCCCCGGCGGCGCAGAACATGTTGTGGGCATTGCAGACGGCCTGGGGAGTCGATCCGGTCGAGGCCGGGATGGGCGGTTCGATCCCCTTCATCGCAGACCTGACGGAGCTGTACCCGACTGCGCAGATCCTGATCACCGGCGTCGAGGATCCCGATTCCCGGGCGCACAGCGCGAATGAATCGCTGCATCTGGCGGAATTCGAAAAGGCCGTGTTGGCCGAGGCGCTGCTGTTGGCCCGGCTCAATGCCGGATGAGCCTGCTCGCGGCGCAGCGGCGGGAACAACCGGGGCGATTCCGCGGTTGAGCAGACTGAGGGGTAATCTCCGGCCCGGCAGCTGGGAAGTTCCGGCCGTCGGACGTACCATTGTTGTACACCAGAGTTAGGATTCTGATATGACGACCACGACTGATACTGCTGCCGACCCGGCGACCGAGCTGGAAAGCCACGGCGTCGGCTTGAGCGATGTCGCCGCGCAGAAAGTGCGCAGCCTGCTGGAGCAGGAAGGCCGGACCGATCTGCGTTTGCGGGTCGCGGTGCAGCCCGGCGGCTGTTCTGGTTTGATCTACCAGCTGTATTTCGACGAGCGGATGCTCGACGGCGATGCGGTTCGCGATTTCGACGGTGTAGAGGTCGTCGTCGACAAAATGAGCGTTCCGTATTTGGACGGCGCGAGCATCGATTTCGAGGACACCATCGCCAAACAGGGCTTTACCATCGACAACCCTAATGCTGGCGGCTCGTGCGCCTGCGGCGACTCGTTCCACTAAATCAAATCGGCAATCGAAAGGCCCGGGGCTCCGGGCCTTTCGTATGTCCGGAGGGGATCCGGGCAGCCCGAAACGGCAGTGAAACTGACGCGCCAGACAGAGTGTGCGCAAAAAGTTCCCGAGCGCGGTAAGCTCTAAGGGAATACTCTCTACACGCAGTAGTAGAACACAAAAAGAACACAGTTTTGAATGCAGAACGCGGCCGCGAAAACAGCTTCCGGACGCACGCAACAAAAGGAAGGGCCGTCTGTGAGTTCGCAGCACCGAACCGGCAGCCGACGCGCCAAGGTACTCGCTGTTACAGCAGTGGGGATCACCAGCGCATTGGTCTTGTCGGCATGTACCCCCGAGATGAAGAACGGCTGGTTGCCGACTGAGCGGGATACCACGAACCACACTTCCAGGGTCATTGATCTCTGGGTCAATTCCTGGATCGCGGCGCTTGCCGTGGGCATCATCACCTGGGGCCTGATCATCTGGTGCATCATCGCCTACCGTCGCCGCAAGGGAACCGTAGGTTACCCGCGGCAGATGTCTGCGAACCTCCCTTTGGAAGTGTTCTACCTGACCATTCCGCTGTTCATGGTCTTGGTGTTCTTCTATTTCACCGATCGGGACCAGCAGGCGATCGACGCCCGTGACCCCAACCCGCAGATCAAGATCGATGTGCGGGGCAAGCAGTGGGCGTGGGACTTCAACTACCTTTCCGGAAACGACATTTCGGAGAGCGTCTACGAGTCGACCCAGCAGGTGCCGCTCAACGGCCAGCCGATCGACAAGGAAAAACTGCCGACGCTCTATTTGCCGGTCAACCGCAGCGTTGAGCTGGAGCTCAATTCGCGCGATGTGATCCACTCCTTCTGGGTTCCGGCCTTCCTGCAGAAGCGGGACATGATCCCGGGCAAGACCAACTACCTCAACTTCACGCCGACTGCCTTGGGCACGTACGACGGAAAATGCGCCGAGCTCTGCGGTGAGTACCACTCCGAGATGCTGTTCCGGGTCAAAGTGGTGACCGAGCAGGAGTTCCAGGACCACCTGGCGAAGCTCAAGGCCGCCGGCAACACCGGCTCGCTCGGCAGCGAATACGACCGCAATCCCAACCTGAACGAAAAGAAATAGGGGTCCGGACAGGTGTCGACACTTACCGAAACTGCTCCCGAGCAAAACCAGGTCGAAGAACGGAAGGTTCCGGTCTCGAAAGGCCGTTTGGTGGTCAACTGGATCACCTCCACCGACCATAAGACGATCGGCTACATGTACCTGATCGCCTCGTTCATCTTCTTCTGCCTCGGCGGCGTCATGGCGTTGCTGATCCGCGCCGAACTCTTCGAACCGGGCATGCAGATCCTGCAGACCAAAGAGCAGTACAACCAGCTCTTCACGATGCACGGGACGATCATGTTGCTGATGTTCGCAACTCCGCTCTTCGCCGGCTTCACCAACGTGATCATGCCGCTGCAGATCGGAGCTCCGGATGTGGCCTTCCCGCGGTTGAACGCACTGGCCTTCTGGTTCTTCCTGTTCGGCAGCACGATCGCGGTTTCCGGCTTCGTGACCCCTCAAGGTGCTGCTTCGTTCGGCTGGTTCGCCTATGCGCCATTGTCGAATACCACCTTCACCCCGGGCATCGGCGGTGACTTGTGGGTGTTCGGCCTCGCCTTGTCCGGCTTCGGCACGATCCTCGGTGCGGTGAACTTCATCACCACGATCATCTGCATGCGCGCCCCCGGTATGACCATGTGGCGGATGCCGATCTTCACCTGGAATGCCCTGGTGACCTCGATCCTGGTCCTGATGGCCTTCCCGCCGCTGGCCGCGGCGTTGTTCGCGCTCGGTGCCGACCGAAGGTTCGGCGCGCATGTTTTCGATCCGGAAAACGGCGGCGCCATTCTCTGGCAGCACTTGTTCTGGTTCTTCGGCCATCCCGAGGTGTACATCATCGCCTTGCCGTTCTTCGGCATCGTTTCGGAGATCTTCCCGGTGTTCAGCCGCAAGCCGATCTTCGGCTACAAAGGCCTGGTCTACGCCACAATTGCGATCGCGGCGCTCTCCGTGACCGTCTGGGCGCACCACATGTACGTCACCGGCCAGGTGCTGCTTCCGTTCTTCTCGTTCATGACGATGCTGATCGCGGTGCCAACCGGGGTGAAGTTCTTCAACTGGATAGGCACCATGTGGCGAGGGTCATTGACATTCGAGACACCGATGCTCTGGAGCCTCGGCTTCCTGATCACCTTCCTGTTCGGAGGTCTCACCGGGATTATCCTGTCGTCACCGCCGCTTGATTTCCCGGTTTCCGACACGTACTTCGTGGTTGCGCACTTCCACTACGTGGTCTTCGGCACCGTCGTGTTCGCGATGTTCGCCGGATTCTACTTCTGGTGGCCCAAGTGGACCGGCAAGATGCTCAACGAGCGGCTCGGCAAGATCCATTTCTGGATGTTGTTCCTGGGCTTCCACGGCACCTTCCTGATCCAGCACTGGCTCGGGGTGCTCGGTATGCCGCGACGCTATGCCGATTACCTCCAGGAAGACGGGTTCACCTGGATGAACCAGTTCTCCACGATTTCCTCGTTCGTGCTCGGCGCCTCGCTGATTCCCTTCTTCTGGAATGTGTACATCACCTGGCGTTCCAAGAAGCGGGTAGAAGTCGACGACCCGTGGGGCTTCGGCGCCTCGCTGGAGTGGGCAACCTCCTGCCCGCCGCCGCGGCACAATTTCACTTCGCTGCCCAGAATCCGTTCCGAGCGGCCTGCTTTGGACCTGCACCACCCGGAGCTGGCCCAGTGGAACACCGCGACTGATCCACAACCGGCTGCCGCAGTCTTGGGCAATGCCGACCAACGCGACCAAGCCGCCAAGGAGAAATAATCATGTTGATCGAATCGCGGCTGTTTTTCCTCGGCGTGCCCTTCTTCCTGGTGGTCGATGTGGTCTACGGTTTCATGACCAACTGGAGCGAATGGGTCGGCATTCTCGGCATCCTCCTGGTCGGCGGCCTGGCCGGAATGATCGGCTTCTACCTCGCGTTCACCGCCAAGCGGGTGGGCTTGCGTCCGGAAGACCGCAACAACGGCGAGATCCACGAAGGCGCCGGCGAGCAGGGGCACTTCAGCCCGTGGTCGTGGTGGCCTCTGGTGCTCGGCCTGGCCTGCGCCACGGCGTTCGCGGGTTTGGCGCTGGGCTGGTGGATCGTCTTCATCTCGGCCGGTATCGCCGCCATCGGCCTGGTCGGTTGGGTCTTCGAATACAGCCGCGGAGACCACGCGCACTAGGCGTTGCTTCATTTCGGATGCATTTCCGGCTTGCGGAGGGAAATTTCCCGTCCCGGGCCGGAAATGCATCCGAAGCTTTTTAACTACCACCGAGGGGTTGGCTCATGAGCGATGCTGCAGAGTTGATCGGCGGTGAGATCGACCGTTCCTCCGGCACGGCGATCTATCTGCAGCTCGCTGAGCTTTTGCGGCAGTACGTGCGGACCAAGAGTTCACCCGCGACGGCGATACCCTCGGAACGCGATATCGCGGCCCGGTTCGGAGTCGCCCGGATGACCGTCCGGCAAGCGATCGACACGCTGGTCTCGGCCGAGGTGCTGGACCGGGTGGTGGGTCTGGGTACTTTCGTGCATCGGCCCAAGCTAGACCTGCAGGTCAAACTGACCTCGTACTCGGAAGAAATGCAGCGCCGCGGCATGGTGCCGGACGCCAAAGTCTTGGACTTCGAGTTGATCCAGGCCAGTGCGAGCGTGGCCCGGGAACTGCAACTGCACGAAGGCCAAATGGTGGTCCGGTTCCGGCGGCTGCTGCTGGCCGACGAAGAGCCGATGAGCGTGGACGAGAATTTCATCCCCGGGTACCGGGTGCCGGGACTCACCGACGGACCGGCCCCGACCTCGTTGTACAACACCCTGGGCGAGCGTTACGGCCTCGTCATGGAGTGGGGCGAGGACATGATCGAAGCTGCAGCCGCAGCGCCCACCGTGGCCCGGCAACTCAAGGTGGAGACCGGAGCGCCGCTGCTGAAGATCCAGCGGCATGCCTTCGTCTCCGGAATCGTCGTGGACTACTCGGTGTCCTACTATCGTGCGGACCGCTACAAGCTCTGGGTGCCGCTGCAACGGCCCGGGGTGCGGAGCACCCGGCAAGTCCCTTCCCGGCGCAGCTAGGCCCGCACCGAGGCGTCCAGGCTGCGGTCCGCGACGCTTTCCCAGCAGAGCCGGCGGCCACGCCGTAATATGACCTGATGGCAGGCATCGTATGGTGGGAAGTGGAGACCGACAACCCGGAGCTGTTCCAGCACTTCCACGGTTCGCTCTTCGGCTGGCGCTTCGAAGCAGCTTTTGCGGATACCGAGCTGGGCGCAGACTATTGGGTCATCAAGGACGCGGCTCGGGATATCGGCGGATTGCAGCGCGCCCCCTCGCCGAGATTGCCGACGGCGGGGAACCGCGTCTATCTCCTGGCGGAGGATCTGGAGGCCACTTTGGCACGCGCGGCCGCCTTGGGCGGCGTCATCGAAAGGTCGCGTACCGCATTGGGCGGAGCAGACCGGTGGTTCGGCACCTTTCTCGATCCAACCGGGATTTCCTTCGGATTGTGGACACCGAACGCGAGGGCATAGTGGAAAGGGCCCCTGCCGCCATTCAGCTGAATGGCGGCAGGGGCCCTCGGGTCCGCGGGGGAGCAGCGACTACTTCGACAATGCCTTGTCGTTCGCTTCCAATGCCTCGTGGTCGGCGTGCTCTTCGTGCGCAGCATGCTCCAAAGCTGCCTGGTGCTCAGCCGGAGTGACCGGGGCGACCCGGTCTTCGAAGAACCACTTGGAGAGCCAAGCGCGACGCTTTTCCTTGGCTACCACGATGCCCTTTTCGTTGGGCTCCGCGGGAAGCACCTTCGGCGATTCGAAGCTGACCAAACGGTACCGCTTGTATTCGTCCAGCTGTGCGTGCTTTTCCTTGTACTCGCCATGCGGCAAGCGGATGATCCGGCCGGTTTCCCGTCCGTGCAGCACGATCTCGCGGTCCTTGCGCTGCAGCGCCAAGGCGATGCGCTTGGTGATCTGGTAAGCCAAGATCGGGCCGATGAAGAACAGCGTGCGCAACCAATAGGTCACGTCGTTGAGTGAAACGTGGAAGTGCGTTGCGATCAAGTCCGAACTCGCAGCCGCCCACATGACGCAGTAGAACACGACGCCGGCGGCGCCGATCGCAGTACGGGTCGGCACGTTGCGCGGACGGTCCAAGACGTGGTGCTCGCGGTCGTCCTTGGTGATCCAGCGCTCGATCCAGGGGTAGGTGAACAGCAAGCCGAAGATGATGCCGGCCGGGATCATGGCGGCGCCGATCACGTTGAAGCTCAGCGTGTTGGTTCCCCAGGGGAACGGGATCTCCCATTCGAAGGGGAAGTTCCACAGCCAGCCCGGCATGAGCCGGAGCGCGCCGTCGAACACGCCGATGTACCAGTCGGGCTGGGTGCCGGCGGATACCGGTGACGGGTCGTAAGGCCCGTAGTTCCAGATCGGGTTGATCGTGAAGAACGCCGCCATCGCCGCGATGATGCCGAACACGATGAAGAAGAACCCGCCTGCTTTGGCTGCGTAGACCGGTCCGAGCGGGTAGCCGACGACATTGTTGTCGCTGCGGCCGGGCCCGGGGTACTGGGTGTGCTTGTGCACCACGACCATGAACAGGTGGATCACGATCATCAGCAGGATGATCGCGGGGATCAACAGGATGTGCAGCACATAGAGCCTGCTGATCACCATGGTTCCCGGGAACTCACCGCCGAACAGGAAGAACGAGATGTAGGTGCCGACCACCGGGATCGCCTTCAGGATGCCGTCGATGATCCGCAGGCCGTTGCCGGAGAGCAGATCGTCAGGCAGCGAGTAGCCGGTGAACCCGGCGCCCAGGGACAGCAGCACCAAAGTGGCGCCGACGACCCAGTTCAATTCACGCGGTTTGCGGAACGCTCCGGTGAAGAACACCCGCAGCATGTGCACGGATACCGCTGCTACGAAGAGCAGCGCCGCCCAGTGGTGCACCTGCCGCATGAACAGGCCGCCGCGGACCTCGAAGGAGATGTTCAACGACGAGTTGTAGGCGACCGACATTTCGACGCCCTTCAACGGCACATAGGAGCCGTTGTAATGCGTTTCCGCCATGGAGGGATCGAAGAAAAAGGTCAGAAAGGTGCCGGAGAGCAACAAGATGACGAAGGAGTACAGGGCCACTTCACCGAACATGAAGGTCCAGTGGTCGGGGAAGACCTTGCGGCCGAACTCCTTGAGGATTCCGGATCCGCCGACGCGCTGGTCGACGAAGTCGGTGATCCGGCCGACTTTGGTGGTCGGAGTGTACGGTGCTTCAGCAGTGTGGCTGGTAAGTGCATTGCTCATGATCAGCCACGCTCCCAGTAGCTCGGACCGACGGGTTCATGGAAGTCGCTCTGCGCCACCAGGTAACCTTCGGCATCCACCTTGATCGGCAGCTGCGGCAACGGGCGCACAGCCGGGCCGAAGATGACCTTGCACTCTTGCGTGAGGTCGAAGGTCGATTGGTGGCAGGGGCACAGCAAGTGGTGCGTCTGCTGCTCGTACAAAGCCACCGGACAACCGACGTGGGTGCAGATCTTCGAGTAGGCCACAATGCCGTTGTAACCCCAATTTTCCCGCCCGGGGGAGGGATTCAGCGAAGCCGGGTCCAGCCGCATCAACAACACGACGGCTTTGGCCTTTTCGTTCAGCTTGCCTTCTTGGAGCTCGTTGAGCCCTTCCGGAATCACGTGGAATGCTGAGCCCAGGGTGACGTCCGACGCTTTGATCGGGGTGCCGGTTGGGTCGCGGACCAGGCGGGTGCCTTCTTTCCACATGGTGTGCCGGAGCAAATTGACGTCCGGGTTCAGGTCCAGGTCGCGGAACAGCACGATCGCCGGCAACGGGGCCAATGCGATCGCTCCGATCAGGGTGTTCCGGATCAAGGGCCGGCGTTTGATGCCGCTCTCTTCCGCGATCGTGTCGACGATCTCCACCGCGGCCTTGCGGTCCTCTTCGCTGCGGATCGGGTGGCGCTCTTCGGAAACTTCATGGTCCGGCATCAGGGCCTTCGCCCAGTGCACGATTCCGGTTCCGATGCCGAGCATCGCGAAGGCGGTGCCCAATCCGAGGAGCATGTTCTGCAACCGCAGCGTCCCCACGCTTTGGTCGAGGCGAACGCCGAAATATGCGACGAAGAAGAGAATGGTACCCAGTACCGAAATGCCGAAAAGCACGGCTACTTGGCGTTCAGCTCGCTTGGCCGCGCGCGGGTCAGTGTCAGCCAGCCGGGGGCGGTGCGGGGGGATTCCAGGATCCTGGAATGTCTCCAACACCGTCTGACCAGCCTTAGCTTCGACCTCCGACCCTGTCGGCTTGTCGTCACTACGGTCGCCCATTGTCCTTCTTCCTTCTGTCGTCCCGTTTCACGGGGAATCTTTCAAAACTTTTCGAAACTGGCCCGTCGCAGCGGGCGGCCGAACTCACGAAGTGCGTGACGTCAACCAAATGGTGAAGGCGATGACCACGCCCAGGCCCGCGATCCAGACGAAGAGGCCCTCGGCCACCGGGCCCAGGGAGCCGAGCTGCGCACCGCCGGGTGAGCCGTTGGCTTCAATGGTCTTCAGGAACGTGATGATGTCCCGCTTGCCTTCGGGGGTGATGTTGGCGTCGCTGAACACCGGCATGTTCTGCGGTCCGGTGATCATCGCTTCGTAAATGTGTGCGGGTTCGACGCCGGCGAGTCCCGGAGCGAATTTGCCCTGGGTCAGTGCGCCGCCGGCGGCCGCTGCATTGTGGCACATGGCGCAGTTGACGCGGAAGAGCTCGCCGCCTTCGGCCGCATTGCCCTTGCCGTCCAAGTACTCTTCGCCGGGGATTGCCGGACCAGCCCCGAGGCTGGCGACATAGGCGGCGAGTTGCTTGGTCTGCTCTGCGTTGAACTGCTGGGGCTTCTGCAACGCCTGCGGTCCCTGCATCTGCATCGGCATCCGGCCGGTGCCGACCTGGAAGTCCACGGCTGCCGCACCGACGCCGACCAGAGTCGGCCCGGACGGGGTACCCGCGCCGCCGGCATTGTGGCAGGTGGCGCAGTTCGCCAAGAAGAGCTTTTCGCCTTCCTGCACGTCACTCGCCGTGAAGGTATTGGATTCCGCCTTGGCCTGATTGACCGATGTCGCGAAAGAATACAAGCCGCCCGTGAGCAGCAAGCCCATCAACAGCAATGCCAGGATCGCTAGCGGGTGCCTACGCTTCTGTGAAAGTGCCTTCACCGGTCAAGTTCCTTTGTTCTCGGTTCGACGGCTGGGGCAGCCGCTGTGTGAAATTCTTCCGCTGGTAAAAATGCAGTCAAGTTCGGCTCGGCTTACTTGAGCACGTAGATGACGAGGAACAGTCCGATCCAGACCACGTCAACGAAGTGCCAGTAGTAGGAGGTCACGATCGCGCTAGTGGCCTCGAAATGCCCGAACTTCTTCGCCGCATAGGCTCGTCCGATGATGAACAGGAACGCGATCAGGCCGCCGATCACGTGCAAACCGTGGAATCCGGTGGTCAGATAGAAGACCGACCCGTAGGCATTAGACGACAAGGTCACATGCTCGGAGACGAGCATCGCGTATTCCGTCGACTGGCCGGCGACGAAGATCGCACCGAGCAGGAAGGTGAGGAAGAACCACTCGACCATGCCCCATTGGGAGAACTTGAACAATCCGCCGACGCGTCGGGGCTGCAATCGCTCCGCAGCGAAGACGCCCATCTGGCAGCTGAATGAGCTGGATACCAGGATGATCGTGTTCACCAGGGCGAACGGGAAGTTCAACTTCGCCGTCTCTTCAGCCCACAGGGAGCCTGAAGTGGAGCGCAGCGTGAAGTACATGGCAAAGAGGCCCGCGAAGAACATCAGCTCGCTGGAGAGCCAAACCACGGTTCCTACGGAAACCATGTTGGGCCGATTCAGCGTGGGGTGTGCCGGGGCGCTGGGGGCTTGGGTCGCAGATGTCACATAGACATTATGTCTGTAAAACTCCCCAGCGCCCAATACGAAATGCCTTTGCCAGCATCTTTTTCTACAAACGTGCGAAAACTCGCGGAAGTTCCGCGGGATGCGGAGCCGGGTCATATTGGCTTCGCGCCGCGCCGCGCCGATAGCATCGTAGAGTGAGCGATCCCCGCAACCCCGATAACGGTGCCCCGACGACGCCCAGCTGGCCCTTGCTCTTGACGGAATTGATCGCCGGCCGCGATCTGAGCCGGGAACAGACTGTGTGGGCCATGGACCAAATCATGTCCGGACTGGCATCCGACGCGCAGATCGCTGGATTCCTGGTCGCCTTGCGGGCCAAGCACGAGACCGTCGAAGAACTCGGCGGGCTGGCCGATTCGATGCTCAAGAATGCGAAACCATTGCCTTTCGACGGCGAGGCCCTGGACATCGTGGGAACCGGCGGTGACCGGCTGAACACGGTGAACATCTCGACCATGGCGGCCTTGGTTTGCGCCGGGGCCGGTGCGCAAGTGGTCAAGCACGGCAACCGGGCTTCGTCTTCGGCCGCCGGCTCCGCAGATGTGCTCGAGGCGCTCGGCGTTCGGTTGGATCTTTCCATCGAATCCGTGGCCCGGGCTGCTTCCGAGGTTGGAATCACCTTCTGCTTCGCCCAGGTTTTCCATCCTTCCTTCCGGTACACCGCGGTGCCCCGGCGGGAAATGGCCATTCCGACGGCCTTCAATTTCTTGGGCCCGTTGACCAATCCGGCCCGCACCTCTGCTTCGGCGGTCGGCGTGGCCGACGCGCGCATGGCGCCGTTGGTGGCCGGAGTGCTGGCCAGCCGGGGGAGCCGGGGCATGGTCTTCCGCGGCGACGACGGATTGGACGAATTGACCACCACCGGACCATCCCGGGTGTGGGAGTTCCGTGCGGGCGGGATCCAGGAGCAGTTTTTCGACCCGCAGGAGATCGGCATCGCGCGCGCCACGGTGGCGGATCTGCGTGGGCAGGACGCGCAATTCAATGCCCAAGTCGCCCGCGATACTCTGGCCGGTGCTACCGGACCGGTGCATGATGCCGTGGTCCTGAACGCTGCGGCCGGTCTGGTGTCGTTCGATCAGGAAAGCAACGGCAGCCTGACGGAGCGGATGGGCCGGGCTTTGGCACGTGCCGAATCAGCCATCGCGACCGGCCAGGCGAACGCCGTGCTGGAAGCTTGGGCCCGATTCAGTTCCGCGCATATCGCCGGGAACGGCTGAGCGGGCTCCGGCCGGTTCGCTGAACCGGCCGGAATCAGTGCTCGAAGCCGAGCGAGAACGCGGCGTCCAAATCGTGCTTGGAATAGGCGCGGAAGGAAATATGCGTCGTGGTGGCTTGGACGCCGTCGACCTTCGAGAGTTTGTCCGCAATGACATCCGCCAAGGCTTCGTGCTGGCTGACCCGGGCCACCGCGATGAGATCCCACTCGCCGGTCACCGAATACACCTCGCTGATGCCTTCGATTTCGGAGATCTCCTGGGCGGCTTCGGGGATCCGGTCCACGTTGGTCTTGATCAGAACGAATGCGGTAATCACAGCATCAGACTAACGCACGCCGGATCGTTCGGCCCGCTTCCGGATCACCAATCCGGCGATCGCGCGGTGGCCCAGCAGGAACAAAGCCAGGACGGCGGTGGCGACCAGCACGAAACTCCATTCGGCGGTCCGGCCGCTGAGCAGCCGCAAAAGCATCCCGGCGATTACCGTGATCAGCCACAGGCAGACGCCGTGCGGCCAGACCCGGATCGGGGCCCGCCAAAGCCGTCCGGCCAACCACCCCAGAGCGGCTCCGGCCAGAAACGGCCACGCCGTGGCCAAGACCCCGAGCACCGGGTTGGCTTCTTGATGGCTTGCCCGCCCGGAGACCGCGAAAACCAAGATCAGGAGGAGGTCCAAAAGCAGCGCGTACCCGACCAGGCCGCGACTCGTGGCCAGGGCCGGCCGAGCTTGGGATTCGGGAGATCGCATCTGGTCCATTCTGGCAGGCTAACAGGGCGTGCTGCAGGATGGGAAAACCGCGAAACCTGCCCAGTTGCGCAGTCGCCGGATCCGGCCGTTTTCACCGGCCAGCGGCTAGAGCGTGGCGCGGACCGCGATCTTTCCGCTGTCCGACCAACGCACTTCGACACTGGCGATGTCGGCCAAGGGGATGTCCACGGTGGCGATCGGCGAAACCACGGTGCCCTCTGAGGCGTCCCAGCTGGCCGCGATGGTTTCTTTGCCGTTTCGTTCGATCACCACAAGCTGATAAGGCGATGGCGGGCCACCGGTGTAGCCGGGAGTGTTCCGGCTAGCCAGGTAGCTGCAGCGCCATTCGATCTGGGTGCCCCAAGCGACCGGCAGCGCTTTGCCGGAAACCGTCACGGTCTGCGATTCGACCGCAGTGAAAATCAGTGGAACGCTTCCGGCTTGGGCTTCCGAAGCCGTCACGATCGGCACCACGACCACGGTGGCAACCACCGCCGAGGCGGCGACCGCTGCCGCGACCCCGATGCTGAGCAGCCGGCGTCGTATTTTCGAACGGCGGGCCCGCTTGGCCAACAATGGAAGGACGTCGGCGACCGAGTCCTCGGCTGCCTCCGGCGATTCCGGGGCGGTCAAGGCGATTGCCTGTTCCTGGCTGAGTCCGGCCAAAAGCCCGGGCATGCCGGCGAGTTCGGCCACGGCGGACGCGCAGCGTGGGCAACTCGCCAAGTGGGCCTCGAATTCGTGCCGTTCGGCGGGCGAGAGGGCACCAAGAACATAAGCGGCGTCCCACTGGGTGTACGGGTCCAGTGAATCGTTCATTGGGTTACTCCTCTCTCCTGCAATGCGAGCTTCATGGCCCGCAGCGCGTAATGCATCCGGGACTTCACCGTTCCCTCAGGGACCCCCAATGCTTGCGCAATCTCCCTGACGGACAGCGAACGGTAGTAGCCGTGCACCAATACCTGGCGGTGTTCCGAGGACAAACCGGACAGCGCCTCGGACACCAGCCATGAATCCAGCACCCGGTCGGTGGCATCGGCCTGGTGCTGCTCCGGCGGGGCGTCGGTGCCCACTTCATGGCGGTTCCGGGCGCTGCGCCAGTCGTCCACCACCAGGTTCCGGGCGACTGTGAAGAGCCATGCCCGGACGGCGGCTTCCGGACGTTCCAGGACGCCCGGCCGCTGCCAGGCCCGGAACAGGGTTTCCTGCGTGACGTCCTCGGCATAGGCGTGGTCTCCGGTGAGCCGGTTCACGAAGCGGCCCAACTCCGCGGCGTGGGCGTCGTGCAGGGCGCGCAGAAGCAGTTCTTGCCCCTCGGCGTGCTCATGGCCCATTTCGCCCTCCTGATTGGTCAAACGGGGCAGCCATCGAATTGGTTCAATCCCAGTCGGAAAATTATCCGAAGCCGATGCCGGCTCATCGCCGAAGCAATGCCGCGGAGAGTAGATCCGGCCGGCTCAACGCCAGCGACTCGGCATTCTCCGGGATGCTTTCCCAGCGCACGGAAGGATGCTGCCGGGACAGCTCGATGAGCCATTGCCGCTGCGGTTGCCGAAGTTTCCGGTCCGAGATCAGCAGCCGAATGGCTGGCTCCGGTGCGCTGAAGTCGTTGAAGCCGATCGGTTCGACGGCCGGCAGGGCGCGCTGGAACGGCAGGATGGCCCGAGCGTATCCGGCCAGTTCCGGGATCGCCAGCTGTTCGAAACCCGGTCTTTCGGCCGCTCGGCTGCGTACCGGCATCGGCAGCATGGCGAGCAGCCCGGCAGCAAGCCGCCTGGCACCGGTCCGTGGCGCCTCGGCACCAAAACCCCATGGGTCCAAAAGCAGCAATCCGGAGACGCGGCGCTCAGCCCGCCGGGCAAGTGCCAAGGCGGGCCGGGCGGAAGCCCCGGATGCCGCGATCCGCAATGGGCGGCCGGCCGGCTCGATCTCGGCGATGGCCTGGGCCAAACAGTCGGAACTCTGCTGGGCATCGGATATCGGCAACCGTTGCTGCGAGGCCCCGACTTCGCCCAAGGGCTCGGCTACCAGGACCCGATAGGCCCGGATCAGCGCCGGCAGCGCCTTGAACCAGGTGAAGCCGGGGGAGTCCTGACCGCCCAGCAACAGCAAAGGGGGCGCCGTCCGCGGGCCACCGCAATACATCCGGATGCTGCCGTGCGCGGTCTCGGCATCGTGGGCCTCGAAGTCGCCCGGAAGCAGGCCCAGTGCGTGTTGGTAGGCCGCCGCGTGGCGCTCTCGTGATTCGACGCTGTGGAACTGCGATACCGCCGGCCGCATGGTCACCTTCCTCGGTTCTGGCTTTCCAGGTTATCCGCTTCGGCTGAATATTCGGACAGATTATTTGTTCTTGACAAATAAAATGGTCGGTGGGAATCTTGAATTTATGGAAGAACTCGGCGTCATCGAAGATCCGGCCGCGGCCGAGGTGCTGCTGGACCCGATCCGGTCGGCGCTGCTGGCCGCACTCCGGGAGCCCGCCTCGGCTGCCGGCTTGGCCCAGCGGCTCGGATTGCCACGGCAAAAAGTCAACTACCACCTCAATGCCTTGGCGCAGCACGGTTTGGTTGCGCTGCTGGAAGAGCGGCGCAAGGGCAATATGACCGAACGCGTGATGCAGTCGAGCGCCCGCAGCTTCGTGATTTCACCGATCGCGCTTTCCGCAATCGAACCGGACCCGGCGAGGCATCCGGACCAGCTTTCGGCGCGCTGGCTGATCGCCTTGGCGGCGCGTCTGATCCATGACGTCGGACGTTTGCTCAGCGGCGCGGCAGCAGCCAAGCAAAAGCTGGCGACCTTCGCCTTCGATGGCGAAATCCGGTTTGCCAACGCTGCCGCCAGGGCCGAATTCGTCCATGAACTGAGTGCGCAGATCGACCTGCTGTCGTCGAAATACCACGACCGCGACGCGCCTGGCGGGCGCGCGCACCGAATGGTTTTCGCCCTGCACCCCAGCTTGAAAAAGGCACCCGCCGAACCGCATACCAAACCCCTTCTCAGCATCGGAGAATCAGCATGAGCCGGAAATTCGACGTCAACACCGAAGCGGTGGCCAACGGCCGCCCGGAGCAGGTCTGGGCGGCCGTCGTCGCCGGCGGTTCCGGTTGGCAGTGGCCGGCGGAGGTGGAACCCCGCCTGGGCGGCGCAGGCCCGTTCGGCAGCGAAGTCACCGCCTGGCAGCCGCCGAATCATTTCGGCATCGAGATGACCGGGCCCGACGGCTTTTTCAACATCCTGGACTACGTCTTCGAGGAACTTCCCGATGAGTCCACTCGAGTCCGCTACCGGCACTCCGGAATTTTCCTGACCGAAATGAGTGATGACGAGTGGGCCAATCAGTACGACGGCGTACGTCTGCACACGGCGTTCTACCTGCACACCTTGGGCCAGTACGTGCAATACTTCGCGGGCCGTCAGGCCGCTTTCGCGGACGTTCAAGGGCCTGATGCATCGGGCTCGGCTCAGGCCTTCGAGGTGCTCAAGCAGGCGATCGGGGCTGAGCAGCAAGGCCAGCAGATCAGTTTCGAGGTGCCTGGCATCGGGACCATTGCCGGAGAGCTGGACTATCTGACCGAGCACTTCGCCGGCGTCCGCACCGCAAACGCGATGTACCGGTTCTTCGGTCGGAATGCGTTCGGCCAGGTCGTGGGCATGACCATCCACGAATTCGGCGAGGCTGCCGAGGTGCATGACGCGCAGTGGCAGGAATGGTTGGCCGGACTCTACTGAGCCGGCGACCGGATTCGGCGGTGCGAATCCAAGCATTGACAGTCGACTTCTGTATGACTAGCGTCATAAGTAGACCGAATTCAATTCAAAGTTGTGGAGTCGCCGTGTCGCGTCCGATCACGTTGTTCACCGGCCAATGGGCAGACTTGCCTTTCGAGGAAGTGGCCCGACGGGCGTCGGAGTGGGGCTTCGACGGTTTGGAGATCGCCTGCTGGGGAGACCACCTGGATGTTTGGCGGGCAGCCGAAGACGACGCCTACCTGCACGACCGGCTCGACATCCTGGAGCGGCACCGGCTCAAGGTGTACGCGATTTCGAATCATCTCAATGGCCAAGCCGTGTGCGACGATCCGATCGATGAACGGCACCAGGGAATCGTCTCGGCCAGGGTTTGGGGCGACGGTGAACCGGAAGGGGTCCGGCAACGGGCCGCCGAAGAACTCAAGATGACCGCGCGGGCTGCGGCCCGCCTCGGCGTCAGCACAGTCACTGGATTCACCGGATCCGCCATTTGGAAAACCGTGGCGATGTTCCCGCCGGTGCCGGAGGCGATGATCGCCCGCGGCTACCGGGATTTCGCCGATCGTTGGAACCCGATCATCGACGTCTTCGACGAGGTCGGCGTCCGCTTCGCTTTGGAGGTCCACCCCTCCGAAATCGCCTTCGATTACTGGACCACCAAAGCGACCCTGGACGCCATCGGCAACCGGCCGGGCTTCGGCCTGAATTTCGACCCTTCGCATTTTCTGTGGCAGGACCTCGACCCGATGGGCTTCTTGTTCGACTTCCGGGACCGGATTTACCACGTGCACGTCAAAGAATCGACGAAGCAGCTCAATGGCCGCAATGGCCGGCTGGGATCGTTGCTGCCTTGGGGAGATCCGCGCCGAGGTTGGGACTTCGTCTCGGCCGGGCACGGCGAGGTCCCCTGGGACAAAATCTTCCGGATGCTCAATTCGATCGGCTATGCCGGCCCGACCAGCATCGAATGGGAAGATGCCGGCATGGACCGCATGGTTGGCGCGCCGGAAGCTTTGGGCTTGGTCCGGAAGCTATCTGCGATCACCCCGAGCGAGGCGGCGTTCGATGCCGCCTTCGCGACGAAGCGGTGACGCCGGCCAGGCATCGCCGGATTACTGGGACGCCTGAACGACCCGGGCCGCTCAGAAGATCTGCCGGGCGTTGCTGCGCACCAGGTCGATGAGTTCATCGCCCTTGCCGGACATCACAGTGCGCAGCGCATAGAGCGCGAAGCCCTTTGCCTGCTCTGCGGTGATGGCCGGCGGAATGGACAACTCCTGGCGTTCCGTGCGCACGTCGACCAAGGCCGGCCCAGGATGTGCGAATGCCGTCCGCAACGCTGCGTCCAAGCCGGACGAATCCTGGACCTGGATGCCCTTGATTCCCATGGCTTCGGCGACTGCGGCGAAATCGGGATTGAGCAAATCGGTGCCGAAGGTGCGGAAGCCGGCCGCTTTCATTTCCAACTCGACGAAGTTCAGCGACGAGTTGTTGAACACCACGACTTTGACCGGGAGCTGGTTCTGGGTCAGGGTGATCAACTCGCCCAAAAGCATCGCCAGCCCGCCGTCACCGGCCATCGCGATCACCTGCCGGCCCGGATTCGAGGCTTGGGCACCGATTCCTTGGGAGAGTGCGTTCGCCATCGAGCCGTGGCTGAACGATCCGATCAGCCGCCGCCGGCCATTCATGGTCAGGTACCGGGCCGCCCAGACCACTGGCGAGCCGACGTCCGGAAGGAATACCGCGTCTTCGTCGGCGATCTGGTCGATCAACCGGGCCAGATATTGCGGATGCACCGGCTGGCCGGCTTTCCGCGGAGTCGCCAGATCGTCAAGCCGCTTCCGGGTCTTGGCGTAATGGGCCAGAGCCGTCTTCAGATGCTTGCCGGGGCGCTTCGGGGCCAGCCGGGGGAGCAGCGCGGCGATGCTTTCCCTGGCTCCGCCGACCATGCCCAGTTGGATCGGGCTGCGGCGGCCGAGATTTTCGCCTCGCAGGTCCAGCTGGATCTTCACAGCATGCGCCGGATAGAACTGCGGGTACGGGAAATCTGAGCCGAGCACCAGAAGCGTGTCGCAGGCCTCCATTGCCCGGTAGCCGGAGGCGAAACCGAGCAATCCGGTCATCCCGACGTCATAGGGATTGTCATACTCAATGAATTCCTTGCCGCGCAGGGCGTGCACGACCGGTGCCTGCAGAGCTTCGGCGAGTGCGACCAGTTCGGCATGCGCGCCTTGGACACCGGCGCCGGCCAGAATTGTCACCTTCGACGAGGCATTGAGCAATTCGGCGGCCCTGGCCAGCTCAGTCTCGGCCGGAATGGTCGTCGAACGACTGGCTTCAATGCGGCTCACGGTTTCGCTGGCCGCCTGGGCGAGCGAAACATCGCCGGAAATCACCAGCACCGCCACGCCCCGTTTTTCCACCGCGGTGCGGATCGCGATATCCAACACCCGGGGCATCTGTTCCGGAGTGGAAACCTGCTCCACATAAACGCTGCATTCCCGGAAGAGTTCCTGCGGGTGGGTTTCCTGGAAATATCCGGTGCCGATCTCCGAACTCGGGATGTGGGCCGCGATCGCCAGCACCGGCACCCGGGAACGTTGGGCGTCATACAAACCGTTGATCAAATGCAGATTGCCCGGCCCGCAACTGCCTGCGCACACCGCCAGTTCACCGGTGAGTTCGGCCTCGGCTGAGGCCGCGAAGGCGGCCGCCTCCTCGTGTCGGACGTGCACCCAATCGATCGTGTCGGATTCCCGCAGCGCATCGGTGAAGCCGTTGAGCGAATCTCCGGAAATGCCGTAAACCCGCTGCACACCACACGCTTCCAGAGTTGACACAATGGTCTCTGCGACGTTGCTCATCTCCCGAGTCTAGGAGTTCCAGCCCGGAATTGATGCGACGTACGCCACATTCCATAGCCGGAAGGTGGACCTTGGGTAACAAACCGGTTGCGCTTTCCGAAGCGTCCATGGTTCTGCGCCGAATTGCGGAATTCGCTTGCTACCGTCGAATTCATGAGCAGCGAGAATTTCGGCGAAAGCATGGCACCCGAACGCGCCATTCCGGTGGACGCGTCATTGGTCACTGGAGTTTTGATCATGATTCCGGTGATGGTCTTCAGTACCGCACTGGGATTCTTCCTCAACATGTGGCTTTTCTGGACGGTCCCGGCTTTGGCCGGCTTGGCGATCTGGGCCGTGCTTTTTTCCAAGGTCCGGGGGCGTTTGGCCGAAGAGCCGGCGGCCGCCGAAGCCGACGAGTCCGCGCAGGGGTTCGATGTCGGGGATCTGGACGGCTTGAAAAACCGCGAGGATCCGAAGGGCGACTCCGCGAAAAGCGCCTGAAGCAGTCCGAATTCTTCAAGCCGGCCGGTTGTCCGGCTTCTATGCTGAATTCATGTTGAACACCAGCACTTTCACGGTTTCCGATTGGCAGTCCGAGGATATCGGCACTGAAATCCAGATTGCATTGCCGCTGAGCCGGGCCCGAATGGTCAAGGTTTTCCGCGGCGAAATTGTGGGACGATCGGAAACCCAATTCACGGCCGCCTATTCCGAAGCCACCGGCGCCGGCAGCTATGTCGCGCTCGAATCCTTCGAAGGTGAGATCTCCGGCCGGGCCGGAAGCTTCAATTTCCTGCACAGCGGCACTACGCTGGGCGAAAGCAAAGTGCATGAGATGCCGATGATCGTTCCCGGTTCCGGTACTGCGGAGTTCGCCGGAATCGCCGGAACCGGCTCCTTGCGGGTGGATTCCGACGCACTCATCACCTGACTCTGGAGTGGCGTATTGACTGAAGACCATCCTCGCTTGGCCGCTGTCTACGACGAGCTCAACAGCGGTAGTTGGGACGGCAAGGCCTTCGAACCGTCGGACAGCCCGGAAATCATCCTCATCGCTCACAACAGTTAGGGAAAACCATGGATTGGACTCTTGAAGTAGTGGTGTTGCCGGTCAGCGACCTGGCCCGGTCGATCGAGTTCTATCGGGACCGGGTGGGTTTCGATCTGGACCATGAAACCGAAAACGAGCACATGCACGTGGCGCAGCTGACGCCGCGCGGTTCGGGCTGCTCAATCGTCATTGGCAATCTGCCCGCCCAGAACGAGATGGCGCCGGGCTCGATGCGCGGCCTGCAACTGGTCGTGGCCGATGCGCAAGCGGCCCGTGCGGAGCTTCTGGAACGCGGAGTCGAAGCGAGTGAACTCACGGTGTTCAGTCCGGAGGACGGCGGCACCTTCTTCGGTTTCGCCGATCCGGACGGGAATACCTGGGCCGTACAGGAACTCAAGGTCCGGGCTGCGAAGCCATTGATCCCGATAGCAGACCGCGGGCGCTTCGGCGTCGCTGACTGATCCGGCGACGGGTTCACGGCGCGGATCGGCGGGGTCGTGATGTACCCCGGATCGGTATCGGGATCGCTCAGCACCGCGTCCGGCTCGGCGCTGAGCCGCACTCCGGCGAGCAGCCCCGCAGCGGTCAGCCGCGCCGACTCCGACGGATCTGCGGCGGCGCGGACCGTGAAGTCTGAATGTTCCCGGGCTGCGCGCATGAGCGTTGCACCCATGGCGCCCACACCGAAGATCCGAAAGCCCAGGGTCGTGCTCGACGTCATGCCAGAATCTCGTTTTCGAATGCGGTCGCACGGTGCGCCCGCAGGTACTCTATTCCATCGCGCTGGTGGCTCAGTCCTCGATCCGGATCCAGATTCCCGGCGGAGACCAGTGGGGGAGAGCCGGGTCGGAAAATCCCGACCAATCGTTGGGCGCATCTGGTGCGAATGCCTTATGACATTGATCGTGGGTCGGAGGAAACCATCATGCGAGCGAATTCAAGCTTTGCCATTTGGACGTTGCTGCTCTTGTCCTCCGTCTGGGCCGTCGGCAGCCTGTTCCTCGGCTTGCAATGGCAGTTCTTGTGCGCTGCTGCGCTTGCCGGGAGCGCGGCGGTCCGACTGGTCTGGCCTCAGCCGGTGGAAGCCCTCCCAGTCGAATTGCCAGCGATCGCGCCCGGCACGCCTCAAAGCACCGCGCGGCCGGATTTGCTGTTGGTTCCGGCCCCGGAACGCCAAGCCGAGGTCGTGCGGTTGCGGCTGGTCAAGCCGCTGCAACTGGAGCCGGCCGGATCTGATCTGCTCACGCCCTCGCTTTCGGCCTGACCTCAGGGTCGGCCGTCCAATCTGGTCCGCTCGGGCCGGGCCGCGGATGTTGATTGCCCGCAGGATGGTCGGCTGGTAGCCTGCCGGTCATGACCATCACCACAGCCTTGGCTGACTGGTTGCTCGACGCCGACCCTGCCCTGCGCTGGCAAGTCGAACGGGACCTCTTGCAGGAACCGGCCGAGGTCTGGCGCGCCACTCGCGGACAGATCGCAGGCTCCGGCTTCGGCTACCGGTTGCTCCAACTGCAGGGCCAAGACGGGCAATGGGCCGGTGGGTCGTTTTTTCCAGCGGGGTTCGATTTCGATGGCCCCGAGGCCGCGAACGGCGCCGGGCAACCCTGGACCGCCACGACCTGGTCATTGAACACCCTGCGGTACTGGGGCCTGGATGCCGTCGAGCTTGCCGGCACTGCCGAATTGCTGGCCGTCAACAGCCGATGGAGCTACGCGGATCTGCCCTATTGGCACGGCGAGGTGGATTGCTGCATTAACGGTTACACCCTAGCCAACGGCGCCTGGCTCGGAGCCGACGTTTCCGGCATCGCGGAGTGGTTTCTGAGCCACTCGATGCCGGACGGCGGCTGGAATTGCGATTGGCTGGACGGTGCCAGCCGATCGTCGTTCCATTCCACGCTCAATGCCCTGATTGGGATTCTGTACTACGAATCGCGGGTCGGTGGTGTGCCGGAACTCGCCGAGGCGCGGCACGCGGCCGAGGAATACCTCCTGCAACGGCATCTGCTCAATCGGCTGTCCACGGGCCAATCCGTGGGCCCTTGGGCGGGCCAGCTCGCTTACCCGTTCCGCTGGAAGTACAGCGTGCTGAAAGCTCTGGACTACTTTCGCCTAGCCGCGGAGCACGACGGCGCAGCACCGGATCCGCGGCTGGCCGAGGCCGTGGAACTGCTGTCAGGCAAGCGCCAGTCCGATGGCACCTGGTGGCAGGAACTCCGCCACCCCGGGCGCGCTTGGTTCGAGGTCGATGTCCCGCCGGGGCAACCGTCGAAATGGCTGACTCTCTACTCGCTGCGGGTTCTGGATTGGTGGGACCGCCGGCACTGAACCGCGGCTACCGCCGCCAACGGTACGGGGTCGTGGTGGATACCTTGACCAGGCCCGACCGTTCCAGGATCGGGCGGGAGAATTCGGTCGAATCGCTATTGATGAAGCGCTTGCCCAGCCGCAGCGCGGAACGGGCGCGAGCAGCGGTGAGCGCGCGATAGATACCTCGTCCACGCCATTCCGGGCGGGTCGCGCCGCCCCAGATTCCGGCGAAATCCGTACCGGCGACCGGTTCGAGTCGCCCGGCGCTGATCACCTCGCCGCCGGATTCTGCGATCCAGAGTTCGAGCCCGTCATCGGCGGTGAGCCGGTCGATCAGGGCTCTGCTGCCCTCCGGTGCTGGGGAGCTGCTGAACACTTCGTCCTGCATCGCGTTCATCCGCCACACATCGTCGGCTTCGGTGATCCGCCGAAGCCGGACCGAAGCCGGCAGGCTGATCTCGGCGGCCAAGCTCTGGGCCAGGCCCAGCATGATCGATTCGGCCTCCTCCGCAACGAAACCGTTCGTGAGCAGCGCGGTCTGCAGTCCCGGAGCCCGATCATGGCCCCGAGTCTTCCATTCCACCTCGATTACCTCGGGATCGGCTCGGAAATGGTCCAGCGATTCGGAGACCATCCGGGCGATTTCGCGGGGGGTGGCACCGGCCAGGTCCTGATAGGTGACGAAGCCCGAGCCACCGCGGAAGGTGATCAGCCACAAGGGACCTTGCCGAGCCACCGATAGCGCGTGGGCGGCTTCGCTCTGCGTTCGCAGCTGCGCATCGTAGGCAGCCAGCATCTGTGCGGGTTCGATTTGCGCAGGATCAACCGGTGAGGGTTCGGTGGGCACGTCGGCGCGGCCGGCTGGCTCGGCTGGAGAGATCATCGGCTTGCCTCGTTCGATCTGCCACGGTAACAGTGGGCGCGGACGGCTGCTGGCTCGAGAATACCCCGGGGCCGCGTTTGGCTCGGCGGGCGCAGCGCTACGTCAATTGTGAGCGAACAGATGCAGGTTTTGGCGCCACGAACCGCCGTCACTCCGGTTGACGGCGATCGACCGACGCCTGTAGAACGGTTATCAGGGCATCGACCGGTCGAACCCTTCGGCCCGGGGGAGTCCATGAAGCGACAGGAGTGCACCATGAGCGACAAAACACCGCGCGAAGAAGCCATTCAAAAAGAGGAAGAAAAGAAGGAAGAATGGAAGCGGCGCCGTGAGGAAGAAGAAGCCCGCCGTCTCGACGACTGACTGAACACCCACGAAGGGAACCGCTCAATGGCGCTACTGAATCCAGGATCGACCGGGACCGGTTCGTCCAGCAATTCCCCGCTCGTGCCGCAAAGCGTCGATGCTTTGCTGACCAGTTCGGCGATCTTCCTGGTAGTGGTGGTCAATGAAGATGCCGAGGCCATGGCCTCGGCCCGGGAAACCTTGGCAGGCCTGTCGGACCTGGTCAAGACCGTGGGCTTCCGTGACACCGCTGCGCAATTGTCCTGCACGGTAGGCATCGGCAGTCGGATCTGGCATCCTTTGACCGGCCGCGAGGCACCCGCCGAATTGCACCGGTTTCCGCAGATCAGCGGGCCGACGCACACCGCGGTGTCCACGCCGGGAGATCTGCTTTTCCATATCCGTGCCGAACGCGAAGACCTGTGTTTCGAGTTCGAACGGCTCCTGCTCCGGGACTTGGGTTCCGCGGTCACCGTCGTCGATGAGGTTTCCGGCTTCCGCTATTTCGACTCCCGGGACCTTCTGGGCTTTGTTGACGGAACGGCAAACCCAGTGGGTCCGGATCTGCCGGACGCCACGTTGGTGTCCGAAGAAGACCCGGAATTCGCCGGCGGCAGCTATGTCGTGGTGCAGAAGTACCTGCACTCTTTGGACTCCTGGCAGCGGCTGAGCACGGAGCAACAAGAAGCGATCATCGGCCGGACCAAGCCGGACAACGTCGAACTTGCCGATGCCGATTCCGGGCAGAAATCGCACAAGACCCTCGCCACGATCGAAGACGAGCAAGGCGAACACGACATCCTGCGGGACAACATGCCGTTCGGCCGGCCGGGCAATGGCGAGTTCGGCACCTATTTCATCGGCTACACCCGGCGCCTCTGGGTGCTCGAGCGGATGCTGGAGCGGATGTTCCTCGGCGACCCGCCCGGCCTCCACGATCGAATCCTGGATTTTTCCACGGCGCACACCGGAACCACCTTCTTCGCTCCGACGGCGACTCTGCTGGCGGGTTTGGGAGATCTTCCGGACCAATCGGCGGGCGCTGCCGGCTAAGCGCATTGCCGGACACCCCCCCGGATCAACCGGCGCACGGACTGAGCTGGTTCGACGCGGTTGACTGGTGCAACCGGGCGTCGGAACTCGTCGGGTTGCGGCCCGCGTGCCGACGCAGCGGCCGAACCGTCGACTGGAACCCGGCAGCCGACGGCTATCGTCTGCCATCCGAAGCCGAGTGGGAATTCGCTTGCCCTGCCGGCAGCACCGGACCGGGCTACGGTCCGCTCCACGACATCGCATGGACTGCAGCAGACGGTTTGCCCGGCCCTGCCCGGGTGGCGCGGAAACTGCCCAACCGGTTTGGCCGCTACGACACGCTGGGCAATGTCTGGGAATGGTGCTGGGACTATGCCGATCCGGCCAGATATTCGGACTACCGGTCGTTCCGGGGCGGCGGCTGGGCGGATCAGGCCTGGCATGTCCGGGCCTCAGTGCGGCGGAGCAGTGCTCCGGAGGTATCGCTCGAAGACCTCGGCTTCCGGATCGTCTGCGGCCCGGCGGCTGCGGAAAACGGCGCTGCCGCCCAGGGCTGGTCGGCGGCCGCAGACCAGCCCTGGGCGAAAACCAAAGGTCCGCTGCCGGTCTGTTGGACTCCGTTGCGCGTGGCGGAGAGAACGGCAACGCCAAGTGGGCGAGCCTCTCGAGCGGGATCTGGCCCGGTTCGGCCAGATCCCGGCGCGCGACCCTGAACTGCGCCACCCTGACCTGCGCGATGCCGACCTGTTAGTATGCAGAACAGGCTTTGCGCCATTTTTCGACCAGCTACGAAGTTCCCCGGGGCCAGTATGAGAATCCATCTGTCCAGCGTTTTCGTCGACGACCAGGACCATGCGCTGCAGTTCTACACCGAAATCCTCGGCTTCATCAAGAAGACCGAGGTGCCGCTGGGCAAGGACCGCTGGTTGACTGTGGTCTCCGCAGAAGATCCGGACGGCACTGAATTGTTGCTTGAGCCTTCGGGCCATCCTGCGGTGAAACCGTATCGCGATGCCTTGGTCAAAGACGGCATTCCGCTGGCTTCTTTCGCGGTGCCGGACGTCGCCGCCGAGTTCACCCGGTTACGCGCCCTGGGCGTGCGGTTCACCCAGGAACCGCTGTCCATGGGACCGGTCACCACGGCGGTCTTCGACGACACTTGTGGCAATTTGATCCAGATCGTGCATTCCGAGTAAGCCGAAGGCTGGCGCAGCGGTCCCGGATGGAGCAGGATGGACCCCGTGGCCAATCAACCCGAGCGCTGGACCGAAGCAACCGTGTACCCCGACATGTGGGCGGATCCGGACCAGGATCCGCGCAATAGCGAAGGGGTCTCACCGGATGGCGAACTCGCCACCCTGCAGGACTACATGCAGCATTATCGGTTGACCATCCTGATGAAATGCGAAGGTCTCAACGCCGAGCAACTCGCCCGACGCTCGGTACCGCCGTCGACGATGTCTTTGCTCGGCTTGCTCCGGCACCTGGTCGAAGTGGAGCGCGATTGGCACAACTGGATCGGCGACGGCGAACCGCTGCCGAAGCTTTACGGCAGGCGCGACGCCGATTTCGACGATGTGGTCGCCGAGCAGAGCATGGTCGACGCCGCCTATGCGGACCTCAGCAGGGAACAAGCTGCCACCGACGCCGCGCTGGCCGCACATCCCGATCTGGGCGAACGGGTCGGCGCCGAGCAGATTGCGGTACGCGAATTGATGGTGCACCGGATCGAAGAATACGCCAGGCATTGCGGGCACGCCGACCTGCTGCGCGAATGCATCGACGGACGAATTGGGCAATAGCCGCAGGCACGCCGGGCAGCCGGTTCAGCGACGGTAAGTGAGGTGCAGCACGCCGCTCTCCGCGGCCTCCGAAGTCACCGAGTAGTCGGCCTCCAGGCCACGCAGGTCATCCCAGAGCCGGATTCCCTGGCCGAGCAGAATCGGCGTGATCCCGACATGCAGCTGATCGACCAAGCCGGCCTTCAAAAACTGCCGCGCCGTGGTGACGCCGCCACCGACCCGGACGTCTTTGCCCTGCGCCACCGCCTGGGCACGGGCAAGCACGTCGGCCGGCTCCGCGGACAGGAACTCGAACGACGTGCCACCCGCCATCTGCAGCGTCGGGCGGGAAACGTGAGTCAGCACGAAAACCGGCACGCCGAACGGTGGTTCCTCGCCCCACCATCCGCGCCAATCCGGGTCATCCGGAAAATTGTGCAGGCCGAACATCCCGGCGCCCATGATTTCGGCGCCGATTCCCTCGAAGTAGGCCGCTGCGTACTTGTCGTCGACGCCGGTGGTGCCGGCGCCGTCCGTCTCGTGCAGCACCCGTGCGCGAAATGTCCGGGTAGCCACATACGGTGCGACGAGACGCCCCCAGTCCTGGCCCATCGGTTCTTCGGGGGTTTGATCGGTGGTGGTCGCGAAACCATCGAGCGAAATATTCAGATCAACGCGGACGGCCATGGTTCCTCCTGTTGTGCGCTTTTGTCTGTACTGTACTCGCTGGCGGCACGGGGTTGCGGCGGCGACGGTAGTATGGATGAATTGCCGCGCGGGGGATCGTGGCTTCCCGGAAAGAGGACCGATGTTCAACGCAATACTGCTTCCCTTCCGGCACCGGCTGAGGATCCGGGAAAACATCCGGGAATCGCTCATCGTGCTGCCGATCGCGGGGCTGGTCGGCTCACTGCTCCTGGCCGTTTTGACCGTGACTATCGATACATATGTCTCACAGTCGCTGACGCCCGGTTTGGACGATCTGGCGGAATCCAGCAAGACCGTGATTGCCGCCGTCGGCCCGGCCATCCTGACCTTCCTCGGCGTGGTTTTCAGCATCACCCTGGTCGCCCTGCAGATGAGCAGCGGGCAACTTTCCCCCCGGGTGGTGAGACTTTTCGTGCGCAACCGAATCGTCAAGCTGACTTTCACCTTTTTCATCGCCACCTTCTGCTACACGCTTCTGGTGCAGTACCTCTCGGTCCGGGAATCGTCGGTCCAGGGCGGCCAGTTCATTCCGTTCCTTTCCGGGCTGGTCACCATGCTGCTGGTGATCACGGATCTGATTCTCTTCGTGAGCTATGTGCACAGCACGATCAAGATGATGCGGCTCGTCGAAGTGATCAATGTGGTGACCCGGGAGACCCTGGCGCTGATCAAGGAGTATCAAAAAGGCAGCTATCTGGCGAGCACGGATCGGCCTGCCCGCTCGACCGACGTGGTGCGCTACCGGGGCAGGCCCGGGGCGCTCTGCGAAATCGACCTGCGGCGCCTGACCCGGCACGCCCGCAAACGCGATTTGTGCCTGCACTTGCTGGTTCGGCCCGGCGACTACCTGGTCGAGGGTACCCCGGTGTTCGGCTATTCCGGCTCCGGCCAGCCAAGCGGGCGTTTGCTGGTCGACTCGCTCGACGTCGGGGAGGAGCGCTCCATGCAGCGGGATATCTCCTTCGGGTTCCGGCAGATTGCGGACATCGGCGTCCGGGCACTCTCCCCGGCGGTCAACGACCCGACGACTGCGGTCCAGTGCATCGATCGATTGCAGGCCCTGCTCCGCGCGGCGGCGAGAATACCCGAGGGGCTGCGGGCCCATTCCGACCGGACCGGCGAAGTCCGCTTGATCGAGGAGTTGCCCACCTGGGGCTCACTCATAGACCTGGCATTTTCGGAAATGCGCCAATACGGAGCCGATGCCGCCCAGGTGACCCGTCGGCTGGCCGCGGTTTACACCGATTTCACCGAAAGCAAGCTCCCGGATCCGGAATCGGTGGTTTCCAAGCATATGAAGCTGCTCACGTTGTCGATGGAAGAAAAGGTCAACGACCAGGAATTGCGCCGCTTCGCTTTGACCCCGGATCGGCAAGGAATCGGCTGATTCCGGTCGATCGGGGGAGCCCCGGCAAAGGCTCTACGAACACTGCATCCGCCGCCTCGAAATGTGTGGCATCTCCAACTCTCAGTTGTGCGTTGACACACCGAGAACCCGTTCGGGAGGCTTGAAAGCGAAGGGGAGTAGTTCCGTCCGGCCGAGCGGCCGGACGCGTTGCGTCGACATGCTGGCGGTCATCAGGACCTGCCCGGTGCAACACCTCGGTCCTCGAGGCGAACGAGACCTTCGGCAGCCTCTGCGCGCGGCCGAAGCATCCCCGGTGCTCGCGACCGCGTCCGAACCAAGGACCTCACCTTATGCGCGCATCCGCTTGGTCGAAAATCGGCCTCTGTTTGGCCATCGCTCTTCCCGCCATCATTTTCCGGATCACCGGCTTCGCGCCGAATCCGGTGATCGACCTTTTCATTTTCGGCGCCGCGGTGGTCGCCGCGTCCTTCCTGCTCGCGTGGGGCGCCGAAGCTGCACAGAAAGACATTTCGGGCGCTCTCGCGATCGCCATCCTGGCCTTGATCGCGGTGCTTCCCGAATACGCCGTCGACCTCTACTACGCCTTCCGCTCCGGCAGCGATTCGGCCTACGAGCAATACGCTGCGGCGAATATGACCGGCTCCAACCGGTTACTGCTGGGTTTCGGCTGGGCGCTCGTGGTGATCGTCGCCCTGTCCGTGGCCAAGCGTGCCGCCAAGCGCGGCGAGGGGCCGCTTGAGGCTACCAAGGTACTGGTGCTGGACAAGAGCATGCGGCTCGACGTCGGGTTCCTGGCCGTGCTGGCGATCCTCGCCTTCGGGATTCCGCTGCTGGGCTCGATTCCGATCTGGTACGGCGCAGTGTTGATCTTCGCCTTCGGCTTCTACCTCTGGCGCGCAAGCCAGGTACACGACGAGGACGAAGAGGAACTGGTCGGGATGGCGGCGGAGATCGGGAATCTGCCCCGGACCCGGCGGCGCTGGACGGTCGCTGCGCTCTTCGTGGTGGCTGCCGCGATCATCCTGACCTCGGCGGAGCCGTTTGCTGAATCGCTGGTGATCTCCGGTTCCGCGCTCGGCATCGACCCGTTCTTCCTGGTCCAATGGCTCGCGCCGCTGGCATCGGAAGCCCCCGAGTTCATCATTGCGATCATGTTCGCGCTGCGCGGTATGGGCGCCGCTGCGATCGGCACCCTGATCGCTTCGAAGATCAACCAGTGGAGCCTTTTGGTCGGCTCGCTGCCGATCGCGCATGTACTCGGCGGAGGCACCTCTGGCGGGCTTCCGCTCGACGCGCGGCAGATCGAGGAATTCACCTTGACCGCGACGCAGACCGTGCTCGGCGTGGCGATCATCATCGGCCTGCGCTTCCACCGCTGGTCGGCACTGGCGCTGGGTGCGCTGTTCCTGGTCCAGTTCTTCGTCACCGACACTTCCGGCCGTTACGTGCTCAGCATCATCCAGGTGCTCGCGGCGCTGCCGCTGCTCTGGATCCACCGCCGCGACATCCTGCCCACGCTGGCAGCGCCATTCCGCCGTCCGTCGCGCAAACCAGCGCCAGAACCGGAATCGATCAAGCTCTAGGCGCACCAGTACCCCGATTCGGCAACCCAGCTAGGAGAAATGAACCCATGAGCAAGAACCGTGACCGGCTGATCAGGCTGGCTTCGCAGGCCATCAAAAAGGCGACGAGTAGCGGCAGCAGTGGCTCCGGTTCCAGTGGCACCGATTGGCGAGCCATCGTCCGGAAAACCGCGGAGACGTTGACCGGAGACGGCCGTCCGGGCAGCCAGCCCAACAGCCAGCCAGCGGGTTCGCCCGGCTTCGGTGCGGGCTCGGGCATCGGCAATCCGCAGCCCGGGCGAGCGGCCCCGGCCGCCGATGCTGCGGCGATTGCCCGCTACGACTACCTGGTCAGGACCGCCGACCCGGCCAACCTGGAGCGCATCCACCAGGAAGCGTTCGGCTCGCTGACTCCGGCGCAACGCGATGTGGTCGAAAGACGGATGCGCGAGGAGTTGCCGGCACACGAACGTCCGCAGACCGCGACCTCGCAGGATCTGGCCCGTGCGGCCACCCGCGCGGAAAGCATGCGGCCGGGTCGGATGCGGGGTCTGTTGGCCAGGGCCGGGACTGGAGCCGCGGTGGTCGGCGGGGCCGGGCTGGCGGGCGGATTGCTGGCCGGGGTCGCCGGCGCGGCGGTGGCGAGCGCGGCGGCTGCGCCGTTGCTTGATCAGGCGGCGAACCTCGGCGTCGATTTCGACGCCCTGGCGAACATGCTCGACGTCGGCAGCATCTCGGATAGCTTTGGGGGATTCGCGAGCGGTTCCGGAGAAGCGGTGTCCGGAATGACGGAGCAAGCAGGCAGCTTCGCCGACAAGTTGGGCAATCTGGGTGGTTTCCCTTTCGGTGACCTCTTCAAACGCTGAGTCCGGTGCGCCCGGCCGAAGGTAGACTCGGATGATGCCACGTCCTGCGGTGACCCGGATGGTCGAGGACTACGTCACACTCATTTGGAAGGCCTACGAATGGCCGGGCGGTCAACCGACCACCACGGACCTGGCCGCCCAGTTGGGGGTGACTGCCTCGACCGTCTCGGCGAACCTGAAAAAGCTGGCTCGGGACGAGTACATCCGCTACGAGCCGTACGGTCGGATCGAACTGACCGACACCGGCCGCTCGGTCGCCGTCGAAATCGTGCGGCGGCACCGAATCCTGGAGACCTACCTGCATCAGCACTTGGGTTTGGCCTGGGACCAGGTGCACGCCGAGGCCGATCAGCTGGAACACGCGCTTTCCGATTTGGTCCTGGAACGGATGGATGCCGCCATCGGGCATCCCAGCCACGATCCGCATGGTGATCCGATCCCGGATGCCGACGGTCGGATCGTCACGGCGCACAGCGGTCTGTTGGCCGACGCCGCGCCCGGCACCGAGGTCGTCGTGGTCCGGGTATCCGACCGGTCGCCGGACATCCTGCGCTATTTGGACGAACGCGGGATCACGATCGGTGCGGTGTTGCAGGTCGCCGCGGTGAACACCGCTGCGGCCTCGATCGCGCTGCACTCCGGGCAGGGCCCGATCGAAATCAGTCTCAGTGCCGCGAAGGCGGTCCGGGTGGACCGGCGCAACTGACGCGTTGGAAGGGCCGGCGACTTGGCCGGTTGACGGGCCGGGCGCCCTGGACCAGAATGGGCACGGCAGACCGGACCGTCGGCATTTGGCGGCGACCGATGACCGCCTAGCAGAACGGCACCGATGTTGGCCAAATTCTTCTCCGTCCTGGTTTCCGGGCTAACCACCGCAGCGCTCGTCGCCGGCTGCACGACCGGTGTGGGCGGAACCGCTGCGCCGGAACCGAGCGATTCAAATCCTGCGGCGATCGGGCTCCCGACGCCGGTGTTGCCACCGGCCGCAGCGAAATTCGACTATCAGCTCGGCGGAGCCTATGACCCGCCGAACGGCGTCACTGTGGTCGCCCGGGACCGGCTGGCCCCGCCGTCCGGCGCCGGGTACGACATTTGCTACATCAATGGCTTCCAGACTCAGCCGGCGGACTCCGAGGCCTTCCGGCAGGCGCACCCGGAGCTGCTGGTACAGATCGACGGGCAACCGGTCAGAGACCCGAAGTGGACCGACGAGTACCTCTACGACACGTCGAGTCCGCAAAACCGCGAGGCTTTGGCCAGCCTGGTCAAGCCATGGATCGAAGGCTGCAAGAGTGCGGGCTACTCCGCCGTGGAAATCGACAATCTGGACTCGTTCCTGCGTTCGCAAGGAAAGCTGACTGCTGAGCAGAACATTCTGTTGGCCGCCGAATACGCCAGGCTGGCACACAGTTCCGGTTTGGCGATCGCGCAGAAAAACACCAAGGAGTACAGCAAGGAGATGCGCGGAGCGGGTTACGATTTCGCCGTAGCAGAATCTTGTTTCCGTTGGGAAGAATGCACGGAATACCTGGACCACTACCCGGTGGTCTTGGACATCGAGTACACCGACGAACTGGGCGCGAGCGCGTTCCCTGCCGCATGCCAAAGCCCGGACCGTCCGACGGCGATGATCATCCGTGATCACTACCTGGTGGCCGCAAAGGACCCGGATTACTATTACCGCACCTGCTGAACCGCCTCAGCCGGTGAATTTGCCGCGCATTTCAATGGCGATCTCATCCGCGTCCAGAGTGTCCAGGGCATCGGCCAGCACTTCGGCATCGAAGATTCCATTGTCCCGGGCGTCGAGCAGCGCGGAGCGTTGCGCCGCGATCACCGCCAAGCGATGTGCCTTGGCGGCAGCGAATTTATCCGAAGGGCGATCGCCTTCGGCCTGCGGCGGCTCAGCGATGGATTCGGAGCTCGCCCGGAGCAACCGGAACAGCCTGCTCGCTTCGGTTTCAGTTTCAGTTTCCGGATCGGCGTTGGCGGGCCCGGCCTTCGGGGAAATGCGTCGGAGCAACGGCCCGATCGTGCCGCCCTGGAGCAGCAGGGAGAGCAAGGCGACTGAAAACGCGATGAGCACGAGCACGGAGCGCTGCGGGGTGTTTTCGTCCAGCGTCTGAGCGGCCGCCACCGTCACTGCGCCGCGCATCCCGGCCCAGATCACCGCGGTTCCCTCGCGCCAGCCGAGCGGCTGCTTGACGAAGTAGGCGATGTCCGCCAGCACGTGGGTGATCCGCCGGGCGAAGCGTTCGAGTTCCCGCTCACTGGCTTGGCGTCCCGGGCGCCGGCTCAGTTCTTCGTAAGTGGCCTGCTTGCCTTCCGAAGTCGTCATTTTCTGCTGCATGCCCCGCAGGCGTTCCTGCATCCGGAGGTCGTGCCGAACCCGCCAATTGAGGAAACCGAGCAACGGGCTGACGTATGCGGCCCGGATCAGGATGGTCAGCAGCAAGGCCCCGGCGGCGATGAGGAGCGCAGGCAGGACGCCGGCATGGTCGTTCTCCACGCTCTCGATAATCGACTTGAGCTGCAGGCCCATGGTCAAAAACACCGAACCCTCCAGGACCAGCTCGACGGTTCGCCAATTCTGCGAGTCGGAAAGCCGATGTTGCGGCGACAGGTCCCGGGGCGCGCGGATCCCGGTGACCAGGCCGGCGACGACGGCGGCAACCAGTCCGGAGCCGCCCAGCAACTCGGCCGGCACTGAGGCGAGGAAGGGGACAGTGAAAGAAATCACGGTATTGACCGTCGGATCAGTGATCCGTTTGCGCACCAGCAGATTCAGCCGGGCCACGAGCCACCCGAGCAGAACCGCAACCGCCACCGAGTAGACGAAGGTGCCCAGTGCGCCCCATAGCGAAAAGGCGCCCGCTGCCGCGGCGATCGCAGTACGCAGCAAGACCAGCGCGGTGGCGTCGTTGAGCAGGCTCTCCCCGTCTAGCATCGCAACCACGCGTTTGGAGACCGAAGCCTGTTTGATGATCGAGCCGGCCACAGCATCAGTCGGACTGATGATCGCGCCCAGTGCAACGCCCCAGGCAAAGCCGAGATCCGGAATCACCAGCATGAAGAACACGCCGAGCAGCAGTGAGCTGCCAAGCACCAGGAGCACGGAAAGTCCGCTGATCGCACCGAACTCGCGGCGGAAGTTCATCGCCGGCATCGATACCGCAGAGGAATAAAGCAGCGGTGGCAGCACCCCGGCCAAGATCCACTCCGGTTCGATATGCACCGCGCCGAAGAACGGCAAGAAGCTGGCTGCCACGCCGACCGCGACCAGCAGCAACGGCGAAGCTATGCCCAGGCGGGGGCCCAGGAGGGTAGTGGCGGCCAGCACCACGAGGGCGAGCACGATCACCATGAGCAATTCAGTCACGGGTACATTGTGGCAGCAGGCGATGCCGATTCTGCTGCAGAATGGCATTGCCGGGAAAAGGAACGGCTGCCAGACTGGGCAGATGACCGAATCCTTCGACGTTTCCTGGCAACTCGATGGCATCACGATGTCCGGAACCGTGACCCGGCCCGACGGCGTAGGGGAATTCCCGGCGGTGGTGCTGGTTGCCGGCAGTGGTCCTACAGATCGGGACTGGTGCTCACCGCTGCTGCCTGGCGACAACGGAAGCGCACGGCTGCTCGCCGAGGCGCTGGCCGGAGCCGGAATCGCCTCAATGCGCTACGACAAGCGGGCTTCCGGCCCGCACGTGCGGGAAAACCTCGACCAGTTGTTCGGTCGGATCAGCATGCAATCGCATCTGGACGAGTTGGTCGCCGCCGTCGAAGTACTCGTCGGACTGGACTTCGTGGACCGGGCCCGGATCATCGGCCTGGGGAACAGCGAAGGAACCTTGCACATCTTGCACTACGCGACCAGCGCTCAAGCGCAGCCATTCGCCGGAATCGTGCTGGCGGCGCCACCGGGCCGGCCCATCCAGGATGTGCTGATGACTCAGCTCGAGCGGCAGGCCGCGCAGCTTCCGAACGGCTCGGAAATGATGTCGAAAGTCCGTGAAGCTGCCCGGCGCTATGCCCAAGGGCGCCCAATGGATCCCGATCCGGCTCTTCCGGAGAGCGTACGGCAGGTGCTTGCGAGTTTCGAGGCACCGGCGAACTTGCCGTTGGCCCGGGAGCTCTGGGTCGAGTCGGCGGTGGATTCTTTGCCGGAGGTCCGGATTCCGGTCTTGGTCATGATCGGCGGCAAGGACATCCAGATCGAGATGCAGGCAGATGGCGAACCGCTCCAAGCGGCAGCCGTCGGGATGCCGAAGACGAGCTTTGCGTTCCCGCCCTTGGCGAATCACGTCTTCAAGGAAGAACTGCGGAGTCTGGAAGAAATTTCGGCGGCGCCGGGAACCGGGTACAACGAGCCAGGAACCCGTCTGGACCCGGAGAGTGTCCAAACGATCCTGGCCTGGATCGCCGAGACCCCGGGCTGATTCAGGACACCTGCACCGGCGAAGCGTCGCTGCGGTCGGCCGGCTGGTGCTCCTGTTTCCGGGACTGCATCGCCAGGACGATCAGCAGCACGGGGAGCAGTACGTCGTAGATCAATACCGCGCCGATGTTGCCCGGGGCGGTGTCGCCGTTCGCGATCCATTGGTAGAGGTGCCCCAGAGTCGCGCCCCAAAGGAACATTCCGGCACCGAGGCCGATGGTGACCCGTTCCCGATAGGGGGCGTGAACCGCGCGGATGCCCAGCACCGCGAGCCCCAGATTGGCGAACGCGATTTCGGTGACGAACGGCGTGTTCTGGAAACCGATCATTTCGGTCATGGTCTCCGGGATGGTCAGGAAGGATACGGTCATCCACAGCGACCCGCCGCCCAACGCGGCCACGGCCCACCAACGGAACCAGATTTCGGCCCGGGACAGCCGAGTGCGGCCGCTGCGCGAATGGATTGCAGCGCCGATCACGGCGACCAGCGGGAAGAACAGGGGAGTGGCGGCTTCAGCGAGATAAGTAAAGTTCAACATGGCTACTATTTTGCATTGTTAATATTGTTTATGCAAGATTCTGCTAGACTGAATTCATGGATGATGGACTTGCCGATCTGCTGCACCGAGTGGTTTCCCTGCTCGGCGGTCACGCCCGGGACCGGATGCCCGCCGACGACAGCCTCACGTACAGCCAGTTGCGGTTGCTGGGCACGCTCGATGAACTGGCTCCGCTGACTCAGCACCAGCTCGCCGAGGCTTTGGCTATATCCGACCCGGCAGTGAGCCGGGCGCTGCAACCGCTGCTGCATGACGGGCTGGTAGCCATCGGCCCGGATCCGGCACATGGCCGGCGGAAGCTCGTCAACATCACGGCATCCGGCACCGAGGCGTTCCACCGGACTGGACGTCCCTTCGCAGAACAACTCAAACAGGCTCTTTTGGCCAACGATTTCCCCTATGAACGCTACCTTGCGGATACCGCCCGACTAGCCGGAATTCTGGCCGACACGGCAACCGGCTGAGTACCTCGCGTCCGCTGGCGGAGAGCTTCGGGCACTCCGTCAGGCCGGGCTGGTCAGCCCAACTCTTCGACCAGGCCGATGACCATCTGCGCGGGGCCGCGGAGGTAGCAGTACCGGTAAAGCTGAAGATATTGGGCGATTTCGCCGACCAGTTCGGCACCATGCGGCCGCAGCCGCCGAAGCACGTCGTCGATATCGTCGACCACGAAGGTGAGCCGTGGGATGCCCGGAGTGTTCACTGGTAGCCGCGGTGCAGCCGCGATCGCCGGGGGTGAGCGGAAGGTCGACAATTCCACTCGTCCGCTGCCGTCCGGGGTGCGCACCATGGCAATGTCGGCTTGGACGCCTTCGAGCCCGAGCAGTTGGTCGGCCCAGACGCCACCGACGGCCGCCTCGCCTTCCAGTTCCAGGCCGAGTTCGACGAAGAAGGCGATCGCAGAAGGCAAATCTTCGACCACGACACCGACATGGTCCATGCGGGAAATCGTCATGGCACCCAGTGTAGATCCGGCCGTTGACCGGCGACCTGAGCAGGGCTACATTGGGCGGCATGCGAAAGCTCGTCGTGCAGCAGTGGGTCACGGTTGACAACATCGCGGCGGAACCGGACGGTGGCTTGAGCTTCGTCTCCGGTGCTCCCTTCGACGATTCGGTCACCGACAATCCATTCCAGAACCGGGTGATGGAACTGATCGACTCGGTAGACACCATGATCCTCGGGGCCAACACCTACGCCCAGGCAAAGGACTACTGGCCGTATGCCACGGAACAGGGCAAATACGGCCAGAAACTCAACGGACTCAACAAGTTCGTTGCGTCCCGTAGCCTCGACGATGCACCATGGGGCGAGTTCGCACCGGCTACCGTGCTGCGGGACCCGGGCGGCACCATCCGGAAGCTCAAAGCGCAGCCCGGCAAAGACTTGTGGATCTGGGGCAGCCTGCAGCTCATGCGCTCGATGTTCGAGAGCGGACTGATCGATGAAGTTCGGTTGTTGCTTTGCCCGACTTCAAGGGGTGCGGGCCTCCGGGTCTTCGACAGCAGCCAAGACTTGACTTTGCTGGAGGCCGCTGGATTCGACAACGGCGTGACCCTGCTGCGCTATGGCGTGCCGAGTTTGCGCAGCGCCTCCTCGTCGGCGCTTCCGGGCTGAGCGAAATAGACGTAAAGCACGTGTCCTTCCGGACCCGCCAAGGCGAACGTCTCGAACGACAACCGGAGGACGCCGGCGCCGGGCACGCGCAATTGCTTTTCTCCCATGGTGCGTTCGTAGACGTCGTGCGAATCCCACAGCGCTCGGAAAGGTTCGCTGCGCCGGCGAAGCTCCGCTACGAATCCGTCGAGTTCGCCACGCCGGGAGACCGCGGTGCCGCGCAGGCCGGCTACCGATTGCACAGCGATTTCCTGCCACTGCGGATAAACGGTTCCGGCCCGCGGATCGAGGAAGGTGAACTCGATCAGGTTGTACCCTGGGCTCCAGGCCGGATTGACCTGGGAAGCCAGTTCCCTGCTGGCCAGGACGTCGCGATTCGGTGCGACCACGAAAGCCGGCAGGTCTGCCCAGCGGTCGAGCAATTGAAGCACTCCGGGCCGCACCGCACCGCCAGGCGGTGCCTGACTCGTGCTGGGCATCGGGGGCGGCATCACCAAGGACCAAAGGTATGACCGTTCGGTATCGTCCAGGCGCAGCACCCGGGCGAGGGCAGCCAGAATTTCCGCGGAAGGGTGATTGTCCCGCCCCTGTTCCAACCGGGTGTAGTAAGAAGGACTGACGCCGGCCAGGAGTGCTAGCTCCTCGCGGCGCAATCCTTTGACCCGCCGTCTCGTGTTGTCGACTACACCCGCCGACGTGGCATCGACCTTTTCCCGGCGGCTGCGCAGGAAGGACCCGAGTTGATTGTCGTCATGTGCCATCCCGACCTAGATTACTCTTCGACGGGGTCTGCCCCGGACTGCTCTATCCTGACCCTGCCAGGGCCACCCCCAAGGGGGAGTGGTATCGCTTCAATGCGCCTGTTTCGATGGAACCATGACGAATGAAACGAGTGAAACGAAAGTCTGGCTGATCACCGGATGTTCCCGGGGGCTGGGCCGCGCCTTGGCCGTCTACGCTCTGGATCGGGGCGATCGGGTGGCGGTCACGGCGCGCAATCGGGCGGCCGTGGTCGACCTGGCCGCTGCCTACCCGGACCGCGCTGTGGCTTTGGCCCTGGACGTCACCGATCCGGCCTCGGTGGCCGCGGCGGTCCGAGAATGCGAACAGGCGCTCGGCCGCATCGATGTCCTGGTGAACAATGCCGGATACGGCTATCTCGCTGCGATCGAAGAAGGAGAAGACTCCGCGGTCCGGGCGTTGTACGACACCAATGTGCACGGCGTGGTGACGATGCTCAAAGCAGTGCTGCCCGGCATGCGCGCCCGCGGCAGTGGGCAGATTGTCAATATCTCTTCTTTCGGCGGACTCGCGGCGTTTGCGGCTACCGGCTACTACCACGCCACGAAGTTCGCGCTCGAAGGCTTGTCCGAGTCGCTCGCGGCGGAGCTCGCACCGCTCGGCATTTCGGTGACCATAGCGGAGCCCGGCGGGCTCCGCACCGACTGGGCGGGCGAATCCATGCAGCAGTCGTCGATCCGTTTGGCGGATTACGAACCGACGGCCGGAAAGCGCAGGGCCGCCACCTTGGCCGTTTCCGGAAAACAACCTGGAGATCCGGCGCGCGCTGCAGCAGCGATCGCGGTCGCCGTAGACGCCGAGCTGCCGCCGCTGCGCTTGCTGCTCGGTTCCGATGCGCTCGGCGGGGCACGCGCCCGCCTGGATCGGATGCGGCGCGACATCGACGCCAACGAGGCGTTGACCGTGAGCACGGACCTGGTCGCCGCGCGGACCGTGGCGGAACGATGAGCCGTCCAGGCGCCTTCGTGGTGGTCGGTGCCGGTCCGGGCTTGGGCGCCTCGGCCGCCGCCCGGTTCGCCCGGGCTGGCTATCCGGTCGGGCTCATTTCGCGCAATGCCGAAACCTTGCGGCAGCTCTCGGCCGACTTGGGGTCCACCGGTGCGACGACAGATTTCGAAACCGCCGACGTCACCGACGAACTGGCGCTCAGCACAGCACTCGAGCTGTTGCGGGCCCGGCTGGGTCCGATCGAGGCGGTGCTGTTCAGCCCCCGGCCGAGCCTCGGCTGGATCAAACCGGTCGTCGACACCACGCCGTCGGACCTGGAAAATGCGTTGGCGCTGAGCGTGCAAGCGGCCGCGTCGGTGGTCCGCGCGGTGGTACCTGATATGCGCCAACGCCGCAGCGGCAGCTTGTTGTTCACCAACGGTGGTGCTGCGGTGGAGCCGCACCGGGACCGGGCCGTGTCCGGAGTCGCCTATGCCGCAGAGTCCGCCTACGTCCGGATGCTCCATGACACGGTTGCTGCAGACGGCGTCTATGCGGCGCAATTGACCGTGGTCGGCCCGATCGGCCCCGGAGCCAAGCATGCACCGGAAGCGGTGGCCGAAGCACTCTGGCGGATGCATACGACCCGCGAGCAGGCACTGCTGGTGCTTCGCTGAACTGTGTGCCGGCGCCGATCCGGGTCAGCGCCCCGGCTGGAACTCCAGCCGGGGTCACCCGTCCTGCATGCCTACTACGCCTGCGCAGCAGCAAATTCCCCAGCGGATTCCGCGGGTTCCATGGAATCCGGATCACCGGCCAAAAGCCCGAACCGGCGCAAATCGCTGAGGTATTTTCGGATCAACGCTTCGTCGAGATGTGGAAGGTCCTGTTCGACGCCCACCCCGGCCGCTTTCACTGCGGCACGGAACTGCCGATTCGCGGACGACTCGCCGTCCGAAGGCGAGCCCGGCTGCGCGAAAGCTTGCAGCAACGGGAGAACCGATTGCCGCCGTTGCTCCGTTGGCAATGCTTTCATCGCGTCTTCGAACCTGGTCAACCATTCTCGATAGTCCGCGACCCGGGCGAGCGGCACTCCGGCGGCCTCGATCCAATCGACGAAGACATCCTGCGAGACGCCGTCGTCGTGCCCGTTGAGCACGTTGAAGGTGTGGTAACCGGAATTCGCCCGGAGCCCGAGCTCCGTGATCGCTTCTGCAGTGAAATCGACGGGCAAGCCGTCATAGTGGGCTCGCTGCGGCCGGCCCTGCGCATCGAGCCGGTAGAACGAGCGCGGAGCCAGACCGGTGGCCGCGATGCTGAGCAGCAGCCTGGTGAACATATCGGGCAAATTGAGCTGACCGGCATATCGGCTGTGCGCCAGAATCATGTCAGAACGGAACACCGCAACCGGCAGCCCGGTCAGATCGTGCGCCTCGCGGAGCAACACCTCGCCGGCCCATTTGCTGTTGCCGTAACCGTTCGCATAGCTCCCATCGATCGGCCGTACCGGATTGATCTCGCGGATGTCCACCAATTCGTCGACCAAGCTGCCGTCCGGAAGCACTGCGACGGCCACCGAAGAGACATAGCTGACCGGTTTGCGCGTTGTGGTGATGGCCAATTTGATGATTTCCGCGGTGCCGACCACGTTCGCCGTGAAAAGCTGGCGGTAGGGGAGCACGTGATTGACCAGTGCGGCGACGTGCACGATCCGGTCCACGGTGCTTGCCAACCGCAGCCAGGTCGCATCGGCCAAGCCGAAATTGGGCTCGCCGAGGTCTCCTGCCAAGACCTCGAGGTGCTTTTCGGCAAGCTCCTGGAAGCGCGCGGTCAGCTGTGCGTCCGGTCCTTCGAACGCCTCGGCGACTCGGGACCTGGCTGCCTGGTCATCGCTGCCGCGGGCAATGCAGACCAACGTTCCGCCGGTTTCGGCAAGCCGTTCGAGCCATGCCAAGCAGACGAATCGCCCCAGGTACCCATTGGCTCCGGTCAGCAGAACGGTCTTCGGCTCGGTGTTGGCGTCCGGCAAGGCGGCGGCCTGAGCGAGGGTCCGGCCGTCGATGAACTTCGCCAAGCTGAGATCCGAGGCCCGAATCACTCCGCTGTCCGCGCCGTGCACCGAAGCGAAGCTGGCCCGGTCGGAAACTGCGGAGCGCTCCCGCTCGATGTAGTCGGCGATGCTGCCCAGGCTCGCGGTAGGGCTGTTCGTGGTTTGGATCGGCACATCGATCTGGAAGATGTTCTCCAGCATCGAGGCGAAGCTGAAGGCGGCGAGCGAATCTCCGCCGAGGTCGCCGAAATTCGATTCCGCCGTGAGCGCGGTCAGGTCGAGGCCGAGGGTCAGCTGCGCGGCCCGGCGCACGGTCTCCAGAAGGGGCAATGCATCGCGCCGGGCCCGGAGCTCGTCAACTTGGCTCAGCCGCTTGTCCTCGATGTCCCGGTAGACCGCGTCAAGCTGCTCACCGTAGCGGGCTTTGAGTGCCGGGCGGAGCAACTTTCCGAGCCCGGATAGCAACCCGTTTTCCTGGCTGAACGGCGTCCGTTCCAAGATGAAGTCCCGTGGGATCTCATAGGCATGCAACCCCGATTCGGCTGCGATCTTCTGGATCGACGCGGTGATTGCGGAACGTGGGTCCTGTGCACCGATCGCCTCGAGATTCGGCACCACGACGGCGAGCAGGAACGATTGCTCGCTGCTGCCGTAGACATAGATCTGTTTGACGAGCGGGCTGCTCGCTAGGCTGGCTTCGATATTGGCGACCGCGACGAATTCTCCTTGGGACAGCTTGAGCACGTTTTTGCTGCGGTCGACGTACACCAGCTCGTCCGGACCGACGAGCGCCATGACGTCTCCGGTTTTGTAGAAACCCTGTTCGTCGAAAACCTCCGAGTTGAGTTCCGGACGCCGGTAATAGCCTGGGATCTGCGTCTCGGTCTTGACGTAGAGTTCGCCGCGCGGGTTCGGTTTGTCGGTGCTGAAGTAGCCGAGCTCTGGAACGTCCACCAACTTGTAGTCGATGACTGTCGGACGGATGATTTTGCCGTCGGCAAGCACCCCGCCTCCGGTTTCCGTGGCACCATAACCGTCCCGGAGATGGAGTCGCAGGCAGGATTCGATGAAACTGCGGATTTCCGGCGACAGCGGGGCGCTGCCGCAAACTGCGGAGAGTACCCGGCCGCCGAAAAGCTGCTCTCGGAGTTCCGTCATCACGTCGGCTTCGCGTTGCCCGGAATCGACGGGCGAGCCGTCCGATTCGGATCCGGCCAGTCGGCTCAGTTCGCTGTGGAAGCGCTGGAACACCACCTCGCAGACCCGGGGAACCAAGCACAACGAGGTCGGACGAACCAAGAAAAGGTCCTCGAACAGGGTGGACATATCGCTTTTCGCGGCGAAATAGGCCACGCCGCCGCTCGCTATGGTGGACACCAGCCAGGCCCGGCCCATCATGTGGCTCATCGGCATGTTCTGATAATGCAGCGCCGGTATCCGTTCCTCGGTGCCGAAGAATCCCCTTCGCCACAGTCTTGCGACCATGCTCTGGGTGTAGATCGCACCCTTTGGCGTTCCGGTGCTTCCGGAGGTGTAGATCAAGCAGGACATCGGGTCCTGACCGGCTTCCGGCACGAAAAGCGGCAGCTCCGGGAGGTCTTGGCCGGATTCCAGTTCCTGATCGAGCGTCCGGACCTTGACCCGCGGCGCAGCCTCCCGGAGGACCTTTGCTGCGGCGTCGAGCCGCTGCCGGTCCTGTTCGAAGTCTGCCGAATAGTCGAAAACCAGAATCTGCTCGAGGGAACCAAGCTCGGGGACCACGGCAGCGGCAGTTTCAAGATCTTCGATGCTGACGGCCAGCACCCGCGGCGCAATCTCTTGGAGGATCGGCGCGATCTGTTTCGCCGTCGAGCTGGTTTGCAGGGCCACCGTGACCGCACCCATCCGCGCAGCTGCCAAGTCCACCACGGTGTAATCGATGCTGGTGAATCCGAAGACTGCGAGGAAGTCGCCAGACCGGAGCCCGGCGGCATGCAAGGACCGAGACAGGAGGTCGATCCTGCTGCGAAGTTCGCGATAGGAAATCGCCTGGAAGGAATCCAGCAGGCCGGTGCTGAATTTCCCGGTCCGCGGATCCTGCACCAGCTGACGGGATCGCGCAGCCAGAGCATCCCGGTCCGCATAACCGGCCAAACAGCGGTCGATGATCTCCGCCAAGGCGAGCCCTGGATCGGACATCGACTCGATGACCGCGGGCAGCGGTCGGGCGGTCGCAAACTGGCGGTCATGGGCCGAAAGCTGCTCAATTCGTTCATCCAACTCGCCACGGTCGCGGACGTCAATCATCTCAGAACTCCCCTTCAACCAACTTAGTTCGGTTAGGCAACAGGTTATGGTTCGATTCTGATGATTGGCTGAAAACTGCTCCAGCGCTGGCATGATCCTGGTCGCACTCGTCGCAGGGCGTGGCGAAGCAACGAAGGTCCATCCACGGTCTTCTCGCCGCGGACTGGGGCTCTGACACTGACCCGACGTGGCCGGGGAACAGATCAGCTGGGCGGCGTGGTCTTTCTGACGTTCGCCCCGGAAATGAGAACCCAGTGCGCATCGTCGCATTGCGCGACTGCGGTGAGCGCCCCGGAACCGGTGGGCACGACTTTCGACTGGTCAGCATCATTCGGTTGAACCAGATCCCAAACCCCGGTGAGCACTGCGGTGCGGTCCGAGGCCTGGTTTTTGTCGATGCTGCTGAATTCCAGTTTGGCCGGCGCCAGCCGGCTGCTGAAGGCCTGGGCATGCCCCTGTTCGATGCCCGACCGATTTCGCATCACGGTGCCGTAGATGTTCACGAAATTGGCACGATCGGCGAACAATCCGGCCAACCGAGCCGCATCGTGCTGATTGAAGGCGTCGGCGAATTGCTGGAGCAGATCCGCCGGGTTCGTTTGGCAGGCAGCAGCCTGACCGGCAGGATCAGCCGCCTGCGTCGCGGCGCAACCGGAAATCCCGCACCCTGCCCCGGTAGCCAGCATGAGCAAGGTGGCAAGGCGAAGCGGCTTGATCGGCTTAGCGGAATTCGGCATGCTCGGGGCTCCTGATCGGGAACGGAATGCGGACCTGCCCAAGGTTTCATGCGGACTGCCGGCAATCCAGCGCGCGGCGGCAAACCTTCCCTTTCGGGCAACTGCTTCGGGCAACGCAGCGGAACCGGAAGGCGGTTCGCAAACCGTCCCGGGACATTGCGTACCCGCCGGGCTAGTGACACCATGAGCCGCATGAGGAGAGTGCATCCATGATGATCCGCACCGAACAGCTCGGCGAGCTGATCCAAGGCGCCGAGGAGATCGAGCCGACCGCGAAAGGACTCAGGCCGCATCGTCTACCGGCTTGGGTCCGAGCTCAGTTTCCGGATCCGCAATTGCTGTTGGTCGAGGCCCAACCCTCGGGTGTTCGGCTGGCGATGAATACCGAGGCGCGGGCCATTGAGCTCAAGATCCATTCCACCCGGGTCGGCTACCTCGGCATGGAACGGGCGCGTGGCGCCGTCGATGTCCTGGTCGACGGCGGGTTCCACGATCGGGGGATACTCGAGGCCGGGGACCTGATCGAGGTCGATCTGGAAAACGGCAGCTCCGGCTTTCGCCCGGGAGCCAGTCAGCTGATCCGTTTCGAAACGTTGCCCGAGGGCAGGAAGCAGGTCGAAATCTGGCTGCCGCACAATGAATCGGTCGAATTGATCGAGCTGCTTGCGGATGCACCGCTGGCCCGTACAGCAGACCATCGACCGGTTTGGTTGCACCACGGCAGTTCGATCAGCCACGGCTCGAACGCCGCCGGTCCCAGCGAGATCTGGCCGGCGATCGCTGCGCACGCCGGCGGCGTCGCGCTCCACAACCTAGGTTTTGGCGGCAGTGCGCTGCTCGACCCGTTCATGGCCCGGGTCATGCGGGACCGTCCAGCCGATCTGATCAGCCTCAAACTCGGCATCAACGTGGTCAATCTCGACGGCATGCGATTGCGCACTTTCGGACCCGCGGTGCACGGTTTCTTGGATACCGTCCGGGACGGGCATCCGGAGACTCCGCTGCTGCTGATCTCCTCGGTCCTGTGCCCGATCCACGAAGACACTCCAGGCCCCGGGGCCTTCGATCCGCGGAGCTTGGGCACCGGGACCGTGAGCTTCATCGCGACTGGCGACCCAGCCGAGGTCGCGTACGGAAAGTTGAATCTGAAGGTCATCCGACGGGAGCTCGCGGCCATCGTCGAACAGCGTGCAGACCCGAATCTGCACTATCTCGATGGGACCGTGCTGTACGGAGAAGCTGACTCGGCAGCGCATCCGCTGCCGGATGCCCTGCATCCGGATACCCGCACGCACCGGATCATCGGCGAACGCTTTGCCGACTTCGCCTTCGGACCGGGCGGACCGTTCAAGGCCTGAGCACCTGGGGTCAACCGCTCTTGCCGGTAGAAGACATCGAATCGCCGGAAGTCAGTTTTTACCTCGGCGGCGCACAACCGCGGGCCGAACTCGAGTGGACAACCCCGGAAGTACCGGGACAGCGCGCCGGGTTCTTCCTCGACGAACTCGGCACCGAGCCGATCGACATCGTAACCATCGATCGCCGCGGGGCGGAACGCCCTGTCCACCTCCGGCCCGAAGCCGAGGAGGCAGAACTCGGCTACATGTTCCTGAATTCCAGGTGGGGGTCCGGCTACGCCATGGAGACCGCGAATCTCAGTCGGTTTTGCCGACGATCAAGGCGAGTCGCCCCTTGACGCCCCTGCCCTCACTGAGCCGATGGGCTTCGGAAATGTCATCGAGCCGGAAGACTTTGTCGACGGACAACCAGAACCGGCCCGATTCGATCAGCTCGCCGATCGTCTCCAGCGAGCGGAACGCATGACCGTCCTCGGATCCACTGCTGAAGTGCACTCCGTATGCCTCGGCGCCCGCGAAATCCGCCAAAGTCAGCACGGCGGCCACATCGCCCGTGAGGCCGATGAGTTCCGGGAGCACTCCATTGCCTGCAACATCGACTGCTGCAACGGGCGCGCCCGCCAAAAGAAGACGGACCTGCTCCAGCATTCCCTCGCCGTAGACCACCGGTTCGGCGCCGAGCAACCGCAGGTAGTTCTGATTCGCGGCGCTTGCCGCGCCGATCACCCGGAGGCCCCGGGCGACCGCCAGCTGCACCAAGGTGCTGCCCACGCCGCCGGATGCACCGTTGACAAACAGGACCCGTCCGGATTGGACATCGAGCCGGTCCAAGGCACGGGTGGCCGTCTCCACAGCGGCCGGGAGCACCGCCGCATCCACGAAGCCCAGCGGCTCCGGAATCCGTGCCCGGACGGTCAACAACGCATACTCCGCTGCGGCCCCGGTGTCGGATGCGCCGAACACGCGGTCACCGACCGCCACGTCGGTCACTCCCGCGCCTAGTTCGTCGACGACGCCCGCGACGTCCCGCCCGGTCATCTGGGGGAGTGGATCGCCGAAGTCGACCGATCCGGATCGGAGCTTCACGTCAGTGCCGCTGATCCCGACCGCCCGGACTGCAATCCGCACCTGGCCCGGTCCAGGATGCGGATCCGGTAGGGCGACGATTTCGAAGACTTCGGGACCGCCGAGGCGGCTGAATTGCGCGGCTTGCATCAGAATTGAACCTTTCGGGTCTGGCGAGTCTCAGGACATCGCCTCATGCGCTGGAACGCTGTCCATGACTTGTTCGAAACTGCCCGCGTTTCGATCAGACACAGCTGGTCATCTGAGGTCGCGGAAGAACTCGGTGAGCTCGCGGGCGAACAACTCGGGCTCTTCGTGCGCAGCAAAGTGGCCGCCCCGGGGCAACTCACGGTAGCTCGTGACGTGATAGATGCGTTCGCACCAGCTCCGAGGCGGCCGGGCCAGGTCGCCAGGGAACAACGCGACCGCGGTCGGAACCTCGACCCGTGCCACCCGCCGCGTCAGTTGCCGGGCATATTCGTAGTACGGCCGCATCGATGTGGAGATCGTATTGGTGAACCAGTACAGCGACGCTTGGGTGAGCAGAAAATCATCGCTGAACCGGGAGGACAGATCCCCACCGCAATCGCTCCAGGCCCGGTATTTCTCCACGAGCCAGGCCAGCAGGCCGGTCGGGGAGTCGGCCAGCCCATAGCTCAACGTGATGGGGCGGGTGCTCTGCTCATGCTGGTAACCGCCTTCCTCAGCAGACCAGGCCGCAACGGCGTCGAGGTAGGCTCGTTCTTCTGCAGTGATGCTGTCGGCGTCGTAAGCGACCGGGCTGGCCACAGCCATCAAGTGGATGCCCAGTACCGCCTCCGGGTGCGCTTCGGCGAGCCGTGAGGTGATCCCTGCGCCCAAGTCGCCGCCCTGTGCCGCATAACGTTCGAAGCCCAGCTCATCATGCATGAGCTGGTGCCAGATCTCGTGCGTCTGCGGCGGCTCGGTCAGCGAGGGACGCTGTGGAGAAAACCCGAAGCCAGGCAGTGAAGGAATGATGACGGTGAAGGCGTCGCTTGCCGAGCCGCCGTATTGCGACGGCGACGCCAACCGGCGCGCGAGGCTGGTCAGTTCGAGAAATGAGCTGGGCCAGCCGTTGGTAAGCACGATCGGCAGGGGAGCGGGGCCCTCGCCGTCGAAGCGGAGGTAATGCACCGGGGTTCCGGCAATGTCGGCCAGATACGAGGGGAGGGCATTGATCTCTGCCTCGTGGACGCGCCAGTCATAGTCGGTGGCCCAATAGGAGACGAGGCGGCGAAGTTCCGCAGCATCCGTGCCGGCTTCCCAGCCGGCCACGGGCCACGGCGTGGGCCAACGGGTATTGCGCAGTCGCGAGCGGAGGTCGGCGAGTTCGGCATCGGAGACGGCGATCGACATGGAAGGCTCCTTTACATCGGGTGATAGGAGGCGGAGCGCAAGGCGTCAATAACGCTTGGCCAAGCCTTTCGAACCGTGCCGAACTCCTTTGTTCAGCGAATCTTTCGGTAGATTTCTTATCTCTGCGGCACCTAGAGATTGCCAAGGCCAAGCCCGAAGCCCGTCATGAAATACGGTACTGCATGACCAACAGGCCAAACGCCCCAACAGCCGGAAGACCATGGTTATTCCGGATTTCGCTCCGGTTGGACTCCGGCGGGGCATCGCTCGGAAGGAAACCCCAGCGCAGGGTTGAGTTTTCAATTTTCCAGATACTCCGTAATGAGAGCGCATATTCCGAACTGTTTGGGCTGTGAAAGCGCCCCGACTAGCTAATTCAGGCCTTGGCTTCTGAGCAGCAGACCCATGCCGCCAAATCCATGCGCGCGCCATTGGTTTTGAGTTCCGGATACTCCCGGGAGGAAGCTCGGTTATCGACTTTGGTAGCCGCACCGGAGACACGCCACCGAAGGGCGCTACGGGCCGGACGGTGCCGGGATTCCGGGATTGAGGTCCACCTTACAGCGAGAGTTGGAATTTTGCCGAAGAGCCTTCTAGTATGGGCTTCATTTTTTGCTTAGTCCGGGCCAGAGTCCCTCTTACCGTTGCCTGCGTGAGCCGAGTTTCTTCAGCAATTTGTTCGTAGCTGAAGTTGTCCAGCTTCCTCAACTGCCAGCAGAGACGTTGCCTTTCGGTCATGCCGTGGTTGATGTGATGGACGACCATGGCTAGCTCTTCCTTGAAAACAATCCAGGACTCCGGTTCGGGAACCAGCCGTGACGGTCTTTCGTCGTGGGACTCAACCGGAAGGTCATGGCTTTTTCGCAATGCATCAACGGCTTTGTTCTTCACGATCCCCATAAGCCAGGACTTCGCCTTCTGCGGATCGCTCAGTTTGTCAATTCCCAGCCAGGCGCTGACGAAGGCCTCCTGAACGATGTCATCCGCGTCGATGCCCGATCTGCCAAGAATTTTGTGAGCTTGGATGAGCGCCTGTTTTTCGTAGTACCTAAAGAACCGCTCGAAGGTCACTTCGTGGTCAAATCGCTGCTCGTCCAGCTGCCCGGCAGTACTCTTCAGGTCGGGGGAGTACCGCGATGCCTGCACTACCGGGGCGCTCTTGCGCGCAACCGCGATGCTCATGCCGGCCCGCCAAACTGCCGGGCCGGAAGGGCAGCATGCGGCGAGCCGATCGTCATATCGGAATGAGAGCTGATGGTGAACGAAATCCTCTGCTCGAGGAACGGGGCGCCGAGAATGAACTCCAACCGGGGAAAGACCCGCTCGCCGACTGCCGCCATGGTCCGATCCGCTGCTGACCCCTGAGCCAGGATAAAAGACGCATGAAGGTTTGGCTCTTTCGCGCTGCCCGATATCCGCAGCCATGCCGCCTCGACACCGTCGATGGTCTCGGCGAGCCGGCTACCCGTCGCAGCTACCTGGCGAAGCACTTCGGCTTCCAAGCTGTAGAAGGAACTTGCCGCAGCGCTTCGCAGCGAGACAGGTTCGGTCAGCGAAGACTGAATCTGCATTGACCGCTCTGGCGTATTCACAACACTCATTTGACGTCCTCGATTCACTCTGTCGACAACTGGTTCAACACTTTCACAAACTTAGTAGCCTGTCTAGCAACTAGATAAACTGGTCAATTGCCTGGTCATCAGTTGGGATGCCGGGTATCAAGATCTATGGGGGTAGATGGGTTTCGATCAGCAAGGCGGGAAAATTTTGGACAAAGGCATGTCTCGGGTAGCGAAGGCGGGCACTAGACCTTCGGGCGGGGGCTATTGGTACCCGGAAGCCCGGAGGCCGTCCAGCGTGGATGTGCTCAACTTGCTGCGCAGCTACCGCGAAAGCGAACAGAAGATGCGTGCGCGCACTCGGTCCTCGATGAAGATGGGCGAGTCGGACCTGATCGCCCTGCGTTTCCTCCTACGCGCCCAGAAAGCCGGGGAAATCGTGTTGCAAAGAGACATCGCGAACCTGCTGAATATCACTTCGGCCTCAACGACATCCCTGGTGGACAGACTGTGTAAAAGCGGACATGTCCGAAGAATTCCACATCCTACCGATCGCCGAGCCGTGGTCGTGGAAGCAACCGTGGAGACCGACCAAGAAGTCAGGGAAACTCTGGGAGTCATGCACGCCAGGATGATCGAGGCCGTCGACTCGCTCAGCGACGAAGACGCCGATACCGTGGCCCGATTTCTCATCCTCCTCAACGATGCCATCCGCGAAGACTGAACAAACCAGCTCAGTGCCAATAGCCTTTTGTCGAAAATTGATCGAGCGCAAGCCGGATTCGGCTCCCGAGCCGACCGTCGCGCCAATGTTTTGCTAGACCTGAACCCGGGAGTCCGAATCCATGCACACCGACATCGCCAAAACGCCGGGACCGGTCAAATCACTCCTGGTCCTGCTGGCGTATCTACTCCTCTCATCGATCGCCGCAGCCATCGGCGTGCTTGCGAACTTCACCAATATCGATGGCTGGTACGCCACGGCGGACAAGGCTCCCTGGTCCCCGCCAAATTGGCTTTTCGGTCCGGTCTGGACCTTCCTCTACATCGCCATGGCCATTGCGGCTTGGCTGGTTTGGCGCAAACTCCGCGGTTTCCGCCCGTTGTTGGGGCTGTACGGAGCCCAGCTGTTGCTCAATGCAGTCTGGAGCCCGCTGTTTTTCGCTTTGTACCCGGCCTTGGGCGCCCCGGCGCTCTGGCTGGCGGCCGTCGTCATCGTGGCGCTGGCGGTTTCTCTGGTCTTCTTGATCCGGGAGTTCTGGGCAATCAATCGCTGGGCAGCTGTCCTCTTGATCCCTTATTTGATCTGGGTGACATTTGCTAGCAGCCTTAACGTTTTCGCCGCCCTTCACAACTAAACTCAACCACTTCATCAGAGGAGGCCAGCCACGGAACAAAGATCAGCGGTACGCAGGGTTCTTGTGACCGGAGCTACCGGTTACATTGGTGGACGATTGGTGCCACGACTGCTCGATGCGGGGTATCGGGTGAGCGTCTACGTCCGCAGTCCGGAAAAACTGAGCGACGTGCCATGGCGCACCGACGTGGAGGTGATCCAAGGCGACTTGGACGATGGACCGCGGCTCGCTGAGGCGCTCAGACGCTGCGATTCGCTCTACTATCTGGCGCATTCGATGGGCTCGGGCGGCGATTTCGAATCGAAAGAACAGCACATGGCCAAGGTGGCCGCGCAGGCCGCCGAACAAGCCGGCCTGTCCAGAATCATTTTTTTGGGTGGATTGCACCCCGAGGGCCTCCAGTTGTCGCGGCACATGCGCTCGCGGGAAAAGGTGGCTCAGGTCTTCTTGGAATCGTCGGTGGACGCGGTGGTGTTTCGGGCCGGTGTGATCATTGGTTCCGGTTCGGCGTCATTCGAAATGATCCGGAATCTCGCCGAACGGCTGCCGGCCATGGTGGCACCATCCTGGGTAAAAAACCTAGTCGAACCGATCGCCATCCGGGATGTGCTCGCCTATCTGGTAGCCGCCGCTGATCTTCCCGGCAAAATCAACCGCGAGTTCGATCTGGGATCAGGCGAGGTCCTGCCCTACGCGGAACTCATGAACCAATACTGCGATGTGGCCCAGCTACCCAGGCGCAAGATTCTGGTCGTTCCCATTCCAGCAAAAAAGCTCGCCGGGCTGTGGGTAGGTTTGGTCACTCCGATTCCGCTGGGCCTGGCCTTGCCGCTGGTGGAGTCCTTGCAGCACGATGCAGTGGCCGGGGAAAACGATATCGACCGATACCTGGCCGAGATAAGGGGAGGACTTCTGAGCTATCGGGAAGCAGTGCAATTGGCCCTGGGCAAGATCTCAGCCGCCGACGTCGAAACCACTTGGGCGAGCGCCACAAACGACGCGCAAGTCGCTGCCCCCCTGCCGAGTGATCCGGAGTGGTCCGGACGCAAGGTCTTCGTCGACGAACGGCGCTTCGAGACGCCGGTAGGCGTTGAGTTCTTGTGGCAGGTCATCGAAGGCATCGGCGGAGACAACGGATGGTATTCGTTGCCCTTGGCCTGGACGTTGCGTGGCTGGATGGACAAAATCAGCGGCGGCAATGGGCTAGTTAGAGGTCGCAGGAATCCGACCCGACTGCGGGTCGGTGAGGCTGTGGACTGGTGGCGGGTCGAGAACATCGAACGCGGCCGCCTGCTCCGTTTGCGTGCGGAACTGCGGTTGCCCGGAGCAGCGTGGTTGGAACTGGAGGCGGTCAAAGGGACGGACGACGGCTCCGAAAACACCTACCGACAACGGGCGATCTTTTTCCCGCGAGGCCTCTCCGGCCGACTTTATTGGTATTCGATTTTGCCCTTCCACGCAGTAATCTTCGCAGCCATGGGCAAAAACATCGCGAAAGCTGCCGCTGAACTGGCAGCGCACCAAACAACTGAACAAATTTGACTTAATGCGATCCTAAGCGCTGAACGCCATATGCGATGCGCTGAGCAGGAGGGAACCCGCAACAAGAGATCCCTGAGGAGGTATCCAACCAAACCAATGCGGAGATATTTCCCTGAGACGTTGGCGCCGGAATACTTTGTAACACTCTTCGTGGGGCCGCTTTTTCACCAGCCTGATGGTAAGCAGCCCCACGAAAGTAATCCCGTCAATCAGTAACAGTAAATGCGAGGGTTATAACCTTTAGAAAAAATGTTGGTTTTCCTCGTGAACGCTAACTTCCCGCCCAAACCAGCCTGGCATTGAAAAGGCCACCTCGTGTTTCGAGCGTAGCTGTTTCACCGGAACTTGAACATCCCTTAATTTCTGGACCGACGGCGTCAGCCCTCGCTCCTAGCTGGTTGGCGCCCCCAACCGGCTGGTTTCCGTTTGCCAAGGGGGAGATGTTCGTCCACTGCGCTCCCTCGGCAGGTTTGATATCGATTCTGGTCCGACTACCCATGCCCAACGGCCCTCCAGAGCTTTTCAGTTGGCCATTCTCCCTGATTCCATAAAACGCTCCGAGCCACGCCCCGTTATGAATTACCAGGTTTGAGAAACACTGGAAATCCGTGCGAGCGTGGAAGACAAAGTTCAAATAGTATCTCCCGGTAAGACCGTGATTGTTGATTGGATCCGCAGGTTCCCAATCATCGTTGTCTTTTTTGATTGCACCAATATGCAAATGAATGAAGTTGCCATAAAATGGTTGAGGCGTATTGTCGACAAACTCCAAAATTGTTCTCATTAGCTCAACCCTAACGCCAGCATCCTTTGCGAGGATAATCGAAGTGCTTGGGCGGCAACGATATTCTTTGGAACCGACCGGGCGATCGCCAGTGGTTATATCATTTGCGACACAAAGCATATCGACAACTCGACCTCGATAAATAATACGACTGAGATCCGGTTCAAATCTCTGTTCCGGGGTACTAGTAACCATAAATCCGGTAAATGGGCGACTGTAATTTGGCTTCGATACGCTTAGTGCAAATTTTTGAATACTTTCACCGTACTTTCCTTTAAGATCAAGAAATTCGCCAAGATTTCCCTTGGCATCTGGTAGCCAGGATGCGGTAATGTCATGAAATGTCTGTGGCTCAAGAGGGCTCGGCAGCGTATCCGGGCGATCGCTGTCTTTGCCAATAAAATAATTCATAATCGCTGAACCGATAGCCTCACCAACTTGTTCAATGAGTAGGCCAATCTCAATCGCTTCTCCGACTACGGGGATAGATAGTGAAATGACGAAGGCGCTCAACCCTACGATGCTTTGTATAAGTTGTTCTTTATTGTCATGTTCTGTCGCATCAAAAATGTTCGCTAGATCGCCGAGTCCCGGGACGTTTCCTGCCAAGGCGACCATCTTGTCGAAGGCGCTCTGATTGGAGCTCAGGGGGCCACTCAACTGTGCCATGTTCAGCGCAAAGTTCACAGCCATATTCTTAGAATCTATATCAGCTCTGAGGCCTCGGAATCTGCCGGTGTTTACCGCGAAATCATAGTTTTGTTCGATCTTGTTTCGAGAAATTTCATTTTTATTGAGTGGACGTTCCGGTACGGGTCGGTTAGCCACATATTCGTCGTATGTGCTCTGTGCTGTGGCTTTCCCCTCATCGATACCTTTTCGGGTGCTCAACGAGCAGCCAGTTACTGCCCGTGGTGATCTAGTGTCCCGTTTTGCCAGACGTGCCGGTCCCTCGATGCATTCTTGCTGTGTCTGGAAAGCTTGACGATCATCTTCCCCTCGTCGATTATCGGCTCCGTTTTCCAGCCGATCAAATCTGACGGAGAGTTCCACATTTGCTCGGGATGCTTGTTCCCATTGAAAAATATACTCGAAACCCTCCTCTCCTTCAGCAATAGGCCTTTTGAGTGCAAAATAGTCGCTTCCTTTATGCTTTTCTTTAAAGGCATCACTATCCAAGCCTTCCAACAAACTCACGGAAGCGGGTATGCCTAAGTCTCTTTTTATTTCCTCCGCGGAACCGGTCACGTCAAAGATCTCAGTTTTTCCAGGAAACGTTACCTCTATAACGGCTCCTGCATGACGATAGTCGTTCGGGTCATTGGTCGTCGCGTATCCTGCAGCAATGCTCTTTCGGTCAGTTGTATAAAATCCCTTCCAATTATCATCTCCATTTCCTTGCGACCCTGAAGCCGGACGTTTTATTCCGTTTGCTATAACCTGATCTATATCGCCGTATTTTAAACCATGATATGCTTTGAAATTGTTTACAATCTGGTGCGGAGGGAAGACCATTGGCTTTACCACGGGCAAATTTGCAGTTCCGCTTGCTGCTATTGCCGGCGCGTATCCCATGGTGCAAACGATTGCAACAACTGTAAAAGGTGCCAGAATACGTTTCAGAAAATTTTTCATCTATCATCCGCTTTCGATTGTTAGCGACCCTACCTTGAAGTTAGGTAAGCCTCACTAAGGCTTACCTAACTTCAGCCGCTTGGCTATGCTTGTTCACATTGTGGACACAGTGGGTCCACAGCGTGAGCGACGAAGTAGGGCTGACGACGGTTGCGAACAGATAAGTAGGGGAGCTTAGAGCGGCAACTTTTCACGCTGCAAATCGAGTTGATCGACTACGACTCGTCTGCGGCTTGGTTCGCTGCCTATTTGGAGCACTTCTTGCTGGGCGGCGAGTCTGGCCGCATCAGCCTTGGCCTGCAGCCCTCGGTACGTAGGGCTGCGCATGAACGTTTTGGCCCTATCGTTGCAAGCCCGAGAGAGCGACGGTGCAGGGGACAGCGCTAAAGCTGCGCCACGCCGTTAATGTGGTCTGGGTTGAGTCCCGGGTGGTCTGTCAGGTAACGGCTCGAAGTGACGCGACGCGATGGCTGACGAGCTTGATGCAGTTGCTGCTGGTGTTTTTGCGCGGCCTATCCGGTTAGGCTCATTCTCGGTGGGGGAGTGTCTTGGCGCGGCATCGGGATCCGTAACTGCCAATTGGCAGGATTTCGGCAATGTGGGCCGGGTCTTCTGTGCTGAGCAAGAGGTTGACGGCACCTGCGTTCTCGGCAATGCGATCGGCGTTTCGGGTGCCGGAAATTGTCACGATATGCTCACCTCGGTGAGCAGCCATGCGAGGGCAAGCTGGGCTGAAGTGACATCCTCGGATTTGGCTAGGGCACCGAGCTGGCGGGTGCTTCGGCCGCGCGCCGACAGGCCGGATCGCTAACTGCTGCTTCATCTAAAAATGACTACTTTACATAATGTGGATTATCGGCACATTTTGTGGGCGTGTAAGGACCTCGAACCGTTCTTACCCGATCAGCGCCGCGTGGACGGCGCTACGCGCTCAGCCGCACAATGACGCACCTTCAATACTCATGCAGAGAAGGCAACCACAGGCAATTTCTTCAGCGAGAAATCCGCAACAAGCTCACGTAAGAATCAGCAGCCAAAGTGGCTCCCGAGGATTGACCGATGACCAGCTCAACGAAATCTCCGGCATTGAGGAAGGAACCTTCCTCAGCCCAGATCGTGATCGTCCCCCAAGGGCGGTCGTGCGTAGGTGAGGCAACGAGATAGCGCTTTTCGACCGTGCCGGCCCGGTTGACGTCCAATCGCGCTTCACGCGCCCCGATTGCTGATCTCGCCCAGTTGGTGCGACCGGTCGGCCGAGAAACCGGTGCATCCAATTCATCAGAAATATCGATTCAGAGCTTCGGAAACAACTGTTGGACAGATTGACTCAGCCGCTGGATGCTGGCTTAAAACCTCCAGTGCATCCGATGCCGTCGGAGCTGAAAGGCAGCCGCCCTGTGAACCACCAACGCATCCGTCCGTTCAATACCAAGGACACATACCCCGAGCAGAACCTGGACAACGATCTTTGCCAAGCCGTCGTGGCCCAGGGCGTCGTCTACCTCCGGGGTCAGATCGGCCAAGACCTGGACACCCGCGAATCGGTGGGCATCGGCGATGTCGCCGCGCAGACCGAACGGGCGATGGCCAATATCGACCTGCTGCTCAAGGAAGCCGGCAGCAGCCTGGACGACATCGTGAAGATCACCGTCTACCTGGTGGACCCGCGTTACCGGGAGCCGGTCTACCGGACGATCGGCAAATGGCTCAAAGGCGTCTTTCCGGTTTCCACCGGAATCGTGGTGCAGGCTTTGGCCCGCCCCGAGTGGTTGGTGGAGATCGATGCCACCGCTGTGCTTTCACCGGAGCCTGCAGCATGACGTTCAGCATCGCGGCGACGGACGGGGCGGGCAGGTTCGGTCTCGCAGTAGCCTCCTCCTCCCCTGCCGTAGCGGCCAGGTGCGCACACCTGCGCGACGGCGTCGGCGTGGTCAGTTCGCAGAACATCACCGATCCGCGCCTCGGCCCTGAGCTGCTCGACCAGATGCAAGCCGGCGCCTCGGCCCGGCAAGCACTCGACGCGGTCGTCCGGGAAACACCCTGGGCGGACTTCCGCCAGCTGGTCGTCCTCGATTCCTCCGGCCGCGGCGCGGCATTCAATGGAACCGGCACCTTGGGCAATTTCGGCGATGCCCGCGGTGCGCACAGCGTGGCTGCCGGCAACATGCTCGCCACTTCCACTCTCCCCCAGGTGCTCTGCGAAACCTTCGAAGCCGCCGGCGGCGAGCTGGAGGAACGCCTGCTCGCCGCCTTGCAGGCTGCCGAATCCGCCGGCGGCGAAGCAGGACCGGTTCATTCGGCCGGAATTTCCGTGGTCTCCGGACACGGTTGGCGCGATACCGATCTGCGCGTCGACTGGCACGAGCAGCCGATCGCCGAACTCGATCGGCTGCTCCGGTTGTGGTTGCCGCAGCGCCAGGACTATGTGGTTCGCGCCTTGGACCCTGCCGCTTCGATCGGTTACGGCGTACCCGGCGATGACCGGTAGTCAGCCGGGGTCCCGGGCCGGGCAGGCCCGGGACCTGCAGCGCGGCCGAGTGCTGTCCGCGGTGGACAGGCAGATCCCGGACTTGGTCCGGTTGTCCGAAACCTTGCATGCCAATCCGGAGCTCGGCTGGCAGGAACACCGGGCTGCAGCTTGGACTGCCGACTATCTCTCGGGACACGGATTCACCGTGCAGCGGGAGTACCTCGGATTCCCGACCGCAATCCGCGCAGTCTTCGGCACCGGCTCCCGACGGGTCGGGCTGATGGCCGAGTACGATGCGCTGCCAGGCCTCGGGCACGCCTGCGGGCACAACATCATCACCGCGATTTCCTGCGGCTCCGCGGTCGCACTTTCCGGATTCGCCGCGGAACGCGATCTGACTGTGGAACTCTACGGCACGCCCGCCGAAGAAGGCGGCGGAGGGAAAATCGAGCTGCTCAACAAAGGTGCTTTCCACGGCTTGGACCTGGCACTGATGGCCCATCCGGCGCCGGTCGACTCGGCCGAAGCCCAGCCGTACGCGGTTTCGCACCATCGCGTGGCGTACCAAGGCAAAGCAGCACACGCCGCGGCCTATCCGGAACAAGGCGTCAACGCCAACGACGCCTTCCTCATCGCCCAGTTGGCCCTGGGTCTGCTTCGCCAGCAGCTTCCCGCCGGCACCCGGGTCCACGGCATCCAGACCCGCGGCGGCGAAGCACCCAACGCGATTCCGGAGCGTACCGAAGGCCGCTGGTACATCCGCGCCGAGACCCTCGACCAACTCGGCGAGCTCGAAGAACGGGTCATCCGTTGCTTCGAGGCCGGAGCCCTGGCGTCCGGCTGCGAGCTGTCGATGACCCCTGAATCGGAGCCCTACTCGGAATTCCGGACCGATCTGCGGGCGTTGGAACTGTATCTGGAGCACGCCGAGTCCCTGGGCCGCAGTTTCGATGCGCCGCCTGAGCAAGCGACCATGAACCGGGCGTCGACCGATATGGGCAACGTCTCCCGAATCGTTCCGGCGATCCATCCGTACATCGGACTCGGCTGCTTTCCCGCGGCCAACCACCAAGCTGAGTTCGCCGCGCACTGCATCGGCGAGCCGGCGAACCGGGCCATCCATGATGGTGCCGTTGCGCTGGCGCTCACGGCACTGGACCGCTTGGCGAAATAGCCCGGCAGGCTTTCCGAGTTCCTCCTTTTCCGAAAGGCCCCCATGACCGAGCCACAGCACCCCGTTACGGCAGGATTCCGACCGGAACGTGACAGCCTCGGCGAGGCCGAGGTACCGGCTGCTGCCTACTGGGGAATCAGCACTTTGCGGGCGATCGACAACTTTCCGGTCAGCGGAAGAACCATCGGCGCGCAACGCTCGCTGGTCTGGGCCCTGGGTGCGGTCAAATTCGCCGCAGCCCGTGCGAACGAGCAAGCGGGCGTGCTGAGCCCGGTCAAGTCAGCGGTGATCCAGGAGGCAGCCCGCGAAGTCATGGACGGCCGTCTGGACGGACAATTCCTGGTCGATGCGATTCAGGGCGGCGCCGGGACCAGCAGCAACATGAATGCCAATGAGGTGATCGCCAATCGCGCGCTCGAATTGCTGGGCCACCGCAAAGGCGACTATGCCCAGTTGCACCCGATCGACGACGTCAATCGCAGCCAATCGACCAACGACGTCTATCCCACGGCAATCAAGATCGCCCTGCACCGGGAAATCGTCGAATTCTGCGCCGAACACGGGAAGCTGGTGGACGCGTTCGACGCCAAAGCCGCAGAGTTTTCCGAGGTGCGCAAGATCGGCCGTACCCAACTGCAGGACGCCGTGCCGATGTCGCTGGGCCAGGAGTTCGGTGCCTTCGCCGAAACCTTGCGTGAAGACGGGAAGCGGCTGCGAGAACTCTTGCCGCATTTGTGCGAAACCAACCTCGGGGCCACCGCCATCGGCACCGGAGTCACCGCTCCCCCGGGCTATCGCAGCGCCGTCATCGAAGCGCTCAACGCGCTTGCTCCGCTGCAGCTCACTCCGGCGGGCAATCTGGTCGAGGCCACGAGCGACACCGGAGTCTTCTTGCTGGTCTCCGGGCTGCTCAAACGAAGCGCGGTCAAACTCTCCAAGATCTGCAATGACCTGCGGTTGCTCTCCTCCGGTCCACAAGCCGGTTTCGCGGAGATTTTCCTGCCCCCGGTTCAGACCGGATCCTCGATCATGCCCGGAAAGGTCAATCCGGTGATCCCGGAAATGGTGAACCAGGTAGCCTTCCGCGTGATCGGCGCCGATGCCACAGTGACCTTCGCAGTGGAAGCCGGCCAGCTCCAACTCAACGCCTTCGAGCCGGTGATCGCCGACGCCTTGTTTGAATCAATCGCCTGGCTCTCGGTCGCCTGCAGGCAGCTTCGGACCCACTGCGTCGCGGGCATTCGGGCGAATACCCGGCTGCTCGAACAACGCTTGGCCGGCTCGGTCAGCGTGGTCACCGGCCTGGCACCGCTGCTCGGGTACGCCATCGCTGCGGAATTGGCGAAAGAGGCATTGGCCACCGATCGCAGCATCACGGATCTGGTCCTAGCCCGCGGGCTTTTGAATCCTTCGGAACTCGAAGCAGCGCTCACGGCAAGCGTCGGGCTCGGCGGCTAACCGCACCCGACGCGCCGGCAATCAGTTGGCCGGTTCCGGAACCAGGGCGTCCAGTTCGTGGTGTGCCAAGTAACCGCGCTGGATCGCGATGTGATCGGCCAGGTACTTCGCATCGTGCCAGACGCCCCAGATGAAACTGGATCCGCGACGCGATTGCCAGGGCAGCCCGAGGAAATAGACCCCGGGTTCGCTGGATACTCCCCGCTGTTGCCTGGGCCTCCCCTGAGCATCGAAGGCATCGACCTGCAACCAACCGTAGTCGACTGCGAACCCAGTCGCCCACACGATCGACGTCACTCCGGCAGCGGACAGATCCAGTTCCTGCAGCGGAGCGGTCAGGCAATCCGGATCCGGACGCACGGACCGGGCTCCGGGTTCTTCCGGAAGATCCAGGCCATTGCGCGCCGCATAGGCGTCGGCTTCGTCGAGCAAGGCTGAATAGCTCGCGTCGCCGGCTGCGATATTGCGCTGCAGGTCCGAATCGAAACCCACGACGCCGGCGTGGAATCCATTGGTCCGGCCGACCAATGTGATGCCGTCCTCGGCGAGTTTTCGGAAGTCCACGGTCTGGCCGCCGTCGGCGCCGCTGACCGCGATGGTCACGTGTTCGGCTCCCGCTTCCGGCGCTGCGGCATCCCATTTCCCCAGTACGCCGAGCCACCAGCAGAAGTCCCGTCCGCGATAACTGCGCGGCGGCCGGTCGTGAGGCCCGACGGACAGGAAGACTTGCCGTCCCGAGCGTTGAATCTCCGCGGCAATCTGCACTCCGGACGACCCAGCACCCACGACCAGAACCGCACCTTCGGGCAATTGCTGCGGATTGCGGTAGTCGCTGGAATGGATCTGGAGAAGGCCGGCGTCGTCGGGAACCAGTTGCGGAATGACCGGGCGCTGGAACGGCCCGGTTGCCGCGACCAGATAGCGTGCGCTGAGTTCCCCGGACGAGGTCGAGACCTGGAATCCCGGGGCGCCGGCTTTCCGCCGCACCGAACGCACCGCTACGCCGCACTGGATCGGCGCCTTGATCTGTTCGGCATAAGCTGCGAAATAGTCCGCAACTTGATCCTTCGACGCGAATTCGCCGGCGGACAACTCCGCGAAACCAAGACCTGGGAACCGGTCATGCCACGCCGGGCCGTTCGCGACCAAAGAGTCCCATCGCATCGACCGCCAGCGTTCGGCGATCCGTTGCTGTTCCAAGACCAGGTGCGGAATCCCCCGGTCCGTCAAATGTTCGCTCATCGCGATCCCGGCCTGCCCGGCACCCACCACGAGGACTTCAACGTCCGGATTCGACATGACGATCTCCTCTTGTTGCGAAGCGCTTGCACCGAATGGGCCGCTGCCGAACCGGGCGGCGAGTTCCGCTTCTTCTACCGATTGCCGGATCCAGTCTTTCGTCTACTCCTGCATCTGCATAGCGAATAAATTTGGTGAATTGCATCCGTTCTTCAGATGCACTCAGTGGCCGGCGCAAAGACGTGAGCTGCATCACGAAAAGCGATGAACTTCTCCAGAAACTACCTGTTGAATCGATTCCCTTCCGTCCTTACGATCGGTGGACCAGCGAAACACAATGAGCGCCGTGGCAATGCGGCTCGGGGCACCCGAAAGCGCCCGCGGACATCGGCAGAAGATGGAAGGCCCGGCAATGGCGCAGGATAAGTTTCAAGTGGAAAAATACTCCACCGACTTCGTTCCGCACGCCGAGCGCTACGGCAAAGCGCGAAATCTTTTTTCGCTGTGGTTCGCGATCAATATGAATATCCTGACCATCGCCACCGGAGCCATCTCGGTCGCGCTCGGCCTGCCGCTGCTGTGGGCCGTGGTCGCGGCCATCATCGGGCATGCCCTCGGGGCCATTTTCATGGGACTGCACTCGGCCCAGGGCCCACTGCTGGGGATTCCGCAAATGATCCAAAGCCGGGCGCAGTTCGGCTATTTCGGTTCGATATTCCCGCTGCTTCTGGTCGTCCTGATGTATATCGGCTACTTCGCAGTCGCCGGGGTGCTGACCGGAAACGCAGTCGCCAGTTGGTTCGGCTGGGATGTCAATATCAGCATCATCCTGATGAACACCCTTGCTGCGGTGATTGCGATCTACGGATACCGATTGCTCCGCGCCTCGGTGACCGTCTTGTCCTGGATCAGCGGCATCGCCTTTCTGGTGCTGACCACCGGTTTGCTGGCCCGCAATGATTTGACCCCGGCCCTGGCACAAGGCGAATTCAGCTGGGGCACCTTTTTGCTCGCGGTAACCCTGGCCGCGACCTGGCAGCTCACCTACGCACCTTACGCCGCCGACTACAGCCGTTACCTTCCGGCCAACACCACCATCCGGGCCTCCTTCTGGTGGGCCTATCTGGGCAGCGCCACCTCGTCGATCTGGATGTTCGCCTTCGGCGCGGCGGCAGCAGCAATGGCTGCGGATTCATTTGCCGGAGGATCCGTATCCTTCGTCGTGGAACAGGCCGGATTCGCGCCCTGGATCTTCCTCCTGGTGATCGGCGCGGGCAATGTGGTGATCATGGGCATCGATGTGTACGGAGCTTTCATGACCACCACGACGATCAGCGGAGCCCTGCGCAATTCCAAAGCGGTCAGCCGGGGCGGCCGGGTGTTCACCATGTCTGCGATCGCGGCTGCAGGCACCGTGCTCGCGATCGCCGGGCGCGGTGACTTCCTGAACAACCTGATGAACTTCATCGTGCTGCTCACCGTGATCCTGGTGCCCTGGACCGCGATCAATCTCGTGGATTTCTACTTGGTGCGCAAAGGCCAGTACGTCTTGGCGGCCATCTACGACCGCAAGGGCCGCTACCGGGGTGTGGACTGGCGTGCGATGACCGCATACGCCATCGGCGTGCTCAGTGAAATCCCGTTCATGAGCACGCCGGTATTCACCGGATGGCTGGTGGAACCGCTGGGCGGCGGCAACATTTCCTGGCTGGTCGGCGTGCTGTTCGCCGGTGGGTCCTACTACTACCTCATGCGCCGCTATCCGAAGCGGCACGGCTACCTGCCGGTGCCGACCAGCCAGGCGGACGATCCAGCAGACCGGAGAGAATCAGCCGCACGCTGAACCGCAGCAGCACACCCGGCTCGGATCTGCGCTCAAACCAGCATGAGGTTCATCAACGCGGTGCCGAGTCGTTCGACCCGCTCGATGTCCAAACGGTAGAGCACAAAATTTCCCTGGCGTTCGACCCTGACCGGGCCGGCCTTTTTCAGCGCCTTCAGGTGCCGGGAAACCACCAATTCCGGCCGACCACGCCTCATTGGCCTCCCGTCCGACCGAGGTCACCGATCTGATCGTGGAAGCGGACACCGAGCTGAGCTGATCCAGCACGGGTCCGATTCGGCCGAGACGAAAACGGACCGCTTGGCCACGTCGAACCCGGAGACCAGATCTCAAGATTCGGTGGCTTCACGTCGGTAAACCGGCTTGCCGCCAGCCAGGGTCAAATCGACTTTGATCTCGCCGAGGTCTGCTGCTTCGACGGCATACGGATCAGTGTCGAGCACCACCAAGTCGGCTGCCCTGCCAAGCCCGACCGAACCGCGTTCGGCATCTTGCCGGTTGGCCCGAGCCGAACCTCGGGTGTAGGCCATGAGGGCGGTGTGGAGCGCGATTGCTTCTCCAGGCAATAGCGGAGCACTTTGCGACCGCGTATCGGCAGCGTGCGGATCGGTACGCGGAGCCGTACGATTTACCGCGGTATGCGCGCCCCAGAGGGGATTGGGGCTGGATACCGGCCAGTCGCTTCCCATGGCGAGCGGGATTCCGGCCCGGTCGAAGGTCTTGAACGCGAAGTGCAGTTGCTGATGCATTTCGTCCAGATACGGCAATTTCGTCTCCACCAATACCGGGTCCTGCCGCGCCCAGAGCGGTTGGATGTTCGCGATCGCCCCGAGCCGAGCGAAACGCTCGATATCCAAGCGGTCGATCAGATCCAGATGAGCGATCTGATGACGGGGTTGCCAGTCCGGTCGGCTCGGCAGATCAAGCGCCGTCAGAGCATCGCGGACCGCTTGATCGCCCACCGCGTGGAGGTGCAGGTCGAACCCCTTTTCATCCAACACCGAGGCGACCCGCCGCAATTCGTCGACCGGAATCATGCTCATGCCGCGTTGCCCCGGATGCCCCCGGTACGGTCGGGTCAACGAGGCGGTGAAGTTTTCACAGACCCCGTCCAACATGATCTTCACTGCCGTGGTCCGAAATCGCCCTGCGGCCCTAGTCCTCCGGTCCAGGAGGCTCTGGATTTGGCCCAGGCCTTCGTCAATCTGCCACCACAGTGCACCGGTTACGGCAGCCGTGAGCAAGCCGTCTGCTTCGAGGGCGAGATAGTGCTCGAATGGGTCCGGTGTGCCAAGCGCCTGGCCGACGGCAGCGTCTTGCCAAGAAGTAATCCCGAAGGAGTGCAGGGTGTCCTGCGCGCACAGCAGCGCGCTTCTGAGGTGAGCGTCGGCTGGTGCTGGGATCAGCGACGAAACCAGATCGGCAGCGCTCTCCAGCAACATTCCGCTAGCCCTGCCAGCGCCGTCCCGGACAATTCGTCCGCCCTCCGGGTCGGCCGTTTCCGCAGTGATTCCGGCACGCCGCAAAGCTTCGGTATTCACCCACGCGCTGTGCGCATCGTGACTCATCAAGAACACCGGCCGGTCGGCCACGAGTTCGTCTAGCAAATCACGGTTTGGAAAGCCGCCGTCGAAGACGTCGCCGTACCAACCAGCACCGGTGATCCATTCGTGCTGCGGGTGCCGATGAGCGAAATCCACGATCAATCCGACGTAGTCCTTGAGACTGTGCGTTGTGCTGAGATCGCAGGAAAGCAGCTGCAGACCGGCGGTGAGGGGATGCACGTGGGCATCTTGAAACCCGGGAAACAGCGCGCGTCCGGCCAGATCCACGACTTCCGTGCCGGGTCCCCGCCAGTCCAGTGCGTCCGGCCCAACGGCCACGATCCGGCCCCCGGCCACCGCTACTGCTTCCGCTAGTGGGCGCACTGGATCCATGGTGTGCACCGCGCCGCCACTGAAAATCCATTCCGCATAGGTCATCCGACAACCTCCGGACTCAGCCGAATTGGATCCACGTGGTTTTCGGTGCGGTGTAATTGTCGAAAGCATGCAATGAAAGATCCCGGCCGAAACCGGATTGCTTGAACCCGCCGAATGGAGTGGTGTTGCCCAATGCGTCTACGGTGTTCACCGAGACCGTACCGGCCACCAGTTCGCCCGCCACCCGATGCGCACGGCGGAGGTCTGAAGTCCACACGGACGCGGCCAGACCGTAATCCGTCGCGTTGGCCAGGGCCACGGCTTCGGTCTCGGTGTCGAACGGGTGAAGTACCGCAACCGGTCCGAAAATCTCGTCCCGATGCACATCGTGTTCCGCAGCCAAACCAGCCAAGAGGGTCGGCTCCAGGTAAGCGTCCGAGCCGCAGATGGTTTTCCGGCCGCCGCCGAACAGCACCTCGCCGTCCTGCCGGCCCCGGGTTATCCAGGCCGCGACGTCGTCGGTGTGCGCGCTGCTGATCAGGGCGCCGTTGCCCGCCGCATCGGCCAGCGGATCCTCGGGGGCGAAGGCTTCGGCTGCCTGCTGCAACAGCGTCGCGAACTCTTCGTAGACCGGACGCTGGACCAGGATCCTCGAGTTCGCCGAACACACCTGGCCTTGGTTGTAAAAGGCGCCGAAAGCAGCCTTCCCGGCAGCCGCGGCCAGATCGCCGGTATCGGCGAAGACCAGATTCGAGCTCTTGCCTCCGGCTTCCAAGCCGAGCCGCTTGAGATTGCTGGCTCCCGAGGCGGCCAGCAAGGTCCGGGAAACCGCCGTCGAACCGGTGAAGGCCAGCGCATCGACGTCCATATGCCGGGCCAATGCCGCACCGACCTCCCGCCCGGAACCGGTCACGATATTCAGCACCCCGTCCGGCAGGCCCGCCTCAGCAGCCAATTCGGCCAGTTTCAGCACGCTCAATGAGGTCTGTTCGGCCGGCTTGAGCACTACGGCATTGCCGGCAGCCAGCGCCGGGGCGAGTTTCCACACCGCGATTTCCAGCGGGAAGTTCCAGGGCACGATGGCGGCGACCACCCCCAACGGTTCTTTGGTCACCATAGCCACCGCTCCCGGCGGCACAGCCGGCAGTTCCCCGTGGAGTTTGTCCGCCGCCTCCGCATACCAGCGCACCGTGGAAATCGCTCCGGGGACGTCGACTGTGCGGGTCTGCCGGATCGGCTTTCCGGAATCCAACGATTCCAACAACGCCAGTTCGTCGAAGTCCCGTTCCATCAAATCCGCCAAGGCCAAGAGCACCGCCTTGCGCGCCAACGCACCTCGGCGGGCCCAGGGCATCCAGGTCCGGCGGGCAGCCGCTACCGCAGTATCCACGTCATCGGCCGAGCAGCTTGCCAGTTCCGCGAGCATTTCGCCGTTCACCGGACTCGTGATCGCGCGCGGCGCCTCCGAACCGGCGAACCGCCGACCGGCGATGAAGGCCCTGCCGTCGATCGACAAGGCCGCAGCCCGGCGATGCCAATCCGACGTGTCGTGGTGTGGATCTCGGTTCATCCTGGCTCCTGTGCTCGGGCTTCGACGGCTTCGGCTATCGGGACGGCTGAAGAATTCTCACCATCCGACTCTTTACGTGCTCCTTGTGATCTGACTAACATCAGATTCATGATGGAACAGTTGTACCATCAAAAACCAACATCGGGAAGTACTATGACTCTGCAGCCAACCATTCAGCCCGACCCGGGCCAGCACCCGCTCGAGCAGCTTTCGGCCGAGGAAATCGTCGTCAGCCGCAAGCTGCTGGCAGCTTTCGGACTGGTTTCGGACCACACGCGGTTTGCCTATCTGGGCATTGTCGAGCCGCCGAAGAACGAACTGTATGGCGACTCCGACGGCGTCGTGCCGAACCGCGTGGTCCGGGCCATGCTTTGGAACCCCGGCGCTGCCGCCTCGCTCGACGTCCAGCTCTCGCTCACCGAACAGAAGCTGGTTTCCCAACGCGAGCTCGATCCGGCGGTGGACGGCCAGCTGCCGGTCATGGTCGAGGAGTTCGACCTGATTGAAACCGTGCTCCAGGCCGACCCGCAATGGGTTGCCGCCCTGGCATCCCGGGGGCTCAAACCCGACCAAGTCCGGGTTGCGCCCCTGTCTGCCGGGGTCTTCGAGTATCCCGATGAGTCCGGGAAACGGCTGCTCCGCGGCCTGGGCTTCCGCCAAGACCATGCCCAAGACCACGCCTGGGCACACCCGATCGACGGGCTCGTGGCGTTCGTCGACATCGAGAACCGCTGCGTCAACCACCTGCTCGACGACGGCCCGGTGCCGGTGCCGGAGATCAACGGCAACTTCACCGACCCGGCGGTTTGCGGCGAGCTGCGGACCGACCTCAAGCCGATCGAGATCAGCCAGCCGGAGGGGTCGAGCTTCACGATGGAAGGCAATCTGCTCTCCTGGCTCGGCTGGGATCTGCGCATCGGATTCGACGCCCGTGAAGGATTGGTGCTGCATCAACTGCATTTCAACCACGACGGACGCCGGCGGCCGGTGATCCACCGGGCCTCGATCTCCGAAATGGTGGTCCCCTACGGCGACCCGGCGCCGTATCGCAATTGGCAGAACTACTTCGACTCGGGCGAGTACCTGGTCGGCCGGGCAGCCAACTCGCTCGAACTCGGCTGCGATTGCCTGGGCGAAATCACCTACCTCTCCCCCGTCGTCGCGGACGACTTCGGGAACCCGCGCGCTATTCCCAACGGGATCTGCATCCATGAGGAAGACGCCGGAATCCTCTGGAAGCACACCGATGATTGGGCCGGCTCCAGCGAAGTTCGCCGCAATCGCCGGCTAGTGGTCTCCTTTTTCACCACGGTCGGCAACTATGACTACGGCTTCTACTGGTACCTGTACTTGGACGGCGTCGTCGAGTTCGAGGCGAAGGCCACCGGCATCGTCTTCACCGCGGCGCTTCCAGAAAAGGATTACCCCTTCGCCACCGAAGTGGCGCCGGGCTTGGGGGCCCCGGTCCACCAACACCTTTTCAACGCCCGGCTCGACATGTTCATCGACGGACCGAAGAACCGGGTCGAAGAACTCGATTTGGTGAGATTGCCCAAAAGCCCGGGCAATCCGCACGGCAATGCTTTCACCCGGCAGAGCACGATCCTGGCCCGGGAATCGACGGCGATCCGGGACGCCGACGGCAGCAAGGGCCGGGTGTGGCAGATCAGCAACCCGGACTCGCTCAATTACCTCGGCCGGCCCGTCGGCTATACGCTCTATCCCGAAAACAACCCGACTCTCGCCATGGCGGACGATTCTTCGATCGCGGCCCGTGCCGCGTTCGCCCAGCACCACCTCTGGGTGACCCGTCACGCTGCAGAAGAGCGCTATGCGGCCGGCGACTTCGTCAACCAACACCCGGGAGGGGCCGGGCTGCCGGCTTATGCCGCCCAGGACCGGGACATCGACGGCCAGGACATCGTGGTCTGGCACAGCTTCGGCCTGACGCATTTTCCGCGCCCCGAAGACTGGCCGATCATGCCGGTGGACACTACGGGGTTCACCTTGAAACCACACGGCTTCTTCGATGCCAATCCCACACTGAACATACCGCCTTCGGCTTCCGGGCACTGCGCGAGCCCGGAAGCCGGGCCGTCCGGCGGCAAGGAATGCTGCGGGCATTGAGCACCCGCTCCGGTGGTAGCATCCATTCGACGCTGTCCATCCATCGAGTGAGGCAAGGAATCCAGTGCCCAGACTGGTCGACCACGAAGAACGCCGCCGGTCCATCATCGAAACCACGTGGCGGCTGATCGCCGAGGAAGGCATCGACAATACCAGCATGCGGGACATCGCCCGGGAGTGCGGCTACGCGGCCCCAGGCGTCTTGAGCTACTACTTCCCGAACAAGGACGCCTTGCTGTTGGCCGCGTACCAGCTGATCTGCCAGCGCACCGATGAACGGATCGCCGCGGCGGCGCAAGGCCGCCGCGGCCTCGGCGCGCTGCGCCGCATGTGCCTGGAAATCATCCCGGCGAATCCGCTGACCGTGGTGGAGGGCCGGGTAGCGGTGGCATTCTGGCAACGCGCGCAGACGGAGGCCGGGTTGCGCACAGTGGGGCGCAATACCCTGCTTGCCTGGCGCAGCCTGATGCTGGGCTATCTCGCCCAAGCGGAGTACGACGGCGAATCCCCGGCGCATTCCGACCCGGAGGCCGTGGTCGACGAACTCCTGAACATCATGATCGGACTGCACATCACCTCGATGTTGGATCCGGAGGAGACGTCCGGATCCCGGCAGCGGCATCTGCTTGAGCGAGCGCTGGGCCGGCTCGGCCTCGAATAGGCTCAGCGCCGGAAGCCGCCTGAGCCCGCCCGCGGGCAGCCACCTGTTGGCGTACCGCATGCGCCACGGCGCGGAGCCTGGCCGTGGTCCGTTGCGTCTGCGGATGCGCCAAGACGGTCCGCAGCACCGGGACCGGGCCTTGGACTGCGACCGTCGCCACCCTGCCGCCGTCATAGGTCAGGCCATGTTGCGGCCGCTGGTGCAAAATCGAATAGCCGTGGCCGTTGGCCACGAAAGCGCGGACCGTTTCGTAGCTCGCGGAACGGAATCGGACCTCGGGTTCAATACCGGCCTGACGCAGGATCGACAGCATCAACTCCCGGCTGTGCGGCAAATCCAAAAGCACGAACGGTTCATCGGAGAGTTCCGCCAAAGCCACCTCGGCGCGACCCGCCAGACGATGTTCCGGTGGCAACACCAGGTGCGGGAGCGACTCGTCCACTGCGGTCACCGAGAGCCCTTCGCGCAGACCGAGGTCGTAGCAGAGGGCCAGATCCGCTTGGCCGCTGAGCAACGCTGCGGAGCAGCCCGCGGCATCCGCCTCGGTGACTTCGACCAGCAGATCCGGGTGTTCCAGATGCAGCCGGCCCAATAGGCCCGGCAGGAGGAATGGCGCCAAGGTGCTGAAACACACCAACCGCACGCGTCCGGAAATGCTCTGCTGCTCGCCTCGGGCATGATCGAGCGCTTCTTCGAGCTGCGCCAGAATCGCCTGTGCATCACGGAGGAACATTTCGCCGGCCGGCGTCAACACCAGCCCTTTCGAACGCTGCCTGATGAAGAACTGCGAACCGATCCGGCGCTCCAAATGCGACACGGCGGCAGACACTGCCGATTGGGCGACGTTCAAACGCTCTGCGGCACCGGTCATCGACAGCCGCCCTGCGGCCTCCACGAAATACCGCATCTGGGTCAGTGTGATGTCCATTGAGCCAGCTTAGGCCAAGGCATCGATTGTTTCGATATCAATTAAGATTTCACAACTGATAACCAGATGGCATGGGACAGCCGAGCGGCTCGTCCGGGCCGCCCCGAGAAGCTGGATCTTCCCATAGAATTGCCAGCTATTTTGCGGTTCAGAATCCTTGACAGTGCTGGATTTCGACGTAGATTGTCTATAACTTAAGCGGTTTAGCTCACTTAAGCGTCACCATCACTTCAACGAAAGAGTTTCAATGACGAAACAACCCATCGGGAGAAGAACTCTGCTCTCCATGTTCGGCGCCACGGCAGCGGTCGCAGCCACCGGCATCAGCTCGATCAGCCCGGCGGTGGCTGCCGTGCCAAGGGCCGCGGGCAAAACCGGGCCAGTCTGCGTCAGCTACATCGAGGTCAACAGCAATTCCATGCTCAATGCCGGCAAGTACACGCTGACCAGCAACGGTGCGAACGTTTTCGACGTAGCGGTCATCTTCGCAGCCAACATCAACTACGACACCACGAAGCAGAAGGCCTACCTCAGCTTCAATCCGAACGTCACCGCAGTGCTCAATGACGCCAAAAACCAGATCAAGCCCTTGCAGGACAAAGGCATCAAGGTGCTGCTTTCGGTCCTGGGCAACCACCAGGGCGCCGGCTTCGCGAACTTCCCGAGCAAGGCCGACGCCGAGGCCTTCGCCACCGAATTGGCCAATGCGGTCACCAAGTACGGCCTGGACGGCATCGATTTCGACGACGAATATGCCGAGTACGGCACCAATGGCACCGGACAGCCGAACGACAGCTCCTTCTACTACCTGGTCACCGCCTTGCGGCAGAAACTCGGCGGCAGCAAGCTGATCACTTTGTACGATATCGGCGAGGCGGCTGATCGGCTCAGCTACAACGGGAACAGCATCGCCGATACCTTCAACTACTCCTGGAACCCTTACTACGGCACCTATTCCGATCCGCGGGGACCCAGCTCCAAGTCCCAGCGTTCGCCCGCTGCGATCCAGATCAATCAGACCAGCAGTTCCACGGCAGCCAGTTTCGCCAAACGGACCGTCAGCGAGGGGTATGGGGTGTACCTGACCTACGATTTGAAGGCCGGTGATGCGAGCAGCTACATCTCGTCCTTCACCAAGAACCTGTACGGAAGCACGGCGAAGTACACGCCGTGAGCGTCTAGCCATTCCGGTGGTCGCCGGCTCCAGTCCGTCCGTCGCTGCTGCAGCTTCCGCGGCGACGGACGGACTGGCAGCGGCGGCTATTTGGCCACGTAGGCTGCCAGATATTCGCCAGTCAGCGTGCCGGGATCGGCGATCAGCTCAGCCGGGGTCCCTTCGAAGATGACATTGCCGCCGTCGTGCCCAGCGCCGGGGCCTAAATCGATGATCCAATCGGCGTGCGCCATCACTGCTTGATGATGCTCGATCACGATGACGGACTTCCCGGAGTCGACCAGCCGGTCCAAAAGCCCGAGCAGTTGCTCGACGTCGGCCAGGTGCAAACCGGTGGTCGGCTCGTCCAGCACCAGGATTCCGCCCTTCTCCCCCATGTGGGTGGCCAGTTTGAGCCGTTGCCGTTCCCCGCCGGAAAGCGTGGTGAGCGGCTGGCCCAACGTGACGTATCCGAGGCCGACGTCGGCGAGCCGGTTCAGGATGGCGTGCACTGCCGGGATCTTGGCTTCGCCGCCGCCGAAGAACTCGACCGCCTGGTCCACCGGCATGCTGAGCGCTTCGCTGATGTCTTTGCCGCCGAAGCGGTATTCCAGCACCGAGGCTTGGAAGCGCTTGCCTTCGCAGACTTCGCAGGTAGTGGCGACCCCGGCCATGATCGTGAGGTCCATATAGACCACTCCGGCGCCGTTGCAATTGGGGCAAGCGCCCTCCGAGTTGGCGCTGAACAGTGCCGGTTTGACCCCATTCGCCTTGGCAAACGCTTTCCGGATCGGCTCCAGCATGCTGGTGTAGGTCGCGGGGTTGCTGCGCCGGGAACCCTTGATAGCGCCCTGGTCGATGGTGACCACGCCATCCCGACCGGACACCGAGCCGTGGATCAGCGAGCTCTTGCCGGAACCTGCGACGCCGGTGACCACGGCCAGCACGCCCAACGGAATATCGACATCGACCTTTGCCAGGTTGTTGTCCGAAGCGCCGCGGATTTCCAGCCGCCCGGCGGCTTTCCGCAGTTTCGTTTTCAGAGCCGCCCGGTCACCCAGGTGCCGGCCGGTCAAGGTGCCGCTGGCTTCGAGGCCGGCCAGACTGCCTTGGAAGACCACTTCGCCGCCGGCGGTGCCGGCTCCCGGGCCGAGGTCGACGACGTGGTCGGCGATCGCGATCGCTTCCGGCTTGTGCTCCACCACCAGCACGGTGTTTCCCTTGTCCCGCAACCGCAGCAGCAGTTCGTTCATCCGTTGGATGTCATGCGGGTGCAATCCGATCGTCGGCTCGTCGAAGACATAGGTGACGTCGGTGAGCGACGAACCGAGGTGTCGGATCATTTTCACCCGCTGTGCCTCGCCGCCGGACAGGGTTCCGGATGAGCGGTCCAGGGAAAGGTAGCCGAGCCCGATTTCGACGAAGGAATCCAGCGTCTCGACTAAGGCAGTCAGCAACGGAGCCATCGACGGTTCGGCCAGTTCCTTGATCCAGGGAGCCAGATCGCTGATTTGCAGAGCGCAGACCTCGGCGATGTTCAGCCCGTTGATCCGCGACGAACGCGCGCCTTCGTTGAGCCGGGTTCCGCCGCACTCGGGGCAGGCCGTGAAAGTCATTGCACGATCGACGAAAGCGCCGATGTGCGGTTGCATGGCCTCCCGGTCCTTGCTGAGCATCGACTTCTGGATCTTCGGGATGATGCCTTCATAGGTCAGATTGATGCCATCGACCTTGATCTTGGTCGGCTCTTTGTAGAGCAGATCATGCAGCTCGGTCTTCGTGAACTTTTTGATCGGCTTGTCCGGGTCGAAGAACCCGGCGCCGCTGAAAATCCGGCCGTACCAGCCGTCCATGCTGTAGCCGGGAACCGTCAATGCGCCGGCATTGAGCGATTTCTCCTCGTCATAGATCTGGCTGAGATCGAAGTCGGTCACCCGGCCCATGCCCTCGCAACGCGGGCACATGCCGCCGGTGATGCTGAAGCTCCTGCGTTCTTTCACGGTCTTCCCGCCGCGTTCCAGGGTGACCGCACCGGCGCCGCTGATCGAAGCGACGTTGAAGGAAAAGGCTTGCGGCGAACCGATGTACGGCTGTCCCAATCGGCTGAACACGATGCGGAGCATCGCATTGACATCGGTCACGGTGCCCACCGTGGAACGCGGATTCGCACCGAGCCGTTCCTGGTCCACAATGATCGCGGTGGTCAGTCCGCTGAGCAGGTCCACATCCGGTCTGGCCAGGTTCGGCATGAATCCCTGCACGAACGTGCTGTAGGTCTCGTTGATCATCCGTTGCGATTCCGCCGCGATGGTGTCGAACACCAGCGAGCTCTTCCCGGAACCGGAAACTCCGGTGAACACGGTCAGCCGGCGCTTCGGAATCTCAATGCTGACGTTCTTCAGGTTGTTCTCCCGCGCGCCCTGCACGCGGAGCAAATCGTGGCTGTCTGCCGTGTGCGGCCCGGCTGCCATCGCGCCGTTCTCCGGCTCCAGAGTGATATCCATGCTTGTCATGCTAGTCGCTGCCAAAGGACCAGGCTTCTCGATTCCTGACCGGCCGGAGCTGCCGCAGTGGAGCCGCCGACGGCGGCGATCCGGAGCAATTTGGCCGGCTCGGATTATTTTGGTCCGAACTGATTGAACCGAACGCGGAAAATCGGCGCCGTTAATGACTGAAGTGGGTTTTATCGCAATCAACTTGGGGGAATTACATGCCGACTCCTCGGCGCAAGCGCACAGCCTTGTCTCTGCTCACCGCGGCCGGATCCGGCGTACTCGAGCTGCTGCTGGCAGCCTGCAGCGCCACCGGCAGTACGCTGCTGAATAACTGAACGATTCAACGTCCGGGCCACACCCGGTGGTGGGCTTGGATTCCAAGCCCGCCACCGGGTTCGGTGTTTCAGCGCTTCTGTTGGATCCGGAGCAGGTTTCCAGCTGGATCGCGCACCGCGAAGTCCCGCACGCCATAAGGCTGCTCGATGGGCTCCTGGACGATCTCGGCTTCGCTGGCCTGAATCCGTTCGAACGTCGCATCGAGATCATCGGCGGCCAAGAGGATCCGCGCGTAGCTGCCCTTGGCCATCATTTCAAGGACGAAGCGGCGTTCGTCCTCGGTCTTGCCCGGGTCCGCAGTCGGCGGCTCCAAAACCAAGGCGGTGTCCGGCTGACCAGGCTGGCCAAGCGTGATCCAGCGCAGGCCGCCGTACCCGACGTCGTCGCGGACCTCGAAACCCAACAGATCGCGGTAGAAGGCGAGCGACGCGTCAGGATCGGTGTGCGGCAGGAAACTTGAGTGAATGGTGATCGTCATGCGGCAAGTCTAAACATCGCCCGGCGGCGCTGCTTCTCGATTCCTGATCGGTCTGGTCACCTGTTTGGCGACGCAGGACGGCATGCCCAAGGTCGCCTGGCCGGACTGGCTCCGATAGACGCTGGGCGATACTCCGACCAGTTCCGTGAACCGGGTGCTGAAGGTGCCCAACGAAGCGCAGCCCACGGCAAAGCACACGTCGGTGACACTCAAATCCCCACGGCGGAGCAAGGCCATGGCCCGCTCGATCCGCCGGGTCATCAAATAGGCATACGGCGGCTCACCATAGGCGAGCTTGAATTGCCGGCTGAGATGCCCCGCCGACCAGTTCACGGTCCGAGCCAGTGCCTCGACGTCGAGCGGTTCCATGTACTCTCGGTCGATCCGGTCGCGGACCCGGCGCAGCAGCACGAGGTCCGCAAGGTATCTGGCGTCCGAAGCTCTACTGGTCACCCGCGAGATCTTGCTACGTTATCTCGGCTATGTCCAGACGCGGACCGCTCACACCCCGAAATCCAGCTCAGCCGAGGTCACGGTACCGGCCGAACGTCCCGGCGCAGATTGGAAATCCCAGTAGAGATTCGTATGCGCAATCACGTCGGCCGGGGCGGGCGCCCCGTACTCCGACAGATCTTCGGTGGTGTGCGCATCGCTGATCAGGGTCGTGTCGTAGCCGCGGACGAAGGCTCCGTGCAAGGTCGAACGGATGCACGCATCGGTTTGCGCGCCGGCGACCATCAGCCGCCCGATACCCCGCTCCGCAAGCAATGCCTCCAAATCGGTGTCTTCGAAGGAGTCTCCGTACCGTTTGTGCACCATCGGTTCGGAATCTCGCCGGGGCAGCTCCGGAACATACTCCCACGCCGGGCTGCCTTCGCGCAGCTCGTCGCTGGAGTGCTGCACCCAGATCACCGGCACGCCCTCGTTCCGGGCCTTTTCCACCAAAGCAGAAATATTTGCCACCACCTGGTCACGAAGATGGGCTCCGGCGACGACTCCATTCTGCACATCCACGACGAGCAAAGCGGTATTCGGACGGTCCACTAGCGTAGTCACGTTTTCCTCCTTGAAAGATCGGACTGGTCTATCGGGATCAGCCTAAATCCGGCGGTGTTCGGCGTCCATCCGAATCCGGACAGGATCTGTCCGGATCACCTGCTAGCCTGCTTCGCATGGACAGTTTTCCGCTTGGCCTAGCATGCTGAACGACGCAGCAGCCGGCGATCCCGGAGCATTTCGGATCGTGCCCGCCCATCAAGCCTCCTGGGCAGACCTGCAGGCGGTTTTCGGGTTCCGCGGGGACGCTGCCCGCTGCCAATGCCAGTGGTACAAGACGGCCAGCTCGCAGTGGCGTGAGCTTCCCACCGAAGTGCGCGGCCAACGGTTCCGGGAACAAAGTTAATTCGACACTCCGGAAGCGGAAGCGACCACCGGGTTGGTCGCCTACCTGGCGGACCAGCCAGTGGGCTGGTGCGCCGTTGAACCGCGTACCGTGTATGCCCATCTGCTGACCAAACGCACACCCTGGCTTGGCCGCGCAGAAGACAAATCCGACCCTGGAGTCTGGGCGATTACCTGTTTCGTCACCAGAGCGGGTTTCCGGAAGCGTGGCGTCACATATGCCCTGGCCCGGGCCGCAGTCGACTTCGCCCGGGACCGCGGCGCGAGGGCCCTCGAGGGATACAGCATGCTCACCCAGCCGGGCAAAGAGATCACCTGGGGCGAACTCCACGTCGGCAGCTACCAGGTTTTCGCTGCAGCAGGGTTTTCCGAGGTCAGCAGACCGAGTCCCCGCCGCGTCGTGATGCGCATCGACTTCTAGCTGACCTGCTCGGCTACGAACAGCTCGCATTCCGTGTTGTAAAAATCCGTGGTCCTCCCCCGATGCTGCATGCCGATCCGCAAACAGACCTTTTGCGAGGCGAGGTTGTCCGGCGACGTCACCGCCACTATCCGTTCCAGCCCCTGTTCGAAGCCGTGCGCCAAGACCCTGGTGGCCGCTTCGCTCGCATAACCGCGGCCCCAAGCGTCCGGATGGAAATGCCAACCGATCTCGGTTTCCGCGGAAGGCACCGGCGGCACCTCCCCGGAGGCCGGAATCAACTTGAACAAGATGGTGCCCAGAAGTTCACCGTCCTGCTTGTTCTGTACGGCCCAAAAGCCATGCACCGGATGATCGAAGGCACGTAGCTTCTCGATTCGGTCAACTGCCTCCTGGCGGGATTCCATAATCCTCGGAACCGCCCCGATGAACTGCTTGACTTCCCATCGCGAATACAAATCGAAGACGAAATCCACGTCCGCCGGCGTCCAAGGGCGAAGCAGCAGCCGTGCCGTGGCAAAGGTCTCCATGATGTGATTCTTGCCTGCCCCCGACGGCGAAACAAGTAGGCAGCAGAGAGCCGCCCGGCGAGTTCAGAGCTCTTGCAGCTGCTGCTGGCCGGCCGCCAAGTCCACGCCGATCTTGCGCTGGATTCCGCGGAGCAAACGCAGCGTTTCCGCATCGTCCAATCCGGATACCGTGGACCAATCCACACCGGCGCCCAAAACATCACTGGCAAAGCAGATCTCGGTGGCCAGCAACGTCCGGGCCCAATCGAGCGACGACAACGGAGCCTTGGTCTCGAGGGCGGAAATGATCCGATCGGATTCATCCCACAAGTCGTCGACGTTCCCGAAGCCCATCGCGAGGGCGAGCGCATCCGAGCATCTGGCCGGGCCACTCCACTCCAAGAGCCCGTGCTTGAGCACCCTTCGCTCAGTATCGCCCAAGGCAATGTCGATCAGTGGAGAAAGCTTCGTCGCATCGTCCATACGCAGAGACTACGCGAAGCTGCCACCCGGAAACAGCATGCTGCCCGAAAGTGCAGAATTGTCGGGTTCACGGGCCCGCCAGCGGCCAAGCCGCAAGTTCGTCCCAGGTATATCGCCCACGCGACTCGTCTTGGTGCACCGCCACGAATTTGAGCTCAGCGACTGCCAAGGCCGGCGGATTTCCAGTGTGCAACGCATCGACCGCGCTTTGGATCTCCGACGAGCTGCCGGTCCCGATGCCGTAACCCAAGCTGATGTGCGGCTGCCGCGGAGCCGCCGGCATGGCCCGGCCGGCATGGAACGTGCCCAGCGCGGCATCGGCAATTTCCCGGCTCAGGTTTTGCCATTGGTCAGTGGCTTCGGCCCGGACCCCCAGCGAATAGTCGTCGACCACGGGGCGGCCCAACTGCAGCTCGAAAACCGTCGTACGCGCGGCGAGCAATGCCATCCGGCACGCGAACTCCGGAAGCCCAGCCTCGGCTTCTCCGGTGGTGAACGCAAATTGCTGGACGGTGGCATGCAAAAACTCGACCGGTTGCGCAGCGCAATAGTCCCTCCCCCGCAACGACTGCTGGAGCCGGGCCAACTCCGCACCCAGGCCGGCTCCCGGCACTACGTACACGTGCAGCCGGTCGCGCATCGAATCCCACTGGGTCATCGGCACTCCGAAGAAACGTTTCATCCATCCACCGCGCCTCGACGCCCCTTCCGTCCGAACTCATCGAAGGTATTCAACCACGTGCTCTGGACAGCCGCGGGAAAGCGGAGTGTAATTAATTCATCAGTTGATGAATTAGGAGATTCCAATGGAAACCCAAGATTGCGTCATCTCCGGCGGCGGCCCCGCAGGCATCATGCTCGGACTGATTTTGGCCAGAGCCGGCGTCAAGGTCACCGTGCTCGAAAAGCATCCCGACTTCCTCCGCGATTTCCGTGGCGATACCGTCCATCCGGCCACCATCAGGCTCCTGGACGAACTCGGTCTCGGTGAAAAGTTCCGGGCGCTGCCGCAAAGCCGGCTAGGCAACGTCGGCCTGCCGGACGGCTGCGGCAACATCATCACCTTCAGCGATTTCGACACCTTGGCCGCCCCGTACGACTACGTCGCCATGGTTCCGCAATGGGACTTGCTGAACCTGCTGGTCGAGGCGGCGCGGGAAGAACCCAGCTTCCGCCTGCTTCTGAACACCGAAGCCACTTGGCTCACCATGGACAACGGCACCGTGACCGGGGTTACCTACCGAAATTCCGCGGGCGAAGAAGGCGAGATCCGCGCACTGCTGACCGTAGCCTGCGACGGTCGGCATTCGACCACCCGCGCAGCCGCTGGATTGCAACCATTCGAATACCCGGTCTCCTTCGACACCTGGTGGTTCCGCCTGTCCCGCAAGCCCGCCGAACAGGCGCAAGTCGGCATGCTGGTGCCGCGCGCGTCGCGGCAGGGAATCGTCTTGTCGTTGAGCAGGCCGACGTACTATCAGATCGCCTACTTCGATGCGAAAGGCGCCGACGCCCGGCTTCGGCGAGATGGACTCGAAGCCTTCAAGCAACGAATCGCCAGCTTGATGCCTGAATACGCAGACCGAATCGATGAAATCACCAGTTTCGACGATCTGCATCATCTCGATGTCAAGCTCAACCGGCTCAAAACCTGGTACCGCCCAGGGTTCATCGCACTGGGCGATGCCGCTCACGCCATGTCACCAGCTGGCGGAATCGGTATCAATCTCGCCATCCAAGATGGCGTTGCCGCTGGGCGGATGCTCGCCCCGGCACTCAAAAACGGCGCCGTGCCGGTGACTCTGCTGGCTGCGATCCAACGCCGCCGCTGGCTCCCCATGGTCGTGATCCAGCGATTGCAGCGCATGCTGCACCGATACGTCTTCACCCCGGCGGTGACCGGAACCTTTGCCGGGATGCCCCGGCCGCTCTTATGGGCCGCGGACAATATTCGCCCGATCCGCAAGATCATGCCGCGGCTGGTGGGGTTCGGTCCCCGACCCGAGCATGCTCCGGATTTCGCCCGACGAGGCTAGTCGAAGAGGATTCGCACCGGTACCGGATTAGCCGGCTGGACTCGAAGCCAGAGCAGGCTTGGCTGCCAACCGGAGCAGCCGCCACTGTGCACCGCCCACCCGGTGCGCTACGCTCAACACGCTGCGCGAACGCTCCGGGTGTGTGACTTCGAGCTCCCACAACTCGTATTCAGCGGAACTCACCCCTTGGCCCGGCCCCAGGAATCCCGAAACCTTGACCGGACGCCGTCGTCCGGCGACCACGCAATATCGCTCGCCACGCCACAGAATTCCGATCGGACGGCATCCCGGCCCGCACTCGATGTCCACTGCTTCACTGAAAGTGCCCAATCCGAACCTCCTGCCAACGATTTTCCGATCGCCCCGAACCAATTGGGCGACCCGTGCCCTGCAGCCAGAGCAAGATCTTGGTTCGAATATATCTTCGAACGCCAGGGTTGTCCAGCGTCCGGATCCTCAGTGGATTCCCAGCCTGTAACGAAATCGGAATAGCCGATTATCCCGCTCGCCGTCTAGCATGGCAGTAGAGTCCAACGGCGCTACTCTGCCCCCGTCAGCGGAATCTTCCGGGAAACCGAAAGATCCGAATCCAACAGAAGGAGCGTTCCATGAGCAGCAAAGTCACCCTGATTGCGCGGACCTCTCCCTTGCGCTTCGACCCGGATATTTCGACTAGGAGCCTCAGTGCGGAAGACATCCCCGCGTTGGGCGAGCTCCAGTTCAATGCCTACGACCAGGGCCTCGGCGAGCAGTCCGTGGCGGCCGCAACCGCGGAGATGCGCGAGGTCTTCGCCGGCAAGTACGGCAACCTGCTCACCGAAATCTCCCAAGTGGCAGTCGACGAAACCGGCAAGATCATCGCCGGCGTGCTCGTCGTGGAGCATGCGCCGGAGGCTGAAGGCCCGACGGCTCCGCTGCTCATCGAATTGTTCACGGACCGAGATCACCGACGGCAAGGCCTGGCCGAGCGCCTGGTGGTGATTTCCGGGGACCTGCTGTTCAACGCCGGGTACCAAGAGGTCGCAGTCTCCGTGGACGACAGCAACGCCGCGGCGCTGGCGCTTTACCTCTCCTTGGATTTCCGCCGTTGGGAAAACGACGACGAGCAGGACTGACCGCGTGGCGGGAATACCAGCTCCGCCCACGTGGTTGAATCTGAAGTAGGAAACGGAACCAAACCAGGAGAGCAATCCGCATGAATCAGCCCGCTACCTCGGATTACACTCCGGAATCCGGAAGCATCACGATGTTTTCGACTTCTTGGTGCGGTTACTGCCGTCGGTTGAAAAGCCAGCTCGACGCCCAAGGGATCGGCTACACCGAGGTCAATATCGAAGAGGTTCCGGGCACCGCCGAACTGGTCGAGCAGTTGAACGACGGTAATCAGACGGTTCCCACCGTGATCTTCCCCGACGGCTCCAGCGCCACGAACCCGTCGTTGATCGAGGTCAAGCAACGCCTGACTGCTTGAGTCACCGGCCGTAGCCGGCCAAGAGCGCTGCTTTGACCTGCTCGACGCGCAGTTCGGGCCGGAGGTCCGCCGCAGCACCGGCCGTCGTGGGATCCCAGGCCAGGCCCAGTTCCCGATAGCAATCGACCAGCACCTCGCGCAGCGGATCGCCGTCTTCGACCACGATGACCGAGCTGAAAAGCCAAGCGCCCGCGACCACCCGCTGCGCGGTTCCGACGAGTTTCAACCGGAGACCGTTGCCTGAGCCGTGCACACTGAACTCCCCGGGGCAGTACTCCCCCGGGATTTCGCCGATTCCGGCCTCGACGCCCACTTGCCGCAGCACCCCGGCGAACAGCTCGGCGAACCGGCTGAAGCGGGATTTCGCCTGCAAAACCGCATCCGCCTCCGGCTCCAGGTGATCGACCACCAGACAACCCCGGTGATAGGGCGCTGCTCGTCCGCCGGCCTTGCGGACCAAGGGTTCGAAGCCGTGCGCCCGGGCTGCGGCTGCCGCGGCCGGGAATCCCGGAAGATTCGCGTCGCGCTGGCCGAACGCCATCGTCGGCTCCGGGCGGTACAACCGGAGCGTCCGGCCGCGCACCCCGCGCTGCACCTCGGAAAGCAGATCCAGACCACGTTGCAGGTCCGCTTCGGCACCTGCGGAATCAGTCTGGTCGATCAGTTCGACGGACCCGGCGGCACTGGAGAATTCAGTTGCTTCAGGCAGCTCAGTCAGTGACCGTCACACCCTTCCAGAATGCCACCCGATCGGTGACCATTTCGGCTCCCTTCAGCGGTTCCGGGTAATACCAAACCGCATCCGGATTGCGTTCACCCTTGACCTTGAGGGTGAAGTAGCTGGCATCGCCTTTCCAGGGGCAGTGGGTGTGGAAATCACTGGGTTCCAGCAACTCCTCGCGTACCGACGAACGCGGAAAATACTTATTGCCTTCGACGAGTTCGATGTCGTCCGATTCGGCGATCACTTCGCCGTTCCACATTGCCTTGGCCACGACTCCTCCTATTGTTGGTTGATCGCCCGGACGGTCAGAATCTGCTCCGCTCGCCCGAAGGGACCCTTGTAGTCATTAAGCACTGACGAAGTCAGTCCTATTCCGTCACTGCCGAAGGTCACCGAGGTGTCCAATCCCAGCCACTCGCCTTCCGGCTCCCGGTAAAGGTGCAGGGACAAATCGGTGTTCGGGTAAATGTAGGTGCCTTCGCCCGGCGCAATCCGCGGCGCAATCCCGTTCGCGGTATCCGCGACGCCGATCAGCTTGACCAGATCAGCCGTGGCTTCACCCTCGAGCATCGGATATCTGCCCCGCAGCCAGGCTTGGCCGCGGCCTGGAACTGCACCCGGGAGCGCCTGCAGTTCGATCGAACGGATGTAACCGCCCGGCCATTCCGCCAGCCCCTCGGCAACCGTGGCCTCGGCACGCGGCGGCATTGCGACGTCGCCGAGCCCGGCCACCGCCGTGGTGTCCGAGCGCTGCAGCCGCCAAGCGGTGGCCCGGACCGCCGTCCTGCCGTTCGCGATCATTTCCGCCTGGACCAGTTCGATAGTCTTGCCGGGCCGCAAAACGGTGCATTCAATGCTGAATTCACCGCCCGGGATCATGCCCAGGATGTCGAAACTGATCCGGGCCATCCGAAGGTCCGGACGCGGTGCGAACCCTTCGAGTTCGCGGACCATGATTCCGGAAACCGGCGCCATGTGCTGTTCCTGCGGATTCCAAGCGCCCTGCGCATGGATCGTGGATTCATAACGGCCGTCGCCGAGCTTGCGGTAATAGGAGTCTGCCTCTGTCTGCACCACACCGATATTACCGGCTCAGAGCCTTTGCCTTGCGCCGCCAGAGCACGATTCCCAGCACCGCCAACGCAATCAGCAGCAGCACCGCGAGTCCGGCCGGCTCGCCGCCGATCGCATCGATGACCGCCGTGAAGGCGGCGAGCCCGATGGTCGCGTAGAGCAGCGCCCAGATCACCGAGCCGACGATGACGGCGGGCAGGTACCGGGTGGCGTACGGCATCCGGCCGACGCCGGCCGCGAGGTTGATTGCGGTTTGCAGGCCGACCGTGACGAAACAGACCGCAACCGCCGGCGCACCCCAGCGCGCGATGATCGACTCGGCCCTGGCCATCGCTGCGGAATCGAGGTATTTCTTGAGTTTCGTTTTCCGACCGCCGGCCGCCGCACCGCGGCCCAGCCAGTACGTGGCATTGGCGCGCGCCATCACAATGCCGAAGAGCGAGAGAAACGCCCAGCCGAAAGGCAGCGATGTGAAAAACTCCATCCGGAACCCTGCCCTCTCCCGGCACCCTGAGGCCTTGTGGCTTCCATCGTTTCACATCCGGCTTAGGTTCTCCTAAGCGGGCGTACGGTCAAAGCAGAGCGCTCGCCCGGAGCGGCAGCCGTTCTTCCGGCGGCTAAGGCCCGGTCGGCTCCGTGGCCTGCCCCGCTTCGATCAAAAGCTGTCCGGGTCCCGACGCGACCTTGAAGCTCAAAAACGTGCGTTATCTGTGCGTTCGGGCGGAGGTAGCTTCGGTGGGCCGTTAGAAGTCCCAGTCCTCGTCTTCGGTGTTCACGGCCTTGCCGATCACGTAGGAAGAGCCGGAACCGGAGAAGAAGTCATGGTTCTCGTCCGCGTTCGGCGACAACGCGGAGAGGATCGCCGGGTTCACATCGGTCACGGTGGCCGGGAACATCGCCTCGTAGCCCAGGTTCATCAGCGCCTTGTTGGCGTTGTAGTGCAGGAACTTCTTGACGTCCTCGGCCAGGCCCACGGAATCGTACAAATCGTGCGTGTACTGGATTTCGTTCTCATAGAGTTCGTAGAGCAAATCGAAGGTGTAGGCCTTGATCTCCTCGCGCTTCTCCTCGGAAACCTTCTCCAGACCCTTCTGGAACTTGTAGCCGATGTAGTAGCCGTGCACGGCTTCGTCCCGGATGATCAACCGGATCAAGTCCGCGGTGTTGGTCAGCTTGGCCCGCGAGGACCAGTACATCGGCAGGTAGAACCCGGAGTAGAACAGGAACGATTCGAGCAGGGTCGAAGCCACTTTCCGTTTGAGCGGGTCGTCGCCCTGGTAGTAGTCCATGACGATCTGCGCCTTTTTCTGCAGATTCTCATTTTCCACCGACCAGCGGAACGCTTCGTCGATCTCCTTGGTGGAGCACAAGGTGGAGAAGATCGAGGAATAGCTCTTCGCGTGCACGGATTCCATGAACGCGATGTTGGTGTACACCGCTTCCTCGTGCGGGGTCAGCGCATCCGGGATCAGGCTCACCGCGCCGACGGTGCCCTGGATCGTGTCGAGCAGCGTCAACCCGGTGAACACCCGCATGGTGAGCTGCTGTTCTTCCGGGGTCAAGGTGGCCCAAGACTGCACGTCGTTGGACAACGGCACCTTTTCCGGCAACCAGAAGTTGTTCACCAGCCGGTTCCACACCTCGACGTCTTTTTCGTCTTGGATCCGGTTCCAGTTGATCGCCTGGACGTGGTCGACCAGTTTGAGCTTATCGGGTGTCATTGCAGCTTCCTCTTTCAAAAATTCCTACGTCCAGGGCGGGCAGTGGGGGCCGAACTCAGAGCATGCAGCTGACGCAGCCCTCTACTTCGGTGCCTTCCAGCGCCAGCTGGCGCAGCCGGATGTAGTAGACCGTCTTAATGCCTTTGCGCCAAGCGTAGATCTGCGCCTTGTTGATGTCCCGAGTGGTGGCGGTGTCCTTGAAGAACAACGTCAACGACAACCCCTGGTCCACGTGCTGCGTGGCGGCGGCATAGGTGTCGATGATCTTTTCGTAGCCGATCTCATAGGCATCCTGGTAGTACTCCAGGTTGTCATTGGTCAGGTACGGCGCCGGGTAGTACACCCGGCCGATCTTGCCCTCTTTGCGGATCTCGATCTTCGACGCCACCGGGTGGATCGAGGACGTGGAGTTGTTGATGTAGCTGATCGATCCGGTCGGCGGAACGGCTTGCAGGTTCTGGTTGTAGATGCCGTGCTCCATGATCGAAGCTTTCAGCTCGCGCCAATCGTCCTGGGTCGGGATGTGCACCTTCGCGAAGAGCTCACGGACCCGTTCGGTCTGCGGAGCCCATTCCTGATCGGTGTACTTGTCGAAGAACTCGCCGGAGGCGTACTTCGAGTTCTCGAAGCCGCCGAAGGTCTCACCGGTCTCGATCGCCAACAGGTTGGAAGCACGCAACGCATGGTAGACCACGGTGTAGAAGTAGATATTGGTGAAGTCCAAACCTTCTTCGGAACCGTAGTGCACCCGTTCCCGGGCCAAGTAGCCGTGCAGGTTCATCTGGCCCAGGCCGATCGCCCGCGAGGCGCGGTTGCCCTTGGCGATCGAAGGCACGGACGTGATGTCCGACATGTCCGAAACCGCGGACAACGCCCGGATCGACGTCTCGATGGTGTTGCCGAAGTCCGGCGAGTCCATGGTCTTCGCGATGTTCAGCGAGCCCAGGTTGCAGGAGATGTCCTTGCCGGTATCCGCGTAGGAGAGGTCGTCGTTGTAGGTGGTCGGCTTGGACACCTGCAGGATCTCCGAGCAGAGATTGCTCATGATGATCTTGCCTTCGATCGGGTTGGCCCGGTTCACCGTGTCCTCGAACATGATGTACGGGTAGCCGGACTCGAACTGGATCTCGGCGAGGGTCTGGAAGAATTCCCGTGCCTTGATCTTGGTTTTCTTGATCCGCGAGTCGTCGACCATCTCGTAATACTTCTCGGTGACCGAGATGTCGGAGAACGGCATGCCGTAGACCTTTTCGACGTCGTACGGGGAGAACAGGTACATGTCCTCGTCCCGCTTGGCGAGCTCGAAGGTGATGTCCGGGACCACGACGCCGAGCGAGAGGGTTTTGATCCGGATCTTCTCGTCCGCGTTTTCACGCTTGGTGTCCAGGAAGCGGTTGATGTCCGGATGGTGCGCGTGCAGATAGACCGCACCGGCACCCTGGCGGGCACCCAATTGGTTCGCGTAGGAGAAGCTGTCTTCGAGCAGCTTCATGACCGGGATGACGCCGGACGACTGGTTTTCGATCTGCTTGATCGGCGCGCCGACCTCACGGATGTTGGTCAGCGCGAATGCCACGCCGCCGCCGCGCTTGGACAGCTGCAGCGCCGAGTTGATCGATCGGCCGATCGACTCCATATTGTCTTCGATGCGCAGCAGGAAGCAGGAGACCAGCTCGCCGCGCTGCGCCTTGCCGGCGTTCAGGAAGGTCGGCGTGGCCGGTTGGAACCGGCCATCGATGATTTCGTCGACCAGCTTGGTCGCGAGATCCTCGTTGCCCCGGGCCAGGTGCAAAGCCACCATGCAGACTCGGTCTTCGTAACGCTCCAGGAAGCGCTTGCCGTCGAAGGTCTTCAAGGTGTAAGAGGTGTAGAACTTGAACGCGCCCAGGAAGGTTTCGAAACGGAACTTCTTCTTGTAGGCGCGGTTGTACAGTTCGCGGATGAAGTTCATCGTGTACTGGTCGAGGGTTTCCCGCTCGTAGTACTGGTTCTTCACCAGGTAATCGAGCTTCTCCTCCAGGTCGTGGAAGAACACCGTGTTGTTGTTCACATGCTGCAGGAAGTACTGGTGCGCAGCTTCGCGATCGGCGTCGAACTGGATGTTGCCGTCGGCGTCGTACAAGTTGAGCATCGCGTTCAGCTCGTGGTAGCCGAGGCCCTGGTAAGCCGTGGGCAGATCCTTTTTCTTCTTCGCCGGAGCCGTGTCGACGGCTTCGCTTTGCTGATCCCGTCCGGGCGAAGCCGCGGTCACTGCATCTGCAACTGTGGTGTCCAAAATTGTTCCAATCCCTGATGAACCCGGTCCACATCTTCCGGTGTGCCCATGAGCTCGAATCGATAAAGAAGGGGAACCGAGCATTTGCTGGCCACGATCTCGCCGGCAAGGCAGTAGGTTTCCCCGAAATTCGTATTTCCTGCGGCGATCACACCGCGGATCAGTGATCGGTTTTCCGCGACGTTGAGGAATTTGATCACTTGTTTCGGCACCGCCCCATGCCCGGTTTCCCCGCCATAGGTGGGGAGGACCAGGACAAAGGGTTCAGTCGCCTGGAGCGTCTCGTCCTTGGTCTTCACCGGCAACCTGGCCGCATTCAGCTCGAGCTTGTCGACGAAGCGGTGGGTATTGCCGGAGACCGACGAGAAATAGATGATTTTGCTGTTCGTGGGGTTCATGCGCACCTCCCCTGGCTGATTGCCTGCCGAGATCGGGAACCTCTGCCGACGTCGGCCACCGGAAGTCAGACGACTGGAGCGGCGTAGCGGTCAGGAGCTTCAGGCCACCGAGCTTGCCGCGTCGGAGGCCTGTGCCAGTTCATCGATTTTGTCCGGACGGAAGCCCGACCAGTGATCCTGTTCGGTCACGACGACGGGGGCCTGCAGGTAACCGAGCGCACGGACGCGCTCCAGCGCATCGGGGTCCTGGGAAAGGTCGACGCTCTGGTAGGTGATGCCTTTCTTGTCCAAGGCCCGGTAAGTAGCGTTGCACTGCACGCATGCTGGCTTCGTGTAAACCGTGACGGTCATGATCCTTTGTCCCCTTAGTGCATCCATAAACGGCTGCTGTTCCGGTTCGCCCGATACCGCTGGACGAACCTGCTTCATTTTTGGCATTCTTTGCCCGCCCGGCCTTTCAGCCGATCGGACCAGATCCTTAAATCGATACTACATATAGTGCAGACGGTTTGCTTGGACCCCAAGATGATGTATTACAAGTATGTCATTTTATGCACCGATAGTCCACAGGCAACAGCGAAAAAATCAGCGGATTTCCGGACTTTTAAGCGGGTCTATCCACAATCTGTGGAGTACTTCTGCACTTAAAAACACGGGCGTGTCGCAGGCTTCCGGCGTGTCGCGTGTCGCGCCCGGACACAACGCCGCAGCAACCAGTTCGATCACACGCCCGTCCAATTCACCTGTTGCGTGGGTTCAGACGGCACTGCCCACTGAACGGGCGAATTGGACGGGCCTGGAAGTACTGCGCAGCGCGGCCGGGCGCTGGCGAAAACGGCTCAGCGCCGGCGCATCAGGATCTGGTCCACGCCCATGCGGCCCTGGTCGAAGGTCAACTCGCCGCCGGCCAGATAAAGCTCCCACACCCGGACGACTTCGGCACCCATCATGGCAACCGCTTCGGCATGGTGTCGCTCGAAGTTCTTCCGCCAGGCGGCAATGGTCTGCACGTAGTCCTGGCGCAGCGACTGCACCCCGAGCACCTCCATGCCGCCCGCTTCGAAGAAGCCGATCGTTTCACCGAGCGGGCGCATGTGCATGTCCGGGGCGATGAAGGCCTCGATGAAAGGCCCGCCCCCGGGGTACTTCCCGGTGCGCGCCATCTGCTGGATCAACGCCGGCCCGCCGGTGGCGAGATTTTTCCGGATCGCGTCCACATAGCCCGGATAGTTCCGCTGCCCGACGTGTTCACCCATTTCCAAGGAAACCACCGCGTCGAACGGCCCGCCGTCGATCTCCCGGTAGTCCTGCAAACGGATCTCCACTTGATCGGCGACGCCGCGTTTGCGCGCCCGTTCCCTGGCGAATGCCTGTTGTTCGGCCGAAATCGTCACGCCGACCATGCGCACATCGAACTGCTCCGCCAGTTCGATCGACAAAGATCCCCAGCCGCATCCGATGTCCAATACCCGCATACCCGGTTGCAGACCGAGTTTTTCGCCCACCAAACGGCACTTTGCGCCTTGTGCCTGAAACACATCCGTCGCACCGTCACCCCAGTACCCGGACGAGTAGGCCATCCGCTCTTCGAGGATCAACCCGTAGAAATCATTGGACAGATCGTAGTGGTGGCTGATCGCCCGTTTGTCCCGGAGTTTCGAATGCAGACGACCGACCAACTTGGCCTGCGAACCGGGCGCCGCCAGCCGCGGGCCGATCGCGCCTGCAGACTGGGCCAGCCTAGCCAACTTGGCCAAGAGCGCCGGCGTGACCTTGATCGCGCTCAGCTGCCGCTCCGCAACCACATCCCAGACGCGGCGCAGCGCCGCGTAGAGCTCTCCGGAGACCTCCAGCTCGCCCAGGACATAAGACTGGGCCAGCGCAAGCTCCCCCGGACCCCACAACTGCCGCCGCAGCACATTCGGCGAATTCAGCCGGACCACCGGCCGGTCATCGGAGTCCTGCTCCGGCGTCGAGGAGCCGTCCCAGGCGATGATCCGCACCGGCATTTCACCGCCCAGGAATGGTTCGAGCAAGGCGGCGAGTTGTTGCGCAATCATCAATGGTTTCCTTTGGCCTTGCGAAGTTGGAATTGCTGGACATCCAGGTAACCCGCGGCGAACCCTGCCCTCGAGTAGGCCAAATAGAAGTGCCACATCCGACGGAACGTCTCGTCAAAACCCAAACGACCCACCTCAGCCGCATTCCGGGTGAACTGCTCGTCCCACAGACGCAGGGTTTGCGCGTAATGCTGGCCGAAAGCCATCCGGTTCTCCACGGTCAAGCCATTCAGCGCCGATTGCTCCGCGATCAGTTCCGCCGAGGGGATCATGCCGCCGGGAAAGATGTACTTGTGCACCCAGGTGTAGCTGTTCCGAGTTGCCAGCATCCGCTCATGCCCGATCGTGATCGCTTGCAGACCGATTGCTCCCCCTGGCGCCAACCGATCGCTCAGGATCCGAAAATACTCCGGCATGAACTCGAAGCCCACCGCCTCGATCATTTCCACTGAAACGATCGCATCGAAGCTGCCCTGCACCTTGCGGTAGTCGAGCAGCTCGATCCGCACCGAGTCCGCGAAACCTGCGGCGGCGACCCGTTGTTCGGCCAATTCCTTCTGTTCGCTGCTGAGCGTAACCGAATAGACCTGCGCCCCGCGGCGTGCCGCGCGCAAGGCCAGCTCGCCCCAGCCGGTGCCGATCTCCAACAGCCGGGTCCCCGGCCCGACGTCGGCCAAGTCCAGCAGCCGGTCGATTTTCGCGTGCTGGGCCGGTTCCAGAGCTTCAAACGACGAAACGTCCAAACTGTCGAACAGAGCCGAGGAGTAACTCATGCTCTGATCCAAGAATTCGGCGAACAGTTCATTGGACAAGTCGTAGTGCCGGGAAATATTGTTCCGGGTGTTTGCTTCGGTGTTCCGTTCCCGTCGCGGTTGTTGTGGCAAGATCATGCCACGCAGGGCTTGCAGCGGCTGCGGAATCAATTGTGAGACCCGGGAGGCGAAAACCGTCATCAAGGCCGCCAGATCTGGGGCATCCCACTCCCCAGCCATATAGGACTCACCCAGCCCGATCAGACCGCCGTTGGCAATCCGGGCATAAAACCGATCGGGATCCCGCAGGACCATCTCCGGGCCGCCTTTGCCCAACTGGGAACCATCCGGCAACTGCACGGACACCGGCAACCGCCGCACTGCGGCGCGGAACAGCGTGCCGGCTATCGGAGCTCCGGCTTTGGCCTTGATCGCCGACGGAATCCGGGCCACATCAGGCCAAACATCCTGGCGGACGTTGGGATTCGAATAGGTTTGCGTCATCTGGTTGCCTCCTCGACTGCTCGGCTGGAAACGTGTTTTCCTGCCCCGCGCTGGTATTCGGATTGTGGCGCCGTCGTCGGCCGCGGTTGCACCGGCAGCTTCCGCAACCACAAGCGGATCCCCTGGTAAAAGATCTGGATGCTCACCCGCAACGGGGCCAGCGGGATGTCCAATAACATGCGCACAATATTGCCGTTGCTGGCTGGCAATCTCCTGCCAACCACCGAAGCCACGAAGGGCTTGCCCTCCGGACGCTCCAACACGATGGCCAGACGGGCCGATTCCTCGGGTTCCGGAAGGCTCATCCGGTATTCGCCGTCCACCGGGTAGAAAGGCGAAACATAGAATTCCTTGCGCACCCGCGCCTGGCCGGCGTCATCGGGCTGAATCAGATAGCGGTGCCGCTGGCCATAGGTGTTGTGCACCTCCGCCACGATGCAGGCCAAGGATCCATCCGCCCGATGGCACCAGAAGACCGACAACGGATTGAAGACGTAACCGAGCACCGCAGCGTTGCTGAGCATGGTGATCCGCCCGGCGGCTTCGATCCCCTGCCCAGCGAGGTAGCTGCGCAAGTTATCGCCGATCCCGCGGTCCGGATCGCCCATATGGTCCTTGGCCCGGAACTGCGCAAAAGGCCGCAGCCAAAACGGAATCGCGGGCAGCTGTTCCGGATCCACGAACCATTGATAGCTCCGGTAGGAAAATTCATTCCGCACCGGTTCCCGGCGGACGTGCCGGACCGTGATCGCATACAAGGCGCTCACACCGGCCATGATCCACCGAGCCGTTGCGCCGCGCGATAGCCGGACAAAGCGCCGTCCTCATGAAAACCCCAGCCGTGGTACGCCCCGGCGAACACCACTTTCGAGGTGCAGATCGCCGCCAACTCGGCTTGCGCGGCCAGCGAAGCCGGCGAGTATTGCGGGTGTTCATAGCGCATCCGGGCCAGCACGCCGGAATCCGCGATCCGGTCCGCTTCGCCCAAACTGACCAGCAGTCGTCCGCCCGGGTAGTCGAGCGACTGCAATCGGCTCAAGTCATAACTGACCAGCACGTTCTCCGGCTGGGCGGAGCAATCAGGCAGGTAATAGTTCCAGGACGCGCGGGCGCGGGCAGCCCCGGGCAGCACGTTTTCGTCGCTGTGCAACAGTGTCTCATTGCTCGAATACGGGATCGCACCGAGCACCCGGCGTTGCTCCGTATTGCCGTTCCGGCCCAGAATCGCGGCGGCTTGATCCGGGTGGGTAGCCAGAACGACGGCGGCGAAGTCCTCGGTTTGGGCCACTCCCTCCTCGGTCCAACCCAACCGAACGCCGCTGCGGAACTCCTCCAGCGAGGTCACCTTGGCTCCGAGCTTGATCCTGGTGATCGACTTGGCGACCCGGCGGACGTACTCATGCGAGCCGCCGTCGACGGTCCGCCACTTCGGTGATCCCTTGACCGCGAGCATGCCGTGATGCGACAAGAACGTGAACAGATAACGTGCCGGGTAGTCCAGAGCCGTTGAAGCATCACAGGACCATACTGCCGAAACCACCGGGGTCATGAAATGGCTTTGGAAATATTGGCTGAATTTTTCCGCTTCGAGGAACTCGCCGAGGGTCAGATCGTCCCCCGCTGAGGCCAGCAAGGCTCTGGCCCTGCGATGGAATCGGAGCACCTCGCCGAGCATTCGGAGATAGCGCGGCTTAGCGAAAGACCGCCACCCGGGGAACAGGCCGCTGAACCCCTTGGCCCCGGCGTACTCCAGCCCGCAGCCAGCGCATTTGACCGACATTGACATATCGGAGGGCTTGGTCGGCACTTCCAATTGTTCGAACAGACGGATCAACGTCGGGTAGGTGCGCTCGTTGTATACGATGAATCCGGAATCGACCGGCGTGCCGTCGGCCAGCTCGTGCGTGTGCGCGTGTCCACCGAGCCGGTCATCGGCCTCGAACAACGTCACCCGATCGGTACTGCTGAGCATCCAAGCCGCGACTAGACCGGATATTCCGCTGCCCACCACGGCAATCGAACGCGGGGCCCTGACATCGCCGGTTTCCGAAATCCTCTGGTCGTTTGCCACGGGACGGGTTCCTCCTGGGTTGTTCAGTTCTCTTGCCCTGCATTCGGGGCCATCCGGCGCTGGGATGGGTCGGCCCAGGAAATCGCCGTCCGCACTGCTTCGCGTTGCCAGAGCCGGGGACTCCGCAGCATGAAATGCCCGCCTGGCATCGCCCGCCACCGCGCGGCAACTCCGTGCTCCGCCGCCAACCGGACCTGCCGGGCGGACTCCTCCGGGTCGGTCCACCGGTCGGCCGCGCCGTGCAGCACCAAAAGCTGCTGGCCGGTGCGGAACGCACGCCCCTCCTGCTCCGGCCACCAAGGCGCCAGTGCGACCACCCCCAGCACTTCCGGCCGCGCGGCCAGATGCGCCGCCGTCCGGCCGCCCATGGAATGTCCCAGGACCACTACCGGAGCGGAGCCGAAATGTTCCCGGAGTTGCTGCAACGCCCAAAGGCCGTCGGCCACCGGAGATTGCTCGACGCCGTTCCAGCCGCGCATCCGATACCTCAGTTGCGCCACGGCTATGCTTCGGGAACGCCCTTGTTTCGCCAGCCGCCGGGTGAATGGGCGCATCCGCAGGTTGGACAGCTGCCAAGGCCGGGACCGCGCCCGGCTTTCCGGCTTGCCCCCGGCCAGGACCAACACGATCGCGGCGACCGGATCATCGGGCATGAGCAGATCGAATCCGGCTCTCGGTTGGTCCATGCTCACTCCGGCAACTCCTGGCTTAGAATCAAAGCACCCGGGGGCGGTTGCCCTCTGCCAGAGGTTCGGCGCGATCTGCTTCGGGGATGGGTTCGACCGGCACGCCGGTTTGTCACCCCTGGCTGAAACGGCGACCCAGGCCAGGTCATCAGCAGGAAAGGGGCGGTCGAGTGGTCAACCCGATACATTTGCGTACTTTGCTCGAAGTCACCCGGCGCGGCTCATTCGCCGCAGCGGCCCAGCATCTCGGTTACACGGCGTCAGCGGTCTCGCAGCAGATCGCGGCTTTGGAGCGGGAGACCGGCGTGGTGCTTTTCACCCGTACCGCCCGTTCGGTCCAACCCACGGACACCGCGTTCGTGATGGCCCGGCATGCGGCCAAAGTACTCACCGACCTCGATGCACTGCTGGCCGCCGCGACGAAATCACCGGACCATGCCACCCGGGAACTTGTCCTGGGCATCTTTCCTTCGCTGGCCACCTATGTGCTGCCCCGGGTCTTGCAGACTTCGGCCTGGCAGGGCCTGGGCAGGCGATTGCGGATCCGGGTCGGCGAGCCGCCGCAGACGATCCAAGGATTGCGGTCGGGCGGCGAACTGGATCTGGCTTTGGTGTTCCAAGTCGGCCAAAGCGGCCTGGCCTGGCCGCATACGCTGCATCGGCAATGGGTCGGCGACGATGTCTTCCGGGTGGTGCTGCCCCATGGTTGGGGCATCACCGATGGTTCCCGGATGACCGCCTCGCAGTTGACCGAGATGCCCTGGATCATGCACCACCCGGGCACCAGCGACGCCACCGTGATCGAGCGGCTCTTCGCTTCGTGCAATCTGCATCCCCAAGTAGTGGGCTACAGCGATGACTTCAATGCCTCCCTGGCCCTTGCCGCAGCCGGTTTGGGCGCCGCAATGGTACCGGAACTCGTGCTCAAACACAGCAAAGAGAACTTCGTCGTCGTCGAAGTGCCGGAAATCCGGCTCGCCCGGACGGTCTTCGCCCTCCGGCGTCAGGAAAGCGGCCAATCGGAACGGCAGGACGCGGCCTCCGAAGACGCCAGTTTGGACCTTTTCGTCGACTTGTTGGCTGCGGCGTTCGCCGAAGCCGTCGCGGATTGAACCGGATTACTTCCCGGCCGGCGCGATGACTTTGGTGATCACCTGGTGCTTGAGATTGTTGAACGGCGGGTAGATCAGCTTCATGGTGTCCGGCTTCAACGGTTTGTCGAATACCGCCTTGCGGTGGGTGAAGACGTCGATCGAATCACGGCCGTGGTATGCGCCCATGCCGCTGGGCCCCACTCCGCCGAACGGCAGTCCCGGGACCAGCAGGTGCGCCGCCGGCACCCCGAAGCACAGGGCGCCCGACGAGGTATTGTCCATGAAGTTCCGCCGGGTCGCCTTGTTCTCGCTGAAAACATAGAGCGCCAGCGGCTTGTCGCGTTCCTTGATGAACGCCAGCGCCGCCGCTTCGTCGGGGACCTCGACGATTGGCAGGATCGGTCCGAAGATTTCCTCCTGCATCACCGGGTCCGTGGACTTCGCCCGGACCACCGTCGGCGCCAAATACAGATCTCCCGCTTCGGAGTCGCCACCGGTCACCAACTCTGCGCCTTCGAGCAGCCCGGTCAACCGACCGAAATGCCGCTGGTTGACGATCCGGCCGTAGTCAGAACTGCTCCGTGGGTCCTTCTCGAACAGCCCCTTGATCACCTTCGGCAATACCTCGGCGAGTTTCCGTGCGGTCTCCGGACTGGCGAGAACATAATCCGGGGCCACGCAGGTTTGCCCGGCATTGAGGTACTTTCCCCAGGCAATCCGCTGCGCGGCCGCGGTCAGGTCCACCGAATCGTCGACGTACACCGGGGATTTCCCGCCCAATTCCAGGGTCACCGGAGTCAGATGCTCCGCAGCAGCGCGCAGGATCACTTTGCCGACCTGGCCGTTGCCGGTGTAGAAAATATGGTCGAAGCGCTCTTTCAGCAGTTCGGTGGTTTCCGGCACTCCGCCTTCGACCACTTGGACGGCCTCGCCGAGATACTCCGGGATCCAGCGGGCCAAAGCCGCCGAGGTCGCCGGAGCAAGCTCGCTCGGCTTCAGCACCACGGTATTCCCGCCGGCCAGCGCAGCCATCACCGGAACCAGGGACAATTGCACCGGGTAGTTCCAGGGCGCGATCACCAGCACGACGCCGAGCGGGTCCCGGACGATCTTCGCCGTGGCCGGCAACAGGGACAACGGCACCGAGGCCCGCTCCGGGGCGAGCCATTTGCGCAGGTTCTTCGTCGTGTGCTGCACCTCGTTGCAGGTGAAGCCGATCTCGGTCATCCAGGATTCATCCGGATGCTTGCGCAGGTCCTGGGACAGCGCCGCGGTGAAATCCGCGGTCTGCTCCAACAACATCCTGCGCACCGCATCGATTCGGCGCAGCCTGGTATCCAGGTCCAAACCTTCGCCGGTCTCGAAAGCCTTCCGGGCCAAATTCACAGCGTCGTTGCTCATGGAGCTAACTTACCCGTCGGTAACTTATTTCGGAAGACCCTCGACCGGCCCGCTCGGCAGATGACACGATCTTGACCGGCCGAGCGGGCCGTCGGCGATTTCCCGCGCGAGGCGTTCGATTGGACTCAGACCAGCTGCGCCCGGACTTCCCGGGTAGCCGCCACCAGATTCCGCAAGGATTCTTCGGTCTCGGCGTAGCCGCGGGTTTTCAGACCGCAGTCCGGGTTCACCCAGAGCTGCCGCGCCGGCACGTGCGCCACCGCGGTCTGCAGCAACTCGGTCACCTCTTGCTGGCCCGGCACCCGCGGTGAGTGGATGTCATAGACGCCCGGGCCGACGCCCCGGCTGAAGCCATGCGACTGCAGGTCATTGACCACTTCCATCCGGGAACGTGCAGCCTCGATCGAGGTCACGTCGGCGTCCAGGCCATCGATCGCATCGATCACCACGCCGAACTCCGAATAGCAAAGGTGGGTGTGGATCTGGGTGCCGGTGGCGGCACCCGAGGTCGCCAGGCGGAAGGCCCGCACCGACCAGGCCAGGTATTCCGGCTGATCGGCTTTGCGCAACGGCAGCAGTTCGCGCAGCGCCGGCTCGTCCACCTGGATGATTTTGATTCCGGCCGTTTCCAGGTCCGCGATCTCGTCGCGCAAAGCCAAGGCCACCTGGTTCGCGGTATCCGCCAGCGGTTGGTCGTCGCGGACGAAAGACCAGGCCAGAATGGTCACCGGCCCGGTGAGCATCCCCTTCATCGGCTTCTCGGTCAGCGACTGCGCGAACGAAGCCCATTCGACCGTGATCGGCGCGCTGCGCGTGACGTCGCCCCAGAGGATCGACGGACGGGTACACCGGCTGCCATAGGACTGGACCCAACCGTGCACTGTGACCTCGAAGCCGTCCAGGTTCTCGGCGAAGTACTGCACCATGTCATTGCGCTCCGGCTCGCCGTGGACCAGCACATCGAAACCGAGGTCTTCCTGCAGGTCCACGACCCGGCGGATTTCCTCCCGCATCAGCTCCTGGTAGTCGACCGCGCTGATTTCGCCCTTGTTCGCCCGGGCCCGTGCGGAACGGATGTCGCCGGTCTGCGGAAACGAACCGATGGTGGTGGTCGGCAACGGCGGGAGCCGGAGTTCTTCCTGCTGGGCTTTCGCCCGGTCCGCATACTCTGCCCGGTGGAAGTCCGTTTCGGCCAGAGCCGCAGTGCGGGCCCGGACCTCGCCCCGCCGGACGCCTTCGGCGGAAGCCCGGGACGCGATGATCCGGCTGGCGGCTTCGATTTCCGGTCGGGCGGCCTCGGCGTCGGCGAGATGCCTGGCCAAGGTGGCCACCTCGACCGCCTTTTGGTCCGCAAACGCCAACCAGCTGCGCAGTTGCTCGGTGAGCTGGGTTTCTTCGGCGGAATCGTGCGGAACGTGGAACGCGGACGTCGACGTGGAGACGGCCAGGTTGATGCCGGCGGCCTTGAGCACATCGAGCTTGCGCGCCGAGGCGGCCAGGTCATTGCGCCAGATATTGTGCCCGTCGACCACGCCGGCCACCAAGGTCTTGCCAGCCAGAGCCTGCGCCAATCCGGTCAGGTCGGCGGGCAGTTCCCCCTTGAACAGATCCAGGTGAATCGCCTCCACCGGGAGGCTCGCCACAGGTTCGAGCAACTCGCCCAGCGCGCCATAAGGCGTGCTCACCAGCAGCTTCGGGCGGCTCTGCGCCGAACCGAGCACCTGGTAGGCCTGTTCCACGGCCGCACGCAGCTCGGCTGCCGGCACTGCGCCGTCGGCGACCAACGCGGGTTCGTCCAGCTGCACCCAGCTGGCTCCGGCGGCGGCCAGCCGTTCCAGCAGCGCGGCGTACACCGGAAGCAATTCAGCCAGCTTGGCCAACGGGGCGAAATCCGCTGGGGCTCCGGCCTCGGCCTTGCTCAGCAGCAGGAAGGTCACCGGTCCGACCAGGTAGGGCCGGGTTTCGATTCCGGACTCGAGCACTGCGGCGAAGTCCCGCAAGATGCGATCGGAAGTGACCGAAAAGACCGTGTCCGGACCGATTTCCGGCACCAGGTAGTGATAGTTGGAATCGAACCATTTGGTCATTTCAAGCGGCTGCTGCTCCCGGTCCCCCCGGGCCAGCGTGAAGTAGCCGGCCAAGCCCAGGCCGCCATCGGCGTCGAGCAGGTTTCCGAACCGCGCCGGAATTGCGCCGACGTGGGCCGCGGCATCGAGCACTTGGTCGTAATAGGAGAAGGTCCCCGGAACCGCAGCGACTTCGGTCAAACCGAGTTCCTGCAAGCGCTGTGCGGTGCCGAGCTGGATCTGCTGCGCCGTGGCGGCCAGTTCGGCGGCGTCGATCCGCCCGGCCCAGTAGGATTCGACGGCCTTTTTCAATTCCCGACGGCGGCCGATCCTGGGGTATCCCAAAAGCGAGGCAGCCGGAAAAGGGGTGTTTTCAGTCATGGTTTGGTCCTTAGTGGTTTCGAAGGTCGGCAAGCGAAATGGCCGAGGCGCTCAATGCGCCCGGCTGAAATGCCGGAGTTTGCCGGCCGGCGGTGCTGGACGCAGCAGATTGAGCCGATCCAGCACCTCCAGAGCGGCCTGGTGCTGATTGAAGGTGTAGAGGTGGATCCCCGGGGCTCCAGCATCCAACGCGGCCTTGGCCAGTTCCACCGTGGCGCGGACCCCGATCCGCCGCCGTTCGCCGTCGTCGTCGGCCGAAGCCAGCGCGGCGAGCAGCTCCGGAGCCGGTTCGACGCCGGTCAGCTGGCCCAGGCGTTCCAGCCTGCGCAGGCTGGTGAACGGCATCACTCCGGGGATCAGCGGAATACTGACCCCGGCGCGCCGGGCCCGCAACACCAGGTCGGCGTATTGTTCGGCGTGGAAGAACACCTGGGTGATCGCG